>NZ_SPVG01000051.1 GCF_004614165.1 Duganella callida | reverse complement strand
GCCGTAGCGTACGCTACGGCTGGGCTCGTGACGCAATGAAAGACCTGACCCCGGAGTTGACCCCGGAGTTTAGTTGGCTTTGGCGGCCGGGTTGGCGGCTTGCATGGTCTCGGTCTTCGGCTCGATGGTGATGTCGATGTTGCGCGGCACCCCGTTCTGGCCCGGGAAGCCGGCGAAGGCGCTCTGCACCAGCGCCGGCATCACGTGCGGCGTCGCCTGCACGCCGCTGGTGTTTTGCACCGTGACGTCATACAGCTTGCGGCCGTCGGTGCCGTTGATGGTCACGCGCAGCTGACGCTGGTATTGGTGTTTGACACGCTCCTCCACGTACATCGGCCCGAAACGGTACGGGTCGTAGAAGAACGGACGGTAGCCCCAGCGCGAATAGCCCCAGCCATAGCGGCCATAGCCCGGTCCCCAGTACGGTCCCCAGAACGGGTCTTCCGCCTGAATCACCCGCACCGGATGGTCGATGGTGAAGAATTTCATGCCGACGAGTAATTTCGGTTGCTGGCCGTCAGCGGTCTGGTGGAAGCCCAACTTGTTCAGCTCGCCCGCGACCAGGGTCTGGTAATTGCGGTATTCCAGGGTATCGTCCGCACCCTGGGGCGCTTCGAAGGCATAGGACTTGTCCTGGATGTCGGCCGTCCAGTTGTTGAACGCGGTGACGTTGCTGTGGATGGTGGTGGCACAGCCGCTCAGCAGCATGACAGCGGCCGTCGCCACGATGGCGAGAGATTTCATGATGTTGCCCCTTCAGGTAAGACGGTGTTTTCCAGAACTAAGTGTATGACGCTCGTCTGGCCCTTGCTTGAATATTACAGAATGTTACCGCATTGTGGAAAGCAGCAACTTTACAAGTCGGTAAGCCGGCCCTCCGTCCGCAGGTGGGGGCGATTCGCGCGTCCGCCAGCCCCGGTATTGGTAAAATAAGCTTTTGCTCACGTCCCCCAGAGTCTCCCATGCGCACAGACAGCAGCCCAACGACGATCTTCCGCCAAGATTACACCCCGCCAGCCTTTCTGGTTGAGACCGTAGAACTCGGCTTCGACCTGGCCCCGGCGCGCACCGTGGTCGCCAACCGCATCACCCTGCGCCGGAATCCCGACGCCGCCAGCCACGACATCGTGCTGTACGGCGAGGAAATCGAACTGGTCCAGCTGCGCCTGAACGGCCAAACGCTGGAAGCGGGCGACTACCAGCTCAACGAGTCGACGCTGACCATCCGCAGCGCGCCGGCCGAGGCGGTGCTGGAAATCGAAACGCTGTGCGCGCCGGCCGAGAATACCGCGCTGTCCGGCCTGTACGTCTCCAACGGCAATTTCTACACCCAGTGCGAGGCCGAGGGCTTCCGCCGCATCACCTATTTCCCCGACCGTCCGGACGTGATGGCCAAGTACACCGTGATGCTGCGCGCCGACAAGCAACAGTATCCTGTCCTGCTCGGCAACGGCAACCTGATCGAACAGGGCGACCTCGACGACGGCCGCCATTACGCCAAGTGGGAAGACCCGTTCAAGAAGCCATCCTATCTGTTCGCGCTGGTCGCGGCCAAACTCGTGTGTCAGGAAGAACGGTTCAAGCTGGCCGACGGCCGCGACGTGCTGCTGCAGGTGTGGGTGGAAGAGGGCAACCTCGACAAGACCGACTACGCCATGCAGTCGCTGAAGAACTCGATCCGCTGGGATGAGGAACGCTGGGGTCTGGAACTCGACCTGGACCGCTTCATGATCGTTGCCGTCGGCGACTTCAACATGGGCGCGATGGAAAACAAGGGCCTGAACATCTTCAACACCAAGTTCGTGCTGGCCAACCCGCGCACCGCCACCGACGTCGATTACGCCGGCATCGAAGCGGTGGTCGGCCATGAATACTTCCACAACTGGACCGGCAACCGCGTCACCTGCCGCGACTGGTTCCAGCTGTCGCTGAAGGAGGGCCTGACCGTGTTCCGCGACCAGGAGTTCAGCGCCGACATGATCGGCACCGACACTGGCCGCGCCGTCACCCGCATCGACCAGGTGCGCACCTTGCGCCAGGCGCAGTTCCCGGAAGACGCCGGCCCGATGTCGCACCCGGTGCGGCCCGACTCCTTCGTCGAGATCAACAACTTCTACACCGTCACCGTGTACGAGAAGGGCGCCGAGGTGGTGCGCATGTACCAGACCCTGCTGGGCCGCGACGGCTTCCGCAAGGGCATGGACCTGTACTTCGAACGCCACGACGGCCAGGCCGTCACCTGCGACGACTTCCGCGCCGCCATGGCCGACGCCAACCGGCGCGACCTGAGCCAGTTCGAGCGCTGGTACTCCCAGGCCGGCACGCCGGTGGTGACCGCGCGCACCCGCTACGACGCCGTCAAGCGCAACTTCGACATCATCCTGTCGCAGCGCGGCCAGGCCGAGCAGCAGCCGTTCCACATCCCGGTGGCGGTCGGCCTGCTGGGCGCCGACGGCCGCGACCTGCCGCTGCACCTGGAACACGGCAAGCACGCCAAGGGCGCCACCACGGTGGTGCTGGAACTGACCGGGCAGGAGCAGATCTTCCGCTTCCGCAACGTCGACGAGCGGCCGATCCCGTCGATTCTGCGCGACTTCTCGGCGCCGGTGATCCTCGAATACGATTACACCGACGACGAACTGCTGCACCTGTTCAACCACGACAGCGACCCGGTCAACCGCTGGGAAGCCGGCCAGCGCCTGGCGATGGAACGCCTGCTCAAGCTGACCGCGCAAGTGGCGGCCCACGGCGACGCCAACCTCAAACTGGACCACACCTTCATCAACGCCATGCGCGCGGTGCTGACCGATGCCACGCTGGACCCGGCCTTCCGCGAGCTGGCGCTGATCCTGCCGTCGGAAACCATCATCGCCGAACAGATGGACGTGGTCGATCCGCAAGCGATCCACAAGGCGCGCCAGTTCATGCGCCGCACCATCGGCGCGGCGCTGAAGCAGGAACTGCTGGCGCAATACCAGGCCAACCAGACCCCGGGCGAATACAGCCCGGACGCCGCCTCGGCCGGCAAGCGCGCGCTGAAAAACCTGTGCCTGTCGTATCTGATGGTGGCGCCCGGCGCCGACGAACTGAAACTCGCGCAACAGCAGTTTGACAATGCCTCCAACATGACCGACCGCTCGGCCGCGCTGGTGGCCATGATCCACAGCGGCGCCGACGCCGGACCGTACCTGAAATCGTTCTACGCCGATTTCGAACACGAAGCGCTGGTGATCGACAAATGGTTCGCCATGCAGGCCTCGGCCCCAACCTCGGACGTGGCGGCCGTGCGCAAGCTGATGGAGCATCCGGCCTTCAACCTGAAGAACCCGAACCGCGCGCGCAGCCTGATCTTCAACTTCACCAACGCCAACCCCGCGCGATTCCACGCGGCCGACGGCAGCGCCTATGCCTTCTGGGCCGAGTTCGTGATCAAGCTCGACGCCATCAACCCGCAGGTGGCGGCGCGGCTGGCGCGCGCCATGGACCGCTGGCGCCGCTACGCGCCGGCGCTGCAGGCGAAAATGAAACAGGCGCTGGAGCAGGTCGCCGCGCACAAGCTGTCCAACGACGTGGCGGAAGTCGTCACCAAGGCACTGGCCAACTAATTACAATCAACCAAGGGTACACATGAAACGAGTCAGCCTTACGCAATACCTGGTGGAAGAACAACGCCAGCACAACAACATCCCGGCATCGCTGCGGCTGTTGATCGAAGTGGTGGCGCGCGCCTGCAAGACCATCAGCCACTCGGTGGGCAAAGGCGCGCTGGGCGAAGTGCTGGGCACGGCAGAGACCGAAAACATCCAGGGCGAAGTGCAGAAGAAACTGGACATCATCTCCAACGAAATCCTGCTGGAAGCGAACGAGTGGGGCGGCCACCTGGCCGCCATGGCGTCGGAAGAAATGGAATCGATCCACCCGATCCCCAACCGCTACCCGATGGGCGAATACATGCTGCTGTTCGATCCGCTGGACGGCTCGTCCAACATCGATGTCAACGTCTCGATCGGCACCATCTTCTCCGTGCTGAAAGCGCCGGAAGGCATGACCCAGCCGACTGAAGCCGACTTCATGCAGGCCGGCGCCAAGCAGGTCGCGGCCGGCTATGCGGTGTACGGCCCGCAGACCATGCTGGTGCTCACCACCGGCAACGGCGTCAACTGCTTCACCCTGGACCGCGAGATGGGCTCGTGGGTGCTCACCCAGCGCGACATGCAGATCCCGGCCAAGACCAGGGAATTCGCCATCAACATGTCCAACCAGCGCCACTGGCATCCGCCGGTGCAGCGCTACATCAGCGAACTGCTGGCTGGCGACACCGGCCCGCGCGGCGAGAACTTCAACATGCGCTGGATCGCCTCGATGGTGGCGGACGTGCACCGCATCCTCAACCGCGGCGGCATCTTCATGTACCCGGCCGACCTGCGCGACACCTCCAAGCCGGGCAAGCTGCGCCTGATGTACGAGGCCAATCCGATGGCCTTCATCGTCGAACAGGCCGGCGGCGCGGCCACCGACGGCAAGCAGCGCATCCTCGACATCCAGCCGGAGAAACTGCACCAGCGCGTGCCGGTATTCCTGGGCTCGCGCGACGAGGTGGCGGTGGTCACGGGCTATCACCTGGAGGGGTGAGAAGCTTGAGATCCGCAAAAAGCAATGCTATTTTTGCACAGTGAACTGAAATTAATGGTTTTAGGACTAGCGTGCGGTGAGGGTTGTTTGCTAGAATGCGGGTCGTCGCCGCTTTAGCTCAGTCGGTAGAGCAGTTCATTCGTAATGAAAAGGTCGCCAGTTCGATTCCGGCAAGCGGCACCAGAACTCAGCAGTAAGAAGTACCAAGAAGTCTCAAAACCCGCTTCCTCCCTAGGAGAAGCGGGTTTTTTGTTGTCCTTGAAAATCCGAGGAGTTAACATAAAATCAAGGACGTATACCGACACATTTGACGGTATCTCGGTGCTGAGCTCGATTTTGTATACCGACAGGGGAGGGCTGCCATGTCACTCACGGACACCTTTGTTCGATTCGCCAAGGCAAGCAAGCCGAGCGGGGACAAACATTACGACGGCGGCGGACTCTACATTCACGTCAAACCGCAGGGCAAGTACTGGCGGTTGGACTACCGATATCTCAACAAGCGCAAGACGATGGCGCTGGGCACCTATCCCGAGGTCGCCCTCGCCAAGGCGCGCAAGCGGCGCGACGACGCCCGCGTGCTGCTGGCCGATGGCATCGATCCGGCGGAGGCCAGGCGCGAGGAGCGTGAGGCGAAACTGATCGCCGCCAGTCACACCTTTGAATCCGTCGCCCTCAAGTGGCTGGCGATGCAGGCCAAGATGCGCTCCGCCAGCACCCAGGACAAGGTGATGGCCTGGCTGCAGCATGATGTGTTCCCTCATATCGGCAAGCGGCCGATCTCCGCGATCAAGCCACGGGACGTATTGGCCGTGGCGCAGAAAGTGGAGGCCCGCGAAGCCTATGACTCTGCGCATCGCATCAAGCAAATGTGCGGGCAGATTTTTCGATACGCCGTCGCCCTCGATCTGGTGCAGCGGGATGTGACAGCGGATCTGCGCGGCGCGCTGGCGGTGATCCCACGTTCCCATCACGCGGCGCTGACGGAGCCGAAGGACGTAGCTGCACTGATGCGGGCGATCCACGGTTACGAGGGCTATCCGGTGGCCAAGGCGGCCTTAAAACTGGCTCCGCTGCTGTTTGTACGTCCGGGGGAATTGCGGGCCGCAGAATGGGCGGAAATCGATCTAGATGGGGCAGAGTGGCGCATCCCGGCCGTGAGAATGAAAATGCATGTCGAGCACGTCGTCCCGTTGGCGCGACAGGCTGTGGCCATCTTACGCAAGCTATATCCGGTAACGGGAGATGGCCGCTACGTCTTCCCAAGCCTGCGCACGCCGCGTGAGTGCATGAGCGAGAACACGGTCAATGCGGCGCTGCGTGGCCTTGGCTACAGCAAAGAGGAAATGACAGGCCACGGCTTCCGCGCGATGGCCCGCACGATGCTGGATGAAGTGCTAGGGGAGCGTGTCGACTTGATCGAGCACCAGCTGGCGCATGCCGTCAAAGACCCGAACGGACGCGCGTACAACCGCACCAAGCATTTGCCGGCCCGGCGCGAGATGATGCAGCGCTGGGCCGACTACCTGGACAGACTGCGTGATGGCCATGATCTGCACTAGCTCAGACTTGATCGAGTACGTACACTTGGGTCAAGAGGAACGGACAAGCGCGGGCACGTACTCGAGTAGCGCGCTGGCCCGCTGTATCACCCTCGGAGCTGGGTCGGCTTTCATCAAAGCCTCAAGGGCGTAGCGAAGGGCCTGCTCGCTAGGCTGATTTTCAAGAACGGCACCTATCCGCCGCAAGAACGGCGTCCGTGGATTGGCGATGGCCAGAAGTGCGTCAACCGCAATCAGACTAAGGGGGCGACCGGCCTTCAGCCACTCTTCGCCCTTGGGCCAATTGAATTTGGACGCAGCGGCAAGATAACCCCAAGCGTCACCAGTTGGCTCACTTGCATGGGTCTCAATCCAGTCGAGGCTTTTTGTTGACCGGAAGTGCGCCAAGGCTCCGAACTGCTGCCTCCGCATTTTCTCTGGTAGCTTCTCGAGTGCCATTGCCACCAACGGAAATCCTTCGTCCTCGGGGAGACAAGCTGCTGTGGCCGCTGCAAGTGACCAGAAGGAACCGCAGTCTGGGTAAGACTTCCATGCGTGCCGCACAAATGCGCCCCCTTGCGCGCGAAGGAGCGCAGCCACTTCCAAAGTGACCGCTCTGACCGACGGATTCATAGTGCGGTCAAAGCGCTCGGCAATACACGACAGTACGCTTTCCTGGGGCAGCCTTCTCCACGCCGCCAAGACGTCCTCGTTAAGTTTCCAGCGAGTCACCGAGTAATCGAGAAGCGTAGAAGGTGCCGTCTCGACCTGGTTGAGTGTAGGGGCGGGGTGAAACTCAGCGTCTTCGACGTCCTCTTCTGGTTGAGTAGCTTCCCCGTCATCGTCGTAGAAATCGTCGTGTAGCAGAAACTTTGCCCATCCGTGTCTCTTCGCAAGGTTGAACCACTCGCTTGGACGAAGCGCCCGGCTTATCAAACGTCCGTGACATTCTTGGCAGACCAGATATGGTTCTTTTGGGTCGTCGTCCCGTTCTTCTATTAACGACGGGAGGCTTTCACATGCTTGGCAAAGAAAAGTCATATTTTAATAGTGGTCGTTAGGCTGATGCGTCGAGTCGTGCAGCTCTTGAGCCACCGGAAAAGACCGTTTCTGGCCGTTAGCGGCGCTTCAGAACTCTAACTCATCTGACAGTTCGTGTCAGGTAATGTCTGAGCTAGTACAGATGATCACCGCAGCTGGGGCGATTGACGTCGCTTCACGGTGCGCAGCTTGACCTTGAGTTCGACCCATTCCTGCACCTCGCTTTGAAGCCAGGCCACGGACCGCGCTGAAATCCTGATCGGCTCGGGGAACTGACGCTCCTTGATGTTGTTGTAAAGGGTGCTTCGGGACATTCCGCATATCCGCAATACTTCCTTCAATCGAATCAAACGAATGGTTTCGGGGAGACTGTCGTAGGTTCTCATGTTGTCCTCCAGTGGTGGTGGTCTCTGTACGATACGATGCACCGTTGTCCGTGCAAGCGCCAACCGAAATCGGGGCGTTTATCGCGGTCCATTCTCCATCAGCGTTCGACAAATAAATCGGCGAGAATTTTGTATCGGTGATGCCGGAGCGATGCCAGGTGGAGGACAATATGCTTTTCGACGCGAAGGATCGCCCTTCGCGCATCTTGGCATCGCGCCAGGCGTAGCGCTCGTCACGCGCCCTTAGTCAGTACATCTAGATTGGACTCGCCTGTGAGCGAACCCGCGATCAGCCAGGACTGGCTGCATCCTATTGCGCATCCTTCCCCTGAGGACGATGCGCGTCACATCGTGCGCCTTCACGCACTGTCACCACCTCACGCGGCGATCTGCAGCCGCGTGCATGTCGATACGCCGCCCTAGTCCGCGGCGCAAACCGCGCGTCGTTACTGGCGGCCTGCTGCCAGTGACGACGCGCCAGCAGCCAAGCGCTATATGGGCTCCGCCGCTGATTTCTCAGTGACGCCGGCCAGTGAAAGCGGACCTACCGCTATCAGCGCAGCTGAACGCTGCTTGCCAACCTTGCCCCTCGTGGGCCGACAACGTGTGCGAGGCACACCCCATGGACCCTGGGTAACTGGTCCCACCGCGATCGCGCTTCCCTGAGGAGCCGATCGCGGCGCCACACGCGCATGCGGCGCGGGCAAGCAGTGAACAACCGCATACACGGGAGTGGTGTCCCGAGGCCTTTCGATACCGTCCTTGCTGCGGCAAGCGCGGTGGCCAGAAACACTTACCTGACTCGATTACACCAAAGCGCTAACGGAGGACAGCATGCGCGATTTGAACTATCAACTCAAGCAGCTCTGCGACCGCAACCGCGACGGCAGCTACGCCACGCAATCCGACCGTGCCCGCATCCTGTCGCACATCGCCAACCAGCTGCACGATCTCGGATACCGCCACATGAATGCGGACAGCCTGCGCCCCAAGCATGTGGAGGCGCTGATAGGGCAGTGGAAGTCCGATGCCGTCAGCGCCGGCACGATGAAGAACCGCATGAGCGCGATGCGCTGGTGGGCGCAGAAGATCGGCAAGGACAACATCATCGCCCGCGACAACGCCGCCTACTGTATCGACAAGCGCACTTTCATCACCAACATCTCCAAGGCCAAGACGCTCGATGATGCGCACCTGGCGAAGATCACAGATGCCTACACGGCTATGTCGCTGCGCCTTCAATCAGTGTTCGGCTTGCGGCGCGAGGAAAGCATTAAGATTGTCCCTGCATGGGCCGACGGTGGCGACAGATTAAAGCTCAAGGACAGTTGGACCAAAGGTGGGAAGTACCGTGAGATCGCTGTCCGTACACCGGAGCAGCGGGAAGTCCTCAACGAGGCCAGACGCTTGGCTGCAGGTGGAAGCTTAATTCCACCGAACATGCGCTACCGCGACCAACTGCAGCGCTTCCGTGCTCAATGCGACAAGGCGGGGATCCACGGCGTTCATGGCCTGCGCCACAAATATGCTCAGGAGCGTTATCTTCGGCTCACCGGTTGGCATAGTCCTGCGCGTGGCGGACTTCGTTCATCGCAACTTAGCCCAGAGCAGCGCCAGCGGGATTTGTCAGCACGCCTGTTGCTGTCCGAGGAAATGGGGCATGGTCGAGAACAAATTACAGCGGTCTATCTTGGGCGGTAAGCAGTCACTTTGATTAAAGTGGCGCTGTTCGCGCAGGTAGTGGCGTACCTTCATCCGATCTATCGGTAATTGGACACCCGACCAATGTGACCTGTTAGACTTCTATTATGGAGAGGAAAATATGCCACGTGCAGATCTAATAGTTAATCTTGTAAAGGCCGGTAGCCAAGGTGATCAAGGCCTTTTCCGGTCTACAGTCGAAGCTTTGGCGGCAGAAGAGCGAGCCAAACGGCATCATCAGCTTGCGGACAAACTGGAAGCAAACTTGAAGCTGTCTACCGGAAAGCGGACGCCCGAAGTTGTTCGTGCCTTCGACGGAGGGCATGGGGGGCTGCTGTATGAAATCAATCCTCAACGAACCTTCGACTCCTTACTGCTAGAAGATGAGATTCGGAATACCTTAAACGAGGTCATTGAGGAACAGCATCGGCGTGATTTGTTGCGTTCTTATGGTCTAGAGCCGCGCCATCGAGTCTTGCTCTCGGGACCGCCTGGTAATGGGAAGACTTCCATCGCAGAGGCATTGGCTGCTGAACTGATGATGCCCCTGCTTGTAGTTCGGTATGAAGCAGTCATTGGAAGTTTCCTTGGTGAAACCAGCGGGAGGCTTAAACGGTTGTTTGATTTTGTTCGAACGCACGAATGCGTGCTTTTTTTCGACGAATTCGATACTCTTGGTAAAGAGCGTGGCGATACTCATGAAACCGGAGAGATAAAGCGAGTTGTTAGTTCGCTGTTGCTCCAGATTGATTCTTTACCGAGTCATGTGGTTGTTGTAACTGCTACCAACCATGCCGAGTTGCTGGATCGGGCGGTGTGGCGCCGGTTCCAAGTGCGCCTTTCTGTTCCGCCTCCATCTTTAGCGCAGAAGGAGGCTTGGTTTCAGCGTTTGCAAGAAAAGATGGGGCTTTCGTTAGGACATACCCCCAAAGCTCTTGCAAAAAAGCTTAACGTTTCGAGCTTTTCTGATATCGAACAGTTTTCTGATGATGTGAGCCGTAGATATGTTCTAGCTCTGCCAAACGCCGATATGAAGTTGATTGTGAATGACAGACTCCGGCAATGGTCGCAGCGCGCGAATTCAAAGGTGACCGATTCCAATAACTAAAAGGGTGCATGGGAGCAATGGCCGACAATCAATATCCAATCCTTTTTTTTCCTACGGCGACGTCAGTTGATCGAGATGGCCTACAGTCTGCCGTTCCCACAACTCAACGACCACAAATCGGGCGACAAAGGGCTCGAATCGGTCCTAAGCTCGAGACCCTGCAGCGCGCGTTTGAAGCCAGAAGGCTTCAGCTGCAGCAGGGGGCGCCAGGAGTAGATCCTGAACTGGTAATTGTCTTTGAGACGGCTGGGCCGGTTGATTCTTTTGTCAAAGCGGTCAAGAAAGTTGCCGGGCTCGAATGGCTGCTGGAGTCGGCAGAGGATATTGAACCTGATGATGATTTCTTTGACAGGAATAACGGCGACAAATTGCTTAACGGTCGCCTCTTCTTGGTCGGATCAAATCAACAGGCACTGTCTCAGATCATCTCCCTTTGGAACAGATATCAAGCGAATCCTACAGTACAGCTTGAACGTGGTTATGCCCCTTGGAAGGACGTCTTTGCACTTCTAAAGGATATACGATTCTGGAGTGTACGTGATCGTATCGGCAGTGATGTCATTCAATACTGGCAAGAGCGCATTCAGGCAGGTATTGACCCGGTCCGCTTTGAGATAGACATTTGGCATTCCTCAGTTTTATCGAAGAATGAACAGGCCTATCGTGAAGTCTCCAGACTGGTTACAGCGCTAAACGGCCGGATTTTAAGTAGGGCATTGATCTCTGAAATTTGCTATCACGGTGTGCTTGTTGAGCTACCGGTAGCGGCCCTATCGCAACTGCTTGAAGAGCGACCTCCCGAGCTTGCCTTCTCGGAGCGGGTGATGTCTTTTCGACCGCGTGGACAATCCGCAGCACCGTCTGATGAGGATGAACGTGAGATCTTGGGGGCTGTTGAGGCGCATCATCAGGTTGAAGAGAGCCCGGTTGTTGCTCTGCTAGACGGGTTTCCTGTTCAAAACCATCCGATGCTCGCGGGGCGCTTAATTATCGATGACCCTGACGGTTGGGAAGGTGCTTACTCTGTGCAAGACCGAATGCATGGTACAGCGATGGCCTCATTGATCGTGCATGGTGATCTCAGTGCTGGAAGTGTTCCGAGTCCGCGCCCGCTATATGTTCGACCCGTCTTGCGCCCCGACCAAAACGACCCTAATTCACCTCGGGCAGAAGTGACTCCAGATAACGTTTTGCTTGTCGATTTAATGCATCGGGCGATACGACGGATATTTGAAGGAGATGGTGATCAACCAGCCGTCGCGCCTACGGTGCGAATCATTAATTTGTCGCTTGGTGACTCGGAGCGGCCATTCGACCGGCAACTGTCGCCTTGGGCGAGGCTGCTTGATTGGCTGTCTTTTAAATATCGAGTATTGTTCATCATTAGTGTGGGTAATAATGCCTCTAGTTTTACGCTACAGACCGCGCGCGAGTCGCTTCCTGAGTTGACAGTTGAGCAGCGGCAGGCATACGCATTGCGCGCCGTTTTTAATTCAGATGAAGACAAGACGATCTTGTCTCCTGCAGAGTCTATAAACGGACTCTCAATTGGAGCTATTCACTCAGACGTAGCAGATTTCCCAACTGTGCCGCGCCGGTATGACCTTCTGCCTGGCGGTGCGCTGTCACCATATTCGAGGATTGGGAATGGTTTTCGTCGAGCGGTCAAGCCTGATTTGCTATTCTCGGGTGGGCGAATTTTGTTTTCGGAAAGCATTGTGGGCCCACCTGAAACAACTTTGGTTGCTCCGCTTTGGCGCAACTCTGTGGCACCTGGTCACAAAGTCGCCTGCCCGCCTAGCGGCTTAGCCAGTGCGACTAAGTATTCTAGGGGAACGAGCAATGCCGCCGCGTTGGCAGCGAGAAGTGCGGCCTTAGCTTTTGAGACGATTGAATCTATTAGAGCTGAGAACTCCAATAAGCTTACACCCGCCTATGATGCAGTGCTGCTGAAAGCAATGATGGCGCATGGAGCAAGCTGGGGGGATTTATTGGGCCATCTCACAGCTTCGTGCCCAGATGTAGTTGATCGAGATGATCAGAGAAAGCTTGCTGGCCGCTGGTTCGGTTATGGCGCGGTAGATATGACCCGTGTGCTATCTTGTACTCAGCAGCGCGCAACTATGATTGGTGTGGGCGAACTTAAAGATGGGAAAGCACTTTCTTTTAGTGCTCCGCTACCTCCAAGCCTTGCAGCAAAGGTTTTATGGAAGCGGCTTACCATTACCTTGGCTTGGCTGACGCCAACAAATGCGATGCATCAAGCTTATCGAGGGGCGAAACTTTGGATTTCGCCACCTGCAGATCGTTTTGATGCCGTCCGCAAAGAGGTGGATTGGAGGCAAGTTCAAAGGGGAACCTTGCAGCATGAAATACTAGAGGGTGATCGAGCTCTAGCATTTGTCGATGGTGAGCGGTTTGTATGCAAAGTGAATTGCAAAGCGGATGCCGGTAAGCTATTGGAAAACGTACCGTTTGCTATCTGTGTCTCCTTAGAAGTGGCAGAGGGAATCGATATTCCGCTTTACCAAGAAATTAAAGACCGTATCACTCCGAGAGTTCAAATCCAGGGATGATGTATTGTTAGGGGCTATGCTGTGATCGACATAAAAATGACTATCAACGGACGTCCGCTTACGGAAGATAATATTCGTGACGAACTGGAACGGGCTGTTCTCGAACAAATTCGCGTGCATGTGCAAGATCAGCTGAAGAATGTTCCCTCGGAGCTAAATGGGGAAAGGCTGCATGTTGAGCTTCAAGGCAGCGATTTGGACAATCTTTCAGTGCACCTTTCTGGGCCGGATCAGCTTATTGAGCAAGCAAAACAAGCTTTAGGTGCCGAGTAATTAAGCAGTTGCAGATTATGGCGGAATCCTACTGTTTCCAATTTACATTTTGTCGGTACGTTAGTCGGTAGATTTCGATACTTTTAGGAAACTCGCCTTATACCTAAAGGCCGTATGAAGAATTCGATTCCGGCAAGCGCACCAGGATAACTCACTTAAGTCCTTTTAAATCAAGGGCTTAAGTGGAAAATCCGCAGATTGTTGTGGTAGAAAGTGTGGTAATCTACCTTGAAAACGACAGTCGGTGTTCTCCAAGTGACACTTCCCAATTCATACTCCCGAGGCGGAGTTATCTACTACCAGCGTGCAGTCCCTATCCAACGGAAGTACGTGCGATCATCTACACCACGGATGTAATCTACACCTGCTATCTGTCTACGGTGCGCGGTAAGCGTGTCCCCAGCGCCGTCTGGACTGCGTGAGCACCGTCATCCATGATC
>NZ_SPVG01000209.1 GCF_004614165.1 Duganella callida | reverse complement strand
CCGTAGCGGCCGCTACGGTAGAGCCCGTGTGCGATTGGCAGAACTGACCCCGGATGTAAAAAAGCCCCGTGGTTTGCGCCACGGGGCTTTTGCTTTGACAGCGCTAGATTACTTGGCCGCTTCCTTGTTCATCGCCGCGATCAGGTCCTTGCCGATGCGGCTTTCCATCTGCTGCTGCACCGGCTGCAGCGCCTTGCGCCATTCGGCTTGCTCTTTCACGCTCAGTGTATAGATCTCGGTCTTGCCGGCTTTCTTGATCGCGTCCAGCGCCATGTCGTTGTCGCGTTGGGCGATGGCTTTTTCGAAGGTGGTGGCTTCCTTCATGGCCTTGTCCAGCGCGGCGCGGATGTCAGGCGGCAGGCCGTCCCAGAACTTCTTGTTGACGATCACCGCGTAGCCCAGGTAGCCGTGGTTGGACACGGTCACGTACTTCTGCACCTCGTGCATCTTCTGGGTGTACATGTTCGACGGCGGGTTCTCGGTGCCGTCCACCACGCCGGTCTGCAGCGCCTGGTACACCTCGGAGAAGGCCAGCACCTGCGGGTTGGCGCCCAGCGCGCGCATCTGCGCGTCCAGCACCTTGGACGACTGGATGCGCATCTTCAGGCCCTTGAAGTCCGACGGCGTATGCAGCGGCTTGTTGGCCGACATGACCTTGAAGCCGTTGTCCCAGTACGCCAGGCCGGTGATGCCTTTCGGTTCCAGCTTTTTCAGCAGCGACTTGCCGATTTCGCCTTCGGTCACGTTATACAGCGCGGTCTTCGACGGGAAGATGTACGGCAGGTCGAACGCCTCGAACTCCTTCACGCCCAGCGGACCGAATTTGGCCAGCGACGGCGCCAGCATCTGCACCGCGCCCAGTTGCAGCGCTTCCAGTTCTTCCTTGTCCTTGTACAGCTGGCTGTTCGGATACACCTCGACCTTCACGCGGCCATTGGTCGCCTTTTCGGCCAGCTGTTTGAAACGCTCTGCGGCCTGGCCTTTCGGCGTGTCGGTGGCAACCACGTGGCTGAATTTGATGACGATAGGCGCCTGAGCGTAGGCGTTGAAGCTCAGGGCGGCGCTCAGGATGAGCAGAACGGGTTTCAGTTTCATGAAGTCTCCTGGTGGTGGGGATTGAATTACACTATTGTTCTATTGTGGACGATTCTTATAAATCGCTGCAACACTGGCAACTGTGGATAACCACAATGGCCGCCCGCCCACGACCCGCTACCCTGACCGCCCATGACCAGCCAGCCCGACACCACGCCCGCCACACCGCGCAAGCCGCAATCCGGCACCTCGCTGCGCTGGCTGCTGCCGATCGTGCTGGTGTTGTTTTTCCTGGCGATCCTGATCTGGCTGCCGTGGCAGGCGCGCCAGATGGAAAGCAACGAACGCCAGGAGCAGTTGATCGCCGATACGCTGTGGGTGGAGCAGACCATCCGCTTCCAGCTGGGCCGCGACGAGGAGAGTCTGCGCAACCTGGGCCTGGAAATCGCCGCCGGCCGCCTGACCGCGCCCATGCTGCACGAACGCCTGGCGCGCCTGCTGAAGAACGGCCATGAACTGATCCGCGTGGTCTGGCTCAAGCCGGACGGCCATCTGGGCGGCAGCAGCGACCCGCTGGCCACGCCGGTGGAACTGTCGGCCGCCTCCAGGGCCACCGCCGAGATCACGCGCAAGACCCGCCAGCCAATGTACACCCAGCCGGAGGCGCAGACGCCGAACCAGTCGGCCGCGCCGGCCGCGGTGCTGATGGATTATCACGTGCCGCTGTACCGCGGCGACGATTATCTGGGCGATCTGGTGGCCACCTACCAGACCAGCGTGATGCTGGAGGAGATGGTGCCGTGGTGGTTCGCCCAGGATAACCAGGTGTCGCTGGTGGACCGCGACGACAAGGTGCTGGCGCGGCGCGCGGCCGCCGGTCCTGGCCACGGCGTCTACACCCACAAGCGCGCGCTCGACCTGCCGGGCGCCTCGGTCACGCTGGTCACCGACAGCGTCAAGAGCGAACCGCAGCTGCTGCCCAATCTGCTGGTCGGCTCGGTGATCGTGCTGTCGCTCGGCCTGTTATGGAGCCTGCTGGCCCTGTGGGGCCACATCTCCAGGCGGCTGGCGGCGGAGGGCGCGCTGCGCCAGCAGATGTCGTTCCGCACCGCGATGGAAAATTCGCTGGTGACCGGCCTGCGCGCGCGCGACCTGGAGGGCCGCATCACCTACGTGAATCCGGCGTTCTGCCAGATCGTCGGCTATCCGGCCGAGGACATCGTCGGCAAGCTGCCGCCCATGCCCTACTGGGCGCCGGAGGCGATGAGCGAATACCAGGCGCGCTTCGCCTCGGTCCTGGCGGGCAAGGTGACGCCGCAGTTCGAGACCGTGTTCCAGCGCCCCAACGGCGAACGCGTGCCGGTGCTGGTGTTCGAGGCGCCGCTGGTGGACAACCACGGCAAGCAGACCGGCTGGATGGGTTCCATCCTCGACATCTCCGACCGCAAGCGCATCGAGGAACTCAATCGCCAGCAGCAGGAAAAGCTGCAGGCCTCGTCGCGCCTGGCCACGATGGGCGAGATCGCGTCCATGCTGGCGCATGAGCTGAACCAGCCGCTGGCCGCGATCTCCAGCTACACCACCGGCGCGCTGAATCTGCTCGGCCGCAACGGCGCGGTCGATTGCAATATGCTGAAACCGGCGCTGGAGCAGGCCAGCAGCCAGGCCCAGCGCGCCGGCCAGATCATCCGCAGCGTGCACGAATTCGTCAAGAAGCGCGAGCCGCTGCGCCAGGCAATCGCCATCGCCTCGCTGCTGGACGGCATCCGCGCGCTGATCGAACTGCAGGCGCGCCAGAGCTATGTCTCGTTCCGTACCGAGATCCCGGAGCACTTGCCGCCGGTGCGCGGCGACCGCGTGATGCTGGAACAGGTGCTGCTCAACCTGACCCGCAACGCCATCGAATCCATGCATCCGGTGCCGCCGCAGCAGCGCGTGCTGAACGTGGTGGCCTCCTACGACGCCGACACGGCCAGGGTCAGCGTGGCGGTGATCGACCAGGGCCACGGCATCCCGCAGGATGTGGCGCAGCGCCTGTTCTCGCCGTTCTTCTCGACCAAGGCCGAGGGCATGGGCATGGGGCTCAACATCTGCCGGACTGCGATAGAATTCCATGGCGGCGCGCTGACCTTCCGCGCCAACCCGCAGGGCGGGACCATATTTACCTTCGTGCTGCCGGCGGTGCCGGTGGTCGCGGCACAGGAGACCTCATAAATGCTGCATATCGTCGACGATGAAGCGGTCGTGCGCGACGCGCTGACCTGGCTGGCCACGACACGTGCCATCCCGGCGCGCGCCTACGAATCGGGGGCGCAGTTCCTGGCGCATGCCGGCGAGTTCGATCCGGACGGCGATTGCGTGCTGCTCGACGTGCGCATGCCGGATATGAACGGCGTGGCGGTGTTCGACCAGTTGCTGTCGCGCGGCCTGGCGCAGCGCATGCCGGTGATCTTCCTGACCGGCCACGGCGACGTGCCGATGGCGGTGGACTCGCTCAAGCGCGGCGCCTTCGACTTCTTCGAAAAGCCGTTCAACGACAACCAGTTGATGGACCGGGTGCAGGAAGGCCTGGCCAACTCGCGCCGCGCCAGCGAACACGCGGCGGTGCACGCGCGCCTGGCGACGCTGTCCACACGCGAGCGCGAGGTGCTGGACCTGATCCTGGCCGGCAAGATGAACAAGGTGGTGGCGGACGAACTCGGCATCAGCATGCGCACGGTGGAAGTCCACCGCGCCCACATCTTCGACAAGATGCAGGTGAAAACCGCCGTCGAACTGGCCGGCCTGCTGAAATAAAAATCCCCGCCGTAGCGGGGATGCCGTCAGCCTTTCTGTGTGGCGATCCACTCGTCCACGACTTTTTCCAGCACCGGCAGCGGCACGTTGCCGGTTTCCAGTACGACGTTGTGGAAGGCCTTGATGTTGAACTTGTCGCCCAGCGCTTTCCGCGCCTTGGCGCGCAGGTCGAGGATGCGCATCATGCCGATCTTGTAGGCGCAGGCCTGGCCCGGCATCACCACGTAACGGTCCACTTCCGCCGGCGGAATGCCGTAGTCGATCGCCTGCTGGCGCGTCCACTTCATCGCGTGCAGGCCGGTGTCGGTCACCAGGCGGCGCGCGCGGAACAGTTCCGCGTCCAGCTGGCCCAGGCGGCCAACCGTGTCATCGCCATACCAGCCATTCTCCGCCGCCAGCTGCTCGGCATACAGCGCCCAGCCCTCGCCGTACGCCGAACCGACGCCGAACACGCGGTCGCGGCGATAGCGCGGCAAGCCGGTGTTCTCCTGCTGTGACGCGACCTGGAAGTGGTGCCCCGGCACACCCTCGTGGTACACCAGCGTGCGCATGCCGACGATGCGGAACTCAGGCCCGGGCAGCGGGGCCCAGAAGATGCCGGGACGAGTGCCATCCCTGGCCGGACCGGTGTAGTGCGCGGCCGCCGTCTTCTCGGTGAACACCGGCTCGCGCTTTACCGTCACCGGCGCCTTCGGCACGATGTCGAACAACAGCTTCGAGCGCGCCTCGGCGTCGCGCAGGATTTCTTCATAGCGCGCCAGCAGTTGCGGACGCGGGTCGGCGTCCTTCGGCTGCTGGTCCTTCTCCAGCTTCTCCATGCGCTGCTTGATGCTGCCGTCGGTATAACCGATCGACACCAGCAGCGTGTTCATCTCCTGCTCGATGCGCGCGACTTCCTTCAGGCCGATTTCATGGATCTGCCGCGGCGTGTAATCGGTGGACGTCATCTGGCGCAGCACCACGGCATACGCCTTGTCGCCGTTCGGCAGGCGCCACAAGCCGGCGTCGTTGTTGGTGCGCGGCAGTTGCTCCTGCAGCAGCGCGCGGGTGCGCTGGAACACCGGGATGATGGATTGCTTGACGATGGCCGCCGCCTCCGCCGCGAACTTCGCCTGGTCTTCGGCCGGCACATCCTTCACGTTCGCCATGCGCTGCACCAGCGATGCCACCAGCACATTGTTCTCCGGCGTGCCGTCGAGGAAGCGGTCCAGCTGGCCGATCGAAGCCTGCGTGATAAAGGTCGGCATCAGGATACCGTTGCTGGCGGCGCCGCGCGCCTGCACGATGCCGGTATCCATCTTGTCCGACACCTGCTTCAGGCGCACCAGGTAGTTTTCGATGTCGCGGCGGTTGCGGATCGGGTGCTGTTGCGACAGGAAGTTCACCAGCTGCACGTGCAGGCCGGTGAACTGGTTGAACACGAACTGGTACTCGCGATACGGATACGCATCGACCGTATTCTGCAGGCTCCAGGTGATGGTCGCGGCACTGGCGCGCTGTTGCGGCGTCAGTTTGCCAAGATCCATCCTCCCCAACTCGCTCAAATCCTTTTTGGCCGTCGCCACTTCCGCCGCGCGGTACACCACGGTGTTCGGCGTCAGCTTGCGGTCCAGTTCATCCTGCTCCTTGCCGCTGAAGTACTGCCGCACGGTGGCGCCTTCCGGGTCGTTGCGCACCTTGGCGTTGGCGACCTTGTCGGACCATTCATCGAAGCTGACGCCGTGCGCCGCCACCGAGAATGTGGCGCTGATCAGCAGGGAAATGAATCTAATTGAAGTTTGCATTGCGAGGGTCCTGGTTAATAAAGAACCCGACGAGTGTAGCCCACGCCACAGCATCGGGCCAATGCCGGCGTGGCGGGGCGTCGCGCCGACAACACACACTCAGTCCGGCTTTACCAGCGTCGCCTGATCGAGCTGCGTGCGATTGCGGCCACCCTGCCTGGCGCCAACAGGAGACATCATGAGCATTGGCCGGCAAGCCTGCTGGAACTATCTGTATGACGGCATCTTCGCCGCTCAAGCGCTGAGATGCCGATCCAGCGCCCACGCCACATGCTCGCGCACCAGTTCTGAAGGATGATCGCGGCGCTCCCGCAGCGCCGCCACGATGGCCGCGTCGCCTTTGGCGCCGGCCGCCGCGGCGTTGCCCAGGCCGACCGCGAGGTTGCGCAGCCAGCGTTCATGGCCGATGCGGCGTATCGGGCTGCCCTCCATCTTGCGGTTGAAATCCTCCTCGCTCCAGCCGAACAGCTCGACCATGGAAGCGTGCCCCAGGCCATGGCGCTCGTCGAAATCGGGCAGCACGGCCGGCTGGGCGAACTTGTTCCAAGGGCAAACGGTCTGGCAATCGTCGCAGCCGTAGACGCGGTTGCCGATCAGCGGCCGCAGCTCCGGCGGAATGGCGTTTTTCAGTTCGATGGTCAGGTAGGAGATGCAGCGGCGCGCATCCAGCTTGCCGGGACCGAGGATGGCTTGCGTCGGACACGCCGTGATGCACGACGTGCACTGGCCGCAGTGGGCGCCGGTCGGTTCGTCCACCGGCAGCGGCAGATCGACCAGGAATTCGCCCATGAAGAACATCGAGCCGGCAGTGCGCGACAGCAGCAGGGTATGTTTGCCGCGCCAGCCCAGGCCCGCCTTCTCGGCCAGCGGCAGCTCCATCACCGGCGCCGAGTCGGTGAACACGCGGTAGCCGAAATCGCCGATTTCCGCCTTCACCTTGTCGGCCAGTTGTTGCAGACGGGCGCGCAGCACCTTGTGGTAGTCGCGGCCGCGCGCATACACCGAGATCACGGCCGCCCGCGGATCGGCCAGGCGCCGCGCTTCGCGCTCGCGCCACGCGTCGCCCCCCCCGGTTTCCGTGTCCCTCGGCAGATAGTTCATGCGGGCGCTGATCACGCGTATCGTGCCGGGCACCAGCTCGGCGGGACGCGCGCGCTTCATGCCGTGGGCCGCCATGTAATCCATTTCGCCATGCATGCCGGCGTCGAGCCAGGCCTGCAGGCCGGCTTCGGCGTGACTGAGGTCGACGTCGGTGATGCGGATTTCGGCAAAGCCGAGTTCCAGGCCCCAGCGCTTGATGCTGAGGGCAAGTTCGGCTAAATTGGTTTCAGACAGGGACATCGGGGCGCGGGCTAGAAGGTACAATGGCTGGCGATCCAACCATATGACATTTTATTCGATGCAGCACTTTACAGCCCATCTCCATGACGAAGAAGGCACCGCCGCACTGGGCGCGTCGCTGGCGCACGCCCTGCTGCCCGGCCTGGCGATCCACCTGCACGGCGACCTGGGCGCCGGCAAGACCGCCCTCACGCGCGCGCTGCTGCACGCCGCCGGCCATACGGGCACGGTGAAAAGCCCGACCTACACCTTGTCCGAACCCTATCAGATCCAGTTCGATGGCCGCGCGGTCAACGTCATCCACTTCGACCTGTACCGCATGTCCAGCGCCGAGGAATTCCTCGATGCCGGCTTCCGCGAGGATTTCAACGGCGATAACATCTGCATCGTCGAATGGCCGGAAAAGGCCGAAGGCGTGCTGCCGCCGCCCGACCTGAATGTGTTTTTGACTGTGGCGGGCCACGGCCGTCATGTAGAATTGCAGGCGTCCACCGCCCTGGGTAACTCATGCCTTCAACGCCTCAAATTCGCTCCCAACATGTGAGCCGCCGCACCGTGCTGAAGGCCGGTGCCACCCTGCTGCTTGCCGTGACCGTGCCGCAGCGCGCCAACGCCGCGCAAATACTGGCCGTGCGCGTGTGGCCGGCCGACGACTATACCCGCGTCACGCTGGAAAACGACACCGACCTCAAAGCCACCCACTTCATCGTCAAGGACCCGGAGCGGCTGGTGGTCGACATCGAGGGCCTGGACCTGAATCCGACCCTGAAAAGCCTGGTGGCCAAGATCCAGTCCAACGACCCGTACATCAAGCAGGTGCGCGTGGGCCAGAACCGTCCGAATGTGGTGCGGCTGGTATTCGATCTGAAAGAGGAAGTAACGCCTCAGGTGTTCACGCTGCCGCCGGCCGGCAATTACAAACACCGCCTGATCTTCGACCTGTATCCGGTCAAGGAAGTCGATCCGATCGCCGCGATGATCGAAAAAGGCGACTGGTCGGCCGACGACAAGGTGGCCGCCGGACCAGCCGCCGCGCCGACGCCGAAGGAGCAGCTGGAACAGCTCAAGCCGGACACCAGGGCCGAGCCGCGCGAGGAATTGAAGACCGAACTGAAAACCGCCGAAGCCCAGGTCAAGCCCGAAAAACCCGGCAAGATGGTGCGCATGCTGACCATCGCGCTCGATCCGGGCCATGGCGGCGAAGACCCCGGCGCCTCGGGCAAGAACGGCAGCCGCGAGAAGGACATCGTGCTGTCGATCGCCAAGCGCCTCAAATCGAAACTGGAAGAGCAGCCGAACATCCGCGTGATGCTGACCCGCGACGCCGACTACTTCGTCCCGCTGGGCACGCGCGTCGACAAGGCGCGCAAGGTGCAGGCCGATTTGTTCGTCTCCATCCACGCCGACGCCTTCGTGCAGCCCACCGCGCGCGGCTCGTCGGTGTTCGTGCTGTCGGAAAAAGGCGCGACCTCCTCCGCCGCGCGCTGGCTGGCGGACAAGGAAAACGCGGCCGACGTCATCGGCGGCGTCAACGTCAAGAACCACGACAAGCAGCTGGCCAGCGTGCTGTTCGACCTGTCCACCACCGCGCAGATCAACGACAGCATGAAGCTGGGCCGCGCCGTGCTGGGCGAAATCGGCGGCATCAACCGCCTGCACAAAGGCTCGGTCGAGCAGGCCGGCTTCGCGGTGCTGAAGGCGCCGGACATTCCGTCTATCCTGATCGAGACGGCCTTCATCTCCAACCCGGAGGAAGAGGCCAAGCTGCTGGACGAGGCTTACCAGAACAAGCTGGCCGACGCCATCGTCACCGGCATCCGCCGCTATTTCGCTAAAAATCCGCCGCTGTCCAAGAACCGGCTTACCTGAGGGAGACTCATGGCTGTAGTAACGATGACCACTTACGGCGACCTGCCGGCCGTCCACATCACCGCCGCCGATGGCGCGCAGGCGACCGTGTCGCTGTTCGGCGCCCACCTGCTGTCCTGGAAGACGGCCGACGGCAAGGAGCGCCTGTTCGTCAGTTCACGGACGCCACTGGACGGCAGCAAGGCGATACGCGGCGGCGTGCCGGTCATCTTCCCGCAGTTTAATGTGCGCGGCCCCGGCCTGCGCCACGGCTTTGCGCGCGTCAGCAACTGGCGCCTGACCAGCCAGGGCGGCGACGCCGGAAGCTCCCACCTCGAATTCAGCCTGAGGCGCGAGGACCTGGATGCGGAACACGCGCAGGCCTGGCCGCACGCGTTCGCGCTGACCTTGCGCTTCACGCTGCACGGCGATGCGCTGGAAATGGACTACACGGTGCACAACCCGGGCGCATCGGCCTTCCCGTTCGGCGTGGCGCTGCATACCTACTACGAGGTCGGTCACCTCGATGCGACCAGCATCAGCGGCCTGCAGGGGCAGCAGTACACCGATCATCATTTGAACACGCTGGTGCAGGATTACCCGGCACTGCACTTCACCGAGAAACACGACCGCCTGTACAAGTCGACGCCGGACCTGACGCTGAATACGGCCGATGCCACGCTGCGCCTGGAGCAGCAGGGGTTCAGCGAATGGGTGGTGTGGAATCCGGGCCGGGCCGACGCGGCCGCGCTGGTGGACCTGGCCGATGAGGAGTACCTGCGCTTCGTCTGCATCGAGCCGGCGCGCATCGACCAGCAGCCGCTGGCCGCCGGCGCCACCTGGACCGGCCGGCACCGCATCGGCGCCTGACCTGGACGTTACTGAGATTCCTTGATGATGCGGCCGTTGCCCGGCTGCGTCGGACGCGCGTTCAGCGGGTACAGGCGGCTGAACAAGGCCATCTGCGCCGGCGAGGCCTGCACCGGCTCCTTCATCACCATCCACAGCACATTTTCCTGGCACGGCGGCGTGGTCATCGAGCCCATGAAGGTAAAGTAATCGCGCCGCGCCGGCAGCAAATCGGTCGGGTCCAGCGTGACCGCCGGCGCCGCCGTGTCGAACTTCTCCAGCGGCAGGTTGTTCCACACCGTCTGGATCACCGGCTGCGGCTTGCCGCGTTCCAGCAGCAGCGCCAGCATGGCAATGCGGCCCTCGCTGTCCTTGTGCACCAGATGCACCACCATCTCATACCCCTTGCCGTTGATGCGTTCCTCCGACGGACGGTGGAAATGGAACTGCACCAGCTCATAGGTGCGATTGCCCACGGTCAGATAATTGCCGTTGCCGACCATCACCTGCACCGTATGGCCATTGTCGGTCACATTGAACGAGGATGGCTGGTAATTGAAATTGATCTGCTCCAGCTCGACCTTCATGCCGTCGCGGATATCGATCGGCGACTGACGGTTGCCGCTGCCGCACTTGGCCCAGGCCGGGTTGATCTTGCCCCAGTTGGCGGGGCCGGTTTCCCCTTCGTAGGACCAGACATTGCTGATTTTCGGCGTAGCCGCCACCACCGCGGCCGCCGCCGCGGCGGCATCGCGCTGCTTCCTGGCCTTGGCCGCCGCCGCCACGCGCGCCGCCTGGTTGGCGCGCATGATGGCCAGGCGCTCGGCGATCTTGGCCGACAGATCGACCTCGGCCTGCGCCTCTTTTTCGCGTTCGGAGAGTTTGCGCGCCGGCGCCGGCGCGGAGGCCGCGGCGGAAGATGCCGACGATGCGGCCGCCCCCGTGCTGGTAACCGACCCTGCCACGCCGCCCAGCGCCGACTTGGTCGACGGCGAGAGCAGCGGGTCTTTATTTTCGCCGTGGGCCGCGGTGACGACGCAGCAGCAGGCTATCAGGGGCAGGAGGAAGCGCATATGTATCCAGAAGTAACAGTTACCTCATGGTATACGGATGCATTCAAGCAAAACTTGAGGGTTCAGCGCCCCTGTACGCGTCGCGACAGCTTATACACGCCGCCCACCGCCATCGGCACCACCGCCACGCCGACGCCGACCAGCACGATCTCGGTCAGATGCTCGCGCACGATCGGCATGTTGCCGAAGAAGTAGCCGGCCGTGGTCAGCAGCACAACCCACAGGATCGCGCCGGTGAAGTTGTACAACTGGAAGCGCGCGTGGGTCATGTCCGACACGCCGGCCACGAATGGCGCAAAGGTGCGCACCACCGGCACGAAGCGCGCCAGCACGATGGTCTTGCCGCCGTGTTTCTCGAAGAATTCGTGGGTGCGCTTCAGCGCTTCCTTGTTGAGCCAGCGGTAATCATGGGTGAATACCTTTTGCCCAATTTTTTCGCCTATCCAGTAATTGACGGTATTGCCGGTGATCGCAGCCGTGCTCAGCAGGAAAACCAGCAGCGCCAGATTCATCTCACCCACTGCGCACAGGGCGCCCGCGATGAACAGCAGCGTGTCGCCAGGGAAGAAGAACAGCACCACCAGGCCGGTTTCGCAGAAGATGATGGCAAACAGGACGACGTAGATCAGGGTACCGTACTGCTGGATCAGCACTTCCAGTGTTTTGTCGACATGAAGAATCATGTCAAAAAATTGCATAAAATCCATATTCTTCCCATAAAGTGTGCGGCGGCATCATACACCACTCCGTGCCGGAGATAACCAGTTTACAATCCCCGCAGGGCCCGCAGCAACGGGTTTTAGATAAACAAGGAGAGAATGGATGGCATTGTCCCGCAAGTTCCACATCGCCCTGGCCACCAGCCTGGGCGCCGCACTCTGTAGCGCCAGCGCAGCCGATCTGCCCGTGCGTCCCAGCGCCAGCGATCTGATCAAAACCTCGCAGCCTTCCGACTGGCGGCCGCTGAATCCTGAGAATACCTTATATATGGAACTGCCGGCCGGCCGGGTGGTGATCGAACTGGCGCCGGAATTCGCGCCGCAGAACGTCGCCAACATCAAGACCCTGGTCAGGGAACATTATTTCGACGGCCTGGCCATCCTGCGCTCGCAGGACAATTACGTGGCCCAATGGGGCGACCCGAACGCGGAGACCCAGCCCAAATCGCTGGGCTCGGCCAAGGCCAAGGTGGCCGGCGAATTCAGCGTGCCGATGGCCAACGACAAGCACTTCGTGCGCCAGAAGGACTTCGACGGCTATGCGCCGCAGATCGGTCATTCCAACGGCTTCCCGGTCGGCCGCGATCCCAAGAGCAAAACCACCTGGCTGGCGCACTGCTACGGCATGGTCGGCGTCGGCCGCGACAATGACACCGACAGCGGCAACGGCGCCGAACTGTACGCGGTGACCGGTCACGCGCCGCGCCATCTGGACCGCAACATCACCGTGGTCGGCCGCGTGATCGCCGGCATGCCACTGCTGACCACGCTGACTCGCGGCAGCGAAGCCATGGGCTTCTACGGCGGCAAGGATGCGCGCACGCCGATCACTTCGGTACGCTTCGAGTCGGAGGTGCCGGAAGCCGAGCGCAGCCATCTGGAAGTGATGCGCAGCGAGGCGCCGATCTACCAGAGCATCCTGGAAGCGCAGCGTAACCGCGGCGGCCCGTGGAATAAATACGCGGCCAACTACCTGGAGCTGTGCAACGCCATGATCCCGGTGCGCGAACGGCCAAAGCAGTGACCCCGGCGGGGGAGCAGTTATAATCTCGTGATGAACGCGCCAGACCTCCGCCCTCCCCGTCCGATCCAGGCCCTGCCTGACCAGCTGATTTCGCAAATCGCCGCCGGCGAGGTGATCGAGCGGCCGTCGGCCGTGGTCAAGGAGTTGCTGGAGAATGCGCTGGACGCCGGCGGCACCCAGATCGCGGTGCGGCTGGAGGAAGGCGGGGTCAAGCGCATCTGCATCACCGACAACGGCCGCGGCATCCCGCCCGAGCAAATGCCGCTGGCGCTGGCGCGTCACGCCACCTCCAAGATCGCCTCGCTGGACGACCTGGAAAACGTCGGCACGCTGGGCTTCCGCGGCGAGGCGCTGGCCTCGATCGCCTCGGTGGCGCAGGTAACCATCACTTCGCGCACCGCCGACGCCGCGCACGCCTGGGAAATCTCCGGCTCGCACCTGGCGACGCCGACGCCGTCCTCGGGCGCGCTGGGCACCACGGTCGATGTGCGCGACCTGTATTTCAACACGCCGGCGCGGCGCAAATTCCTGAAATCCGAGCAGACCGAATTCGGCCATTGCGCCGAAATCGTGCGCCGCATCGCGCTGGCG
Organism: Duganella callida; assembly: GCF_004614165.1. Lineage (GTDB taxonomy): Bacteria > Pseudomonadota > Gammaproteobacteria > Burkholderiales > Burkholderiaceae_D > Rugamonas > Rugamonas callida. The sequence goes on along the minus strand of NZ_SPVG01000209.1, from coordinate 660 downwards.
CGGCCCGACGTGTCGTTCTCGCTCAGCCATAACGGCCGCACGGTCGACCACTGGAACGTCAGCGAAATCGCCCGCCGCAGCGCGCAGATCCTCGGCGACAACTTTGCCGAGGCGCGCCTGCAGGTCGACGAAACCGTCGGCCCGCTGCGCATCTACGGTTACATCGGCCTGCCGACCGCGTCCAAGGCGCGCGCCGATGGCCAGTTCTTCTATGTGAACGGCCGCTTCGTGCGCGACAAGGTGCTGGTGCACGCGGTCAAGGCCGCCTACCAGGACGTGCTGCATGGCGACCGTTTCCCGTCGTATGTGCTGTCGCTGGACCTCGATCCGGCGCTGGTCGATGTCAACGTGCACCCGTCCAAGATCGAGGTGCGCTTCCGCGACGGCCGCGCCGTGCACCAGTGCGTGTTCCACGCGGTGTCGCGCGCGCTGGCGCAGACCTCGGCCACCGCGCACGGCAGCGTGCCCTCGCCGCTGCCGGCGGCCGACAGCCTGAACGCGACGCCGGTCTGGCGCGGCGAGCAGACCTCGTTCGGCGCGCTGCTGGCGCCCGATTACGCGCCGACTTTCTCGCCATCGCCATTCGGCGCGGGCGGTGCACGCGACGGCGCGGGAATGCCAGCCGGCGGCAGCGACGCAGCTGGCCGTGGCGGCTACGCC
>NZ_SPVG01000157.1 GCF_004614165.1 Duganella callida | reverse complement strand
CTGGCGCACGGTGGCGGTGAGCTGTTCCATCGACGACGCGGTTTCCTCCAGCGCCCTTCGGCCCGGTCTTCTTCGGCACCGGCGCCGGCGGCGGCGTCTTGTCCGATGGCGGCATGACGATGGTGCCGACTTCCACGCCCGGCGTGGTGGCGGCGCCGCCGCTCTCCGGCGGCAGCACGCGCAGCACCTGGTCGACCTTGATGTCGTTCGGGTTGGCCAGATTGTTCCAGGCCACCAGGTCGCGGTAATTCTGGCCGAATTCCAGCGCGATGCGGATCAGGGTATCGCCCTTCTTGACGGTATACAGGCCGCGCTCGTCGCGCGCCACTTGCGCGGTTTCGCTCGGGGTGGCTGGTTTGACCGCCGGCGGGGTCGTGCGGTCGACGACCGGGGCTTGATTCGGGGTGGTGGAACAGGCGCTCAGCAAGGCGAGCAAAAGGCTCAATACGAGCGCATTACTTTTTTTCGTCATTCTCATCTATTTATCTAGTGGTTCGGGCGCTACACCACGCCCGGACGCAACGGCACGAAATGGCAATCCTCCAGCGTCGTGCTGGTCCATTCCGTCTTGCCGACGCGCGTGATCAGTTCCAAATGCTGGGTGCGCGCGCCCACCGGCGCGACCAGGCGGCCGCCTATGGTCAGCTGCTCCAGCAGCGCCTGCGGCACCTCCAGCCCGGCCGCGGCCAGAATGATACCGTCAAACGGCGCCGCTTGCGGCAGGCCAAGCATACCATCTCCGTAATGCAGACGCAGGTTCGGGACGCGCAGCGGCCGCAAATTGGCCTTGGCCAGCTCGTGCAGCGGCTTGATGCGCTCGATCGAATACACTTCCTGCGCCACGCGCGCCAGCACCGCCGCCTGGTAGCCGCAGCCGGTGCCGATCTCGAGCACGCGCTTCAGCTGGCCGCCGTTGCGCATCACCTCGATCATGCGCGCCACGATATATGGCTGGGAAATGGTCTGATGATGGCCGATCGGCAGCGAGGCGTCGACATAGGCCTGGGCCGCCAGGCCCTCGTCCATGAACAGGTGGCGCGGCACGGTGTCCATCGCCGCCAGCACGACCGGGTCCTGCACGCCCTGCTTGGCCACGCGCTGCACCATGGCGCGGCGCACCGCGTCCGACACCAGCGCATGCTGGCGCGGCGGCGTCGTGGCCGGAGCCGGCTGGGCGGCATAATTCTGCGCTTTGGGCGCCGGCGGCGGCGCGTAACGTGCGGCGTTCTGGGTGGCGGTTTGCGGCGTCGCCACCGGGCCGAATACCGTTGCCTTCCTGGCCCCCTTGTCAACTACCGAGGACAGCGGCAAAGGAAAGGTACGGTTTTTTTCGGTCATGCGAAGGCCTTTGCCAATGCAGCGAGTTGCGATTGATGGGTCAGATCGATTTGCAGCGGCGTGACCGAGGTCCGCCCTTGGCTGCAGGCGTGGAAATCCGTGCCCTCGCCGGCGTCGCGGCAGGCGCCCGGCGGGCCGATCCAGTAAATATCCCTGCCGCGCGGATCCTGCGCCCTGATGACCGGTTCGGACTGATGGCGCCGTCCCAGCCGGGTGGCGACCACGCCCTGCAACTGGTCGTACGGCCGGTTGGGAATGTTCACGTTCAGCAAATACGGCCGCGGCAGCACTTCATAATAGCGCTGGATGATGTCGCGCGCATGACGGGCGGCGTCATCGATGTGTTCCCAGCCATAGGCGCCCTGCGAGAACGCAATGGCGGGAATGCCGAACAGATATCCCTCGGTGGCGGCGGCCACAGTGCCGGAATACAGGGTATCGTCGCCCATGTTGGGGCCGTTGTTGATGCCGGATACCACCAGGTCTGGACGCTCGTCCAGCAAGGCGGTCAGCGCCACGTGCACGCAGTCGCTTGGCGTGCCGTTGACAAAATAAAAACCATTGGCCGCCTGCTGCACCGACAGCGGCCGGTCCAGCGTCAGCGAATTCGACGCGCCCGAGCGGTTGCTGTCCGGCGCCACCACCACGATGTCCGCGATCGGCGCCAGCGCCGCGGCCAGCGCATTGATGCCCGGCGCCAGGTAGCCGTCGTCATTGCTTATCAGGATTTTCATACGGATGATTTTACCTGAAGCAATGGCCGCACTGCGCAAGCGGCGTGCGGCATTTTGGATAAATTTATGTTACCGCCGCGCACCTCGCGTACCGGACAATTGGTCGTCCAGCGCCAGCAACTCATCGGCCGCGCGCGGCCACAGCCGGCCGCCCTCCATGACCGCCAGCCGACGCGGCAAGGCGTTGCCGTAGTCGTCCATGGCGGCATCCTGATGCAGTTCGGCCGGCACCAAAGAGGCGTCAGCGCCCGGCATGCCGAGCTGCGACTGCACGTCGCCCAGGTACTGGCGCGCGCTACGGGTTTCCGGGTGATCCGGCCCCAGCCGCCGGTGACGGGACTGCACCACCGCGTCGATCAGGCTGCGCGCGGCGTCCAGCTCCTGCAAGTGCATCAGCGTCGACGCCAGCGCCATCTTGCTGCGCAGCGTGTCGGAGTGTTCGGCGCCCAACACGCGCCGGCGCGCGGCCAGCACCTGCTCCTGCGTCGCGCGCGCGTGGGCCACGTCGCCGCGCAACAGCAGCAGATCGGCACGGGCCGCCTTGCTGGCCAGCGTCTGCAGATGATCGGCGCCCAGCAGACGCGTGTACGTTGCCAATACGACATCCTGCATTCCCAACGCTTCCGCCGTGCGGCCCACTGCCGCCAGCGAGGCGGCCAACTGCGCGCGCGCCGCCAGGGCGTCGGGATGGTCGGCGCCCAGCAGGCGCTCGCGCGCCTCGACCACGCACTCGTCCAGGAACAGGGCTTCCTCCAGCTTCCCTTGCTGGCGTAACGCGGCCGCCAGATTGGCCTTGCTGGCCAGCGTATCGGGATGGTCTTCGCCCAAGCCGCGCTGGCGCAGCGACAGACTCTCCTCGAAACTGGCCAGCGCCTGGCGCAGCCGCCCTTCGCGCCGGTACAACTCGCCCAGCAGATTGAGGTCGCGCGCCAGCAGCTGGGTGGCGGTGCGGCTGGCACCCTCGTCGCGGGCGGCGCGCGCCTGATCGATGTTGCTGAGCAGGCGGATTTCTTCCCGCGATTGCCAGGGGAAAAAGCCGGGGCCGAGCCAGCTCAACAGGGATTCGAAGCTGCGCGTCAGCGAAAAACGGTCGCCGCCATATTCCATGCGCGCCGCCACCTGTTCCCCGTAGGCAAAAGTCCGGGTCTGCTGCAGTTGCACCTCGTCGAAGTAGCTGTCCAGCGAGAGCTGCTGGATGCCATAGCAATCGCGCATCAAGCCTTCGAAACTGGGTTGGTAACCGGGGATGCGCCGCAGGCGGTCGCCGCGCCGCCACTGCGTGCGCTGCTGACTGTCGCCGGTTTCTATGCGCGACGGCAAGGGATACACCATCAGCGGCCGCTGCTCATCCTCGTGGCTGCGGCGGTAGGTGGTGGCGCGCGTGACCAGCGCCTGCACCCCTTCCAGACTTTGACGATTGGGATTGAACACCACCACCAGCTTGCGCGGGAGCAAGGTCGTGCAAACCCCGGCGCTGTCGCTGCGCCCGGTGCGCGAATCGACCAGTACGTGACGGAAATGGCGTGCCATGCGTTCGGCGAAGCAGCGAAACAGCGCCGGGCAACTGTCGAACAGGCTGTCCCACTGCATGGCGGCGAGCCGCTCGCCGTACTCGCCATCGAAGCGGCCGGCGCGCATCAGGTACAGCTGGCTGCCCTGATCGACGCGGCTCACGTAGTGCTCCCAGCCAACCGCGTCCAGCACCTCGTGGGCCAGCGCCTCATCGTCGCGCTTGCCCGCAGGGCCGGCGCGGCGCTGCAATTGCTCGCGGCAAGCCTCGAAAAACTCCAGCACCCCCGGACGTTCTTCGTGCTGCTCGAAATAATGGTGCAGGCCCGGCGCCTCCAGATCCCAGTCGATCATCAGCACCGGCGTGGTGGCGTGCTGTTGCCGCGCCAGCAACACGGCGATGTTGGAGAGCGCCATCGTTCGCCCGGTACCTCCCTTATATGAATAGAAAGTAATAACCTCGCCGTTTGTGCTGAGCGGCGGCAGCGATAAGGAAGAGATTTCCATGGCAAACCTTTAGCGTGGAAAATGTGGAGGAGGAATGGCGCGCCATTCCGGCGGGATGTCAGGCAGCACGAAGCGGCTGCAATCATGCTCCGGCGGCGTGCATCGTTTTAGACAGTGATAGTGCTCTGCAATTCGGTGGACAATTTTTTCTATGTCGGGCAAAAAGTCGGGATTGGCTTTCAGGTCGCCGCTGGCCAGGGTGTAGCGGGAAAAATCGACGTACATGCCGGCCGTGATTTGCGGCGGCAGACCGACCGGGTGACGGGTCATGATGACGGGAATGATCAGGTGGCTGGGCAGCGAATACCATTGCCGGCGCTCGGCCTCGATCAGTTGCATTGCAGCAAATTCGCGACGCGTGTAGCCGTGCGCCTCATACTTCGGTGTATAAATGACAATCATGCACACGCTCTCGCACAAGGCGCGGGCGATTTTCTGGTCGAGATCATCGCCGCCACCAAGTTGCTCGCTATCAACAAACAATTCTTCCTCGTTGTCGAAATGCGGTTCGAGATAGCACTTGAGGGCGTCGACCAGATCGTTTTTGAACTTGCTCATGTATGCATGCTGGCCATGTGCATAACTGAAAAAGCAGCCGTGCCGGATAGTCATGACATCCTCCGCTTTTACCACTCCGTTTTAACCAACTCTAGCCATCCTCTATGCTGCAGCTTTGATAAAAAACAAACGTGCGGCAGCCCGATCCTTGTGCCAGCGGGCGGCGCTTTGCGGTATCATAAAATCTAACGATCGTTCTTTTTTAAAGCCAGGGAGACCAACATGAAAGCCGTCGTATGCGAAAACTGGGGCACGCCGGACATGCTTAAATTGCAAGATTTGCCTGATCCGCAACCGGGGCCTGGCCAGGTCGTGATCGATGTGCAGGCGGCCGCGGTCAACTTCCCCGACGTGTTAATTGTGCAAGGAAAGTATCAATTCAAGCCTGACCTGCCTTTCGTCCCCGGCAATGAAGTGGCCGGCGTGGTGCGCTCAGTGGCTGACGATGTGACAACTTGCCGTCCAGGCGACAAGGTCATCGCATTCACCGCCACCGGTGGTTTCGGGCAACAATTATTAGCACCAGCACAATCCCTGATCCCCATACCGCCCGGCATGGAATTCGATATCGCCGCCGCCATCACCCTGACTTACGGCACCTCGTACCATGCGATCGTCGACCGAGCCGCGCTAAAAACTGGCGAAACCATGCTGATTCTTGGCGCGGCCGGCGGTGTCGGCCTGGCCGCGATCGAGATCGGCAAAGCCCTTGGAGCCCGCATCATTGCTGCGGCTTCGAGTGACGACAAGCTGGAAGTATGCCGGCGCCACGGCGCCGACGTTCTGATCAACTACAGCGAGGAAGATTTGCGCACGGCGATCAAGGCTGCCACCGGCGGCCGGGGTCCGGACGTGATTTACGACCCGGTCGGCGGCGCTTACACCGAGGCCGCGTTCCGTTCGATCAGCTGGGGCGGGCGCCACCTGGTGGTCGGCTTCGCCAACGGCGAGATACCCAAACTGCCGCTGAACCTGACGTTGTTAAAGGGGGCCTCGCTGGTCGGCGTATTCTGGGGCGAGTTCACAAAACGCTACCCAAAAGCCAATATGAGCAATATGAAACAATTACTGCAATGGCTACAAGAAGGAAAAATCCGGCCGCTGGTATCGCATCGCTACCGGCTAGAAGAAACCGCGCAGGCGCTGAACGACATGGCGGCCCGCAAGGTCACCGGCAAGATCGTGATCCTGCCGCAATAACACTCCGGGGTCAGTTCTGCCAATCGCACACGGCCTCGACTGTAGGCTATGCGTACAGTCGAGGCCGTGTGCGATTGGCAGAACTGACCCCGGATTTTGATACTGAAAGTTACGGCTGAGAATTCTTGTTTTTGAAGAATTCGATCACGACTTCTTGCTCGCGGGTACGTTTGAACGGCGGCAGGCTTTGCCAGATGCGGCGGCCGTAAGGCTTGGAAATGACGCGCGGGTCGCATAGCATCAGCACGCCCTGGTCCTTTTCGTCGCGGATCAGGCGGCCCGCGCCCTGCTTGAGGTTGATGATGGCTTCCGGCAGGGTGTGGTGCATGAAGCCGTTCTTGCCCTGCTTTTCCATCACTTCGATGCGCGCGGCCAGCACCGGGTCGTCCGGCGGGGCGAATGGCAATTTGTCGATAATCACCAGCGACAGCGCGTCACCGCGCACGTCCACGCCTTCCCAGAAGCTTTGCGATCCGATCAGCACGCCGTTACCGGCCTTGCGGAACTGGTCCAGCAATTCGGTGCGGCCGCGGTCGCCCTGGACGAACAGCGGGAACGGCAGGCCGCGCTTTTCGAATTCGTCACGGAATCGTTCGGCGGCGCGTTTGACCGCGCGCAGTGTCGTGCATAAAAGGAAAGTTTTGCCGCCGGCCGCTTCGATCACCGGCAGCGCCAGATCCAGCACCGCATCGGTATAGCCGATGGAATTCGGGTCCGGCAGGCCGGTCGGCACGTACAGAATGCCCTGTTCTTCGTAATTGAACGGGCTCGGCCAGGACATCGACGGTTCTTCGCCCAGCCCCATCTGTTCCGAAAAGTGGCTGAAGTCGTTTTTCACCGCCAGTGTCGCCGAGGTGAAGATCCAGCTGCGCGGCACGCCTTCGCGTTGGCCGTTGAAGATGGGCGCGATCGACAGCGGTGTCTTGTGCAGTTGCAGCGACGAGGCGTAGGCTTCGACCCAGAACACGGCTTCTTCGCCCTTGGCCACTTTGGCTTTCGGGTCGAATTTCCAGGCGGCCAGCCGCTGTTGCAGTTCCAACCCGCGCTGGCGGCACTGCTCCAGCGTTTCCGCCCGCTCGGCCTGCTTGTCCAGCACGGCGATCATGCCGTCCAGCTCGTCCTTGAGCGTTTCCAGCGCCGGGAAGAAGTCGCTCGACGGCGCGATCTGCGGCAGCGACAGGCGGATGCTGTCCTGCGGGAAGGTCAGGCGCAGGTCGCGCGCGGCCTTTTCCACCACGGTCACGACCTTGCCCCAGTCGGCGCCGTCGCGCGCATTGGCCAGGCCCTCGGCCAGCACGTCGCGGCACAGCTCCAGCACCTGCGAGGTCGAGACGGTGTCGCCGAAGAACAGCGTAGCGGTGTCGGGCAGCTGGTGCGCCTCGTCGAAGATGATCGTATTGGCCGACGGCAGCAGTTCGGCGATGCCGGAATCCTTCAGCGCCACGTCGGCAAAGAACAGGTGGTGGTTGACCACCACCACGTCGGCCTGCTGCGCCTCCTTGCGCGCCTTCATGACGAAGCAATCCTGGTAGTACTGGCACTCGGCGCCCATGCAATTGTCGCGCGTCGAGGTCACCAGGTTCCAGACGGTGGCGTTTTCCGGCACGCGCGCCAGCTCGGCCTTGTCGCCGGATTTGGTCATTTTCAGGAAACGCGAGATTTCGCGCAGATAGCCGACGTCGTCGCGCGAGGTCATGCGGCCGTTCTGCAGCGTGCGCTCCAGATGATAATGACACAGGTAGTTGGCCCGCCCCTTCAGCAGCGCCACCGACACCGGCGCCTGCAGCGCATTGCGCACCGCCGGGATATCGCGCAGGAACAGCTGGTCCTGCAAATTCTTGGTCCCGGTCGAGACGATGGTCTTGCCGCCCCACAGCAGTGCCGGCACCAGGTACGCGAAGGTTTTGCCCGTGCCGGTGCCTGCCTCGGCAATCAGCGTGGTCTGGTTGGCGATGGCGGACGCGATCGCCTTGGCCATCTCGGTCTGCGAGCGGCGCGGGCGAAAATCGCCTACCGCCGGCCCCAGCGGACCGCCAGTGCCGAACAGGCGTTCAACCTCGGAATCGTACTTGCCGGGCGGCTGTTCGGGAGTGGCGCCGATGACGGCGGGGGTGGCGTCTGCGGACGGTGGAAGGTGTTCAGTCAAAATAAACCAGGTAGTGGCGCTTACGCCGGGACATCAGGCACCAATTGCATTTTCAGCAAAGTGATATGGTCTTTCAATTGCAGCTTGCGCTTTTTGAGGCGGCGCAACTGCAGCTGATCATGGTGGCCGTCGAGGGTGAGCATGTTGATGACCGCGTCCAGATCGCGGTGTTCGACGTCGAGTTCAATCAGGCGACGCTGGATATCTTGTACATCAGTCATATTTCTCAGCTCAATAGTTTCGGCGGAACAACACGCATTGCAAACAACGTTGCGCACAAACTGCGACACGGTGCATAGTTTAATCTACAGCGGCTCCGCCGCCAACATCGACCGTTCCCAATGCGCACTTATAAAATCGAAGCCGGGACCGCCCAGCACATCGGCAACCGGCCTCAGCAGAATGACCGGGTGGCGCTGTACACCGCCGCCCAGGCGCCCGGTTATGTGATGGCGGTGCTGGCCGATGGCAACAACAGCCCGGCCGGCGCCGATCAGGCCCTGCTCACCAGCAAACAGCTGCTCGACGAATACCGCCCTGGCGACGCGCCCGATTTAACGCGGCTGCAGCAACTGTTGCGCACGATCGCACTCGAGGCGCATCAGATCATCTGCATGAATCCGCTGACGGCGGTGGCCGAACCGCAAGCCGCGCTGGCGCTGCTGATGCTGACACCGCAGGCGCAGGCCGTGTGGGCGCACGTGGGCGATGCGCGTTTCTACCGCTTCCATGGCGAAACCTGTGCCTTGCGCACCAACGACAGCGCCTACATCGATCACCTGGTCCATCACGACAAGTTGCCGCCGGACGCGGCCAAAAAGCACCGCGGCTCGCGACTGCTGCAAAACGCGCTGGGCAACCGGCTGAAAGATCCCTATGTCGCCACCGGCAGCCAGGATGGGTTGCAGGCCGGCGATGCGCTGATGCTGTGCTCGGACGGTCTGTGGCAGCTGTTCCGGCCCGAAGAACTGGCTGCGGCGGTGGCGCGCAACACGCCGCGTCAGGCCGCCGAGCGGCTGATCGCCAAGGCCGCCGAACGCGCCCAGGGCAAAGGCGACAATTGTTCGATGGCGATCATCAAGCTGGTGCCGCCCCCCGTCGAGACACCGGCCTACACGGTGCAGAAACTGCGCCGCGCGGTCTGACGCTTACTGCTTTTTGGCGGCGGCCGCCGCCGCGGCGGCTTCCGCCTTCCTGCGGTCTTCCTCGGCGCGCTCGGCGTTGCGCTTGGCCTTGGCTTCGTTCTCCGCCTTCTTGCGCGCGACTTCAGCCTGGCGACGCTGCGATTCCGCCTGCTTGCGCTCGAACGCCGCGACATTGGCGGCGCGCTTGCCGGCTTCGGCGGCGTCCTGCTGCTCCTGCGCCTTCACCTTGGCGTCATGCTGGGCTTCGCGTTCGGCCACGCGCACGCCGGTCGGCGCGGCCGGTGCGGCCTTCTCTTCGTGCGGCGGCTTGGGCGGCTGGGCGGCACGCGCGGCCTGGTCTTCCGCGTCCTTGCGGTTGCGTTCGACCAGATCGGCATCGCGCCTGGCCACCGAGTCGACGCGCTTGAAATGCTCGGCGTCGACTTCCTTGACACGCAGTGCGGCCAGGTCGACGCGGCGTTTTTCCTTGGCCTTGTCCAGGCAGTTATTCACGAAAAACTTGGTCGAACATTCGCGCTCGCTGGCGGCAAAGGTTTCGTGCACGGCCGCGCGCTCGGCGCGCACCTGCTCCAGCGCGGCATCGGCCTCCGCCACCGATTTGACCTGGGCGCGTGCCGGCGCCGACACGGCAACGGCGGCAACGATCAGCGCGCCCAGTTGTTTAAAGATTGCTTTCATCATTCTCATCCTGTTCACGACAGCGAGGCGGCGGCGCTGCGCTGCTCGCGGTTCATGTATTCCTGCGACTGCATCTCGATGATACGCGACACGGTGCGATGGAATTCGTTGGCCATGGCGCCGGTCGTGTACAGCTCCTGCGGCGGCACTTCCGCCGACATCAGCAGTTTAACGCCCTGGTCGTAGAAGACGTCGATCAGCCAGGTGAAGCGCCGCGCTTCCGACGACATCGCCGCCGACATCATCGGCACACCGGACAATATCACGGTATGGAAGCGGCTGGCGATTTCCAGATAATCGTTCTGCGAACGCGGACCGCCGCACAGCGTGTGGAAGTCGAACCAGATGATGGTGCCGGCGCGGCGCAGCGCGCGGATCTCGCGCGCCTCGATGCGGATCACCGGGTCTTCGTCGGCGGTTTCGGCCACGCTGGCGTAAGCGTCGCGCAGCGCCTTGTCGGTCTGCGCGTTCAGCGGCGTGTAGTACGCTTCGACCTGCTCCAGCGCGCGGCCGCGGTAATCGATGCCGGCGTCGATGTTCATCACGTCCATCTTCTCATACAGCAGGTCGATGGTCGGCAGGATGCGGTCGCGGTGCAGCCCGTCCGGATATAGCAGCTGCGGATCGTAGTTGGAAGTCATGATGAAGGACACGCCGTTGTCGAACAGCGCCTTCAACAGGTTGTACATGATCATCGCGTCGGCGACGTCGGAAATATGGAATTCGTCGAAGCAGATCAGGCGGTACTTCCTGGCGACGCGTTTGGCCACCTCGTCGAGCGGATCGGCCACGCCGCGCAGCTCGTCGAGCTGGCGGTGGATGTCGCGCATGAATTCGTGGAAGTGCAAACGCGTCTTGCGCACCAGCGGCACCACCGAGAAGAAGCTGTCCATCAAAAACGACTTGCCGCGCCCCACCCCGCCCCACATGTACACGCCTTTCGGCACGGCCGGGCGGTTGATCAGGCGCTTGAAGGTGCTGGAACGCTGCGACTTGTACTCTACCCACTCGTCGTAGCATTCCTGCAGACGGGTGATCGCGCGCTGCTGCGCTTCGTCGGGCTTGTAGTTGCGCTGCGCCAGCGCGTGGTGGTAGTACTCTTGGACGTTCATAAGTTCAATCTGCACAAACAAAAACGGCGGGCCATGACGGCCCGCCATATACCCTCGCTAAACCGGTTGCTTCAAAACGTGTGCGGCGAGGCGCGGCGACGAAGACAGTGCGTTAGCACGGCGAGGAGTCGCAACGAAGCGGCACGCGTTTTTAAGCGGCCGGCTTAGAAGTTGAGGGTGCGCTTGTCGATAGCCAGTGCGGCTTCCTTGGTCGCTTCCGACAGCGACGGGTGAGCGTGGCAGATACGCGCGATGTCCTCGGCCGAAGCCTTGAACTCCATCGCCACCACGGCTTCCGAGATCAGCTCCGACGCCATCGGGCCGATGATGTGCACGCCCAGGATCTCGTCGGTGTTGGCATCGGCCAGGAATTTCACCATGCCCGAGGTGTCGCCCAGCGCGCGTGCGCGGCCGTTGGCCAGGAACGGGAAGGTGCCGGCCTTGTAGGCCACGCCTTCGGCCTTCAGCGTCTGCTCGGTCTTGCCGACCCAGGCGATTTCCGGCGAAGTGTAGATCACCCAAGGGATGGTGTTGAAGTTGGTGTGACCATGCTGGCCGGCCATGCGCTCGGCCACTGCCACGCCCTCTTCTTCCGCCTTGTGCGCCAGCATCGGACCGCGCACCACGTCGCCGATCGCCCATACGCCAGGCAGGTTGGTCTTGCAGTCGTGGTCCACTGCCACGAAGCCGCGCTCGTCCAGCGCCAGGCCGACCTTGTCGGCGCCCAGGCCGTTGGTGTTCGGGGTGCGGCCGATCGAAACGATCAGCTTGTCGAACACGGCGGTGTTGGCTTCGCCCTTGGCATTGTCGTATTCCACGGTGACGTTGTTGTCGCCCTTGGTGACCTTGTTGATCTTGCAGCCCAGGTTGATGCTCAGACCCTGCTTGGTGAACATCTTGTTGGCTTCCTTGGCGATCTGCTCGTCGACTGCGCCCAGGAAGGTCGGCAGGCCTTCCAGCACGGTCACTTCCGCACCCAGACGACGCCATACCGAACCCATTTCCAGGCCAATCACGCCGGCGCCGATCACGCCCAGCTTCTTCGGCACTTCCGGGATGTCCAGCGCGCCGGTGTTCGACAGGATCAGTTTCTCGTCGAAGTCCGCGCCCGGCAGCGCACGGGCGTTGGAGCCGGTGGCGATGATGATCTGCTTGGCGCTGATGCTTTCGTTGGCCGGCGCCGAGATGGTCAGCGGGTAGCCTTCCGCGGTGGCGGCGCCGGTGAACGAGGCCAGACCGTGGAAGAAGGTGACCTTGTTCTTCTTGAACAGGTACAGGATGCCGTCGTTGTTCTGCTTCACCACGCCGGCTTTACGCTTGATCATCTGTTCCAGATTCAGCGACAGGCCGGCGACGTCGATGCCGTGCTCCTTGAACGCGTGGCCGGCGTGCTCGAAGTGCTCCGACGACTGCAGCAGCGCTTTCGATGGAATGCAGCCGACGTTGGTGCAGGTGCCACCTGGTGCGGGGCCGCCCTTTTCATTCTTCCAGTCGTCCACGCAGGCGACGCTGAAACCCAGCTGCGCGGCGCGGATGGCAGCGATGTAACCGCCAGGACCGGCGCCGATGACTACTACGTCAAATTGTTTGCTCATGTTTTTCTATCCAATCATTCTTCCGGAACGAAGATCCACAACAGAATGTAGATCGCCAGGCCGAAACCAAAGGTGATCACGAACATCACGAACAGCAGGCGCCAGATCCAGGATTCAACGCCGCTGATCTGTGCCAGGCCGCCGCAGACGCCACCGAGCCAGCGGTCGGTGCGCGAGCGGCGCAGGCGCGAAATGTCGCCAGAACCCGCGCCGGGCAGGTCGCCGTTCAGCAGGCGCGCCTTGGCCGCCGCGAACTCGTCGTCCGACAGCGCGCCCGCCTGGTGCAATTCGTGTAAACGCTTGATTTCTTCCGAGACGCTCATTCAAGACCTTCTCTGAAATAACCCCGGGCCAGGCTGGCCCGGGGTGCGCATCAATTACAGGTCCAGCAGCAGACGTGCGGGATCTTCCAGCGCTTCCTTCATGGCCACCAGGCCCAGCACGGCTTCGCGGCCGTCGATGATGCGGTGGTCGTAGGACATTGCCAGGTAGTTCATCGGACGAATGACGATCTGACCGTTTTCCACCACGGCGCGGTCCTTGGTCGCGTGCACGCCCAGGATGGCCGACTGCGGCGGGTTGATGATCGGGGTCGACAGCATGGAGCCGAAGGTGCCGCCGTTCGAGATCGAGAAGGTGCCGCCGGTCAGGTCGTCCAGGGTCAGCTTGCCTTCCTTGGCCTTGGCGCCGAATTCACCGATCTTCTTCTCGATTTCGGCGATCGACATCTGGTCGGCGTTGCGCAGGATAGGCACCACCAGGCCGCGTGGCGAACCCACCGCGATACCGATGTCGAAGTAGCCGTGGTAGACGATGTCGTTGCCGTCGACCGACGCGTTCAGGATCGGGTACTTCTTCAGCGCGGCCACGGCGGCCTTGACGAAGAAGGACATGAAGCCCAGCTTGACGCCGTGCTCTTTCTCGAACTTGTCCTTGTACTTGTTACGCAGGTCCATCACCGGCGCCATGTTCACCTCGTTGAAGGTGGTCAGGATGGCGTTGGTCGATTGCGACTGGATCAGACGCTCGGCGATACGGGCGCGCAGACGGCTCATCGGCACGCGCTCTTCCGGACGGTCGCCCAGGTCGGCGCCACCGGCCGGGGCGGCGACTTGCTGCAGGGCCGGCTTGGCGGCTGGCGCGGCCAGCGGTGCAACGGCCGGAGCGGCTTTGGCGCCGGCGGCCAGGGCGTCGCCCTTGGTCACGCGGCCGTCTTTGCCCGAACCGGCAACGTCGGTGGCGCTCAGGCCCTTTTCCGACAGGATCTTGGCGGCGGCCGGCATGGCCACGTCGCCCTTGTTGCCACCGGTGGCGGCCGGCGCGGCGGCGGCAGGTGCGGCGGC
>NZ_SPVG01000225.1 GCF_004614165.1 Duganella callida | reverse complement strand
CGTCAGGGCGCTGGCCGGCGAGCGCCACTGCTGCAGGGCGGCGCCGAAGCGTGCGCGCGCCGCCGGCGCCTCCCGCTGTTCGCTCTGGACATGCACGTGCTGCCAGCCCTCGCTGACATGGGCGTCGTACCAGGTGGACGGGGTGGCGCCGACCGGCAGGAAGCTGCCGGCGCCTTCGACCGAGCCCAGCGTCGCGTCCAGGCGGCGCAGCGCGCCGGCCTTGATGGTGGCAAAGGTGTCGGCCGGCGCGGACGGCACCGCCCGCGCGCTTTCGGCCAGCAACTGGTATTGGCCGCTGACCGTGCGTCCGGAGCGCCGGAAGAAGCCGCTGCCGAGGTCCGGTACGGTGTCGGCCAGCAGCGAGATCAGTTCGGTCGCGCGGGCCGGCGAGGCGGCGCCGTCCGGCCCGCTCAGGCTCGGTTGCGGAATCGGCGTGCCGAATTCGAACGCAAAGGCAAGCTGCGCATCGTTGCCGCCGAGCCGTTGCAGGACCGCGTCCTGCACCGCCGCGAGCGCGTCGTCCAGGGTCGGCATCTCAACCGTCCTTGAGCGGGCAGGCCGGCACGATGTCGCTGAGGAAAGCGACGATCTGGGCGCCGTGGATGGTCAGGGTATTGTTCTCGAAGGTGGTGCCGAAATGGCTGGCCGACGAGGCCGCGTCCCAGCGCGAGGACGAGGCGGCCGAGTTGGCGCTGCTGAAGCGGGCGCTGCCGCCGAAGTTGAGGAAGCCCAGGCAGACGCCGACCGCGCCGCCGGTCGACGCCGTGTCCGAGCTCTCGGCGGCCGCGCCGGCGCCGTAAAAGCTGTTCAGGATATCGCCGTCGGCCCCCCAGGTCTCGGTGCTGATGGGACATTGCGCACGACCAGGAATTGCTGGGGAATCATGGGGATCAGCTTGTCCTGGCTGTCGACCTGGCCGTCGATCGTGCCGTCGCTGATGCCGTTGGCCTTGATGCCGACCGCGCGCCATCCCTGCATGGCGAACAGGTCGCTGGTCAGCCATGGCCGCTGGATGGTGCACAGCATGAACTCGAGGTCGATGCTGAGGTTGGTGGCGGTATTGCCAAAGATGTTGTGGAAGGTCGATGCGGTCGAGTCCTGCCAGCCGGCGCTGGTGCTGGTGGTGCTGTGCGAGCCGCCGAACGCCATGAAGCCCAGCGAAAAGCCGCCGCCGCCGGAAGCGCTCGATGCGTGGCGCTGCCACGCGCTCTGGCTCGCGGAGGTCGATGTGGTGCCGCTGTAGCTGCTGTAGCTGCTGCGGTTGACCTTGATCCGTTCCACGCCTTCGTCGTCGTCCGGATTGCACCAGTTGGCGGGCACGATGTAGGAATACGGTATCTTGGTCGGCACGCCGGCCAGCCCGAGATCCCACGCCGAGAATTCGTCGATGGCCTGGTGGATGGCGGAGGCCTGGTAGGGCCGGCCGATCGCGGCGACCGCGTCCAGCGCCGCTTCCACCTCGACCGCGCCGCCGAGGTTGAGATCATTCTGCGCCTGCTTGACCGCGTCGATATACACCCCCGAATCCTGCGGCCAGGATTCAAACAGGATGGGATCGCGGCGCGCGGCGTTGAAGGCAGTATTGAACGCCGCGTTGGCAAGCCCCAGCGCACGGGCATTCTTCAGGTAGGCGTCGTACAACGGAGTGTTGCCGAGCTTGCGGCCTTCGGCGTCCAGCTGGTAGAGCAGCTTTTGCGCCGCGTCCAGCCGGGCCTTGCCCTCCGCGTCCACCAGCGTTTCGGCATCCGGCCGCATCGATGTCAGCATATTGTTGTAGGCGAAATCCAGATGACGGCCGGTGGGGTATTCGCTATACGCGTCATCCTTGGTCACCTTCAGCATCATGCGCGACAGCGCGGCCACCTTGTAGGCCGCCTGCATGGATAGCTTCATTTCGGTGGTGACGCCGGGCGGCAGGGACGCGGCGGGCGCCGGCGCACCGGGCACGGGCGCCGGATCGAGCGTGCCTGGCTTGCCGTTGGGGAAGGTTGCTTGCAGCGAGGTGCCGCCTATGGGCGACCAGGCGCCACCATAGTCGGCCTTGACGACCGGCATGCCCAATACCAGTTGCGAGTAGACGCGGGTATCGAGCGGTTTGCCGTCGGAGCGGGTGGGGGAGCGCTGCTTGATCATTTCGATCAGCTGATCGAACAGCGACAGGATCGATAGGCCTGGTTCGTTTTCCATGCTGGTTCTCCGTCTTGGGGGCAAAAAACAATACCGGTACTGTAATGACGGAAGCAACGACGGCATATACCGTGTTTGGGGCGACGCATAGCGTGATCGCGGGAGGCGTCGGCGGACGGTGGGCGCCGCAGCCATGTTCGGCGTGGCAGTCATCGTGGTACACTCGGCGCCATGGTCCGTCGCACCCTCATCCTGCTGATTACCCTAATCGCGCTGCAGTTCAGCTGGAGCGTGGTGGCGGCCTATTGCACGCATGAGACGGGCCGTGCCGCCGATCATTGGGGCCACCATCCCGATACCAATGCTTCGGATGACATCGCTTCGGTGTTGAAAGAAAAACCCGCGGACGCCAAGCAGACCTCGGCGCATACGCACTGTGCTTCGTGCGCCCATGGCACCTTGTCGATCGACAGCTTTGAAGGCATCCCGCCTGTGCGGACTGCCGAAGCTGCCCCCGTGTCCACCGAAATCTTCCTCTTCTCGCATTACACCGCCCCTCCGGAGCGCCCTCAGTGGGCAGCCGCCGCATAACGCCGGCGGTTGTATTCTTTCCCTTCGATAGTTGTGTGACTGACGCCTGAATGCGGGCGCAGCTTGCCGCACGCCGCCGGATTCCTTCGTCTTTCATTTTCGGAGCTATCCATGCAATCCCGACATTTTGTTCTGGGAGCGGTTGTCCTGTTGGCGCAACTTATCCCCTCCGGCGCCCGTGCGGCCGATACCACTTCCACACCTTTAACGCTGGAGCAAGCCATCGTCATGGCCCTGTTCGCCAGTCCCGAACTGCGCTCCGTCGCCCAGGACGTGGCAATCGCCGCGGGCGCTCGCGTTCAGGCGGGCCTGCGCCCCAATCCGGAACTGTCGCTGCTGCGCGAAGGCACGTCCTCGAACAGCGGCCGCACGGACACGTATCAATTGAGTCAGCCGATTGAGCTCGGCGGCAAGCGCGATGCGCGCATCCGGCTGGCGGACCGGGACCAGGCCCTGGCGCGCGGCGACGTAGCCGTCACCGCGGCCGAGTTGCGCGCCAATGTCACGGCGGCATACCTGGAGGCGCTGACGGCCCAGGAGCACGTCGCACTGGCCCGGGAATCCCTGAGCCTGGCCGGCAAGGCCACCAATGCGGCCGGCCGACGGGTCGCCGCCGGCAAGATATCGCCGTTGGAGCAGACCCGTTCCAGCGTGGCGGAGGCCGGCGCGCGCCTGGAATTGTCGCAGGCGCTGGCGGATGCCGCGCTGGCCAGGCGCCGCCTGGCGGCCTACTGGGGCGGTACCCAGCCGGAGAACAGGCCCCTGCTCGTTCCGGACATCGACCTCGCTGCCATCCCGTCGCTGACGGAGCTGCAAACCCGCCTGGCGTCCTCGCCACAGATGCGGCGCGCACGTGCGCAGATCGAACGCGAGGAAGCGCAGGTCAATCTGGCGAAAGCCGACCGCGTTCCCGACCTGACAGTCACGCTGGGCCGGAAGAAAGACAGCCTGGCCAACGTCACGCAGACGGTGGTGGGCGTGGCTGTGCCGCTGCCCCTGTTCAACCGCAACCAGGGCAGTCTGCTGTCCGCGCTGCGCCGCGTCGACAAGGCCAGGACCGACGCCGAACGCGAGTACCTCAAGGCGGCGCAGGCGCTGGCCGATGCGCACCAGCGCGCCATGGTCGCGCAGGAGCAGATCGACAGCATGCGCAAGGAAATCCTGCCCGCGGCGCAAAGCGCCTTCAACGCCGCCGTCACCGGCTTCGAGCTGGGCAAGTTCGGCTTCATCGACGTGCTGGATGCGCAACGCACGCTGTTCCAGAGCCGCGCCCAATACCTCGGCGCACTCTCCGCGCGCTATCGCTCGCTTGCCGATTTGCGGCGCTTTGTCGCCGTGGAAGGCGACGTTGGCACTCCACCGACCGACAGGAATGCACAATGAAGTTCAATACCGATAAAAAATCCCTGAAATCCGCATTGGCGATCGTGCTGATCGGCGTCGCGCTGGGCGCGGCGATCCTGTTCTGGAAAAAGGACGGCGTTGGCGTCGCGCCAGCACCGCGGGCCGGAGCGGCCGCGGAGCAGGAAGAGGGCGCCCACGCGGAGCAAGCAGGCGTGATTCTGATGAACGCCAGCCAGATCCAGACCGCGGGCATCAGTCTCGCCAAGGCGCAGGGCGCCAGCATCGGCAATGTGATCCAGTTGCCGGGCGAGGTGCGCTTCAATGAAGACCTGACAGCCCACATCGTGCCGCGCACGCCCGGCGTGGCGGAAACGGTATCGGCCGACCTCGGCCAGAGCGTCCGCAAAGGCCAGGTGCTTGCCGTGATCTCCAGCCCGGCGTTGGCGGATCTGCGCAGCGCCTCGCTGGCGGCGCAAAAGCGGCTGGGCCTGGCCCAGCTGACGTTCCAGCGCGAGAAAAAGCTGTGGGAAGACAAGATCTCGGCGGAACAGGACTACCTGCAAGCCCAGACCGCGCTGCGCGAGGCGGAAATCGAGGCGCAGACGGCACGCTCCAAGCTGTCGGCGCTAGGGGCGGGCGAGGCCGACGGCGCGCTCAATCGCTACGTGCTGCGCGCGCCCTTCAGCGGCGAGATTCTGGAAAAGCATATCGCGCAAGGGGAGGCCGTCAAGGAAGACGCCAACGTGTTCCTGCTGTCCGATCTGAGCAGCGTCTGGGTGGAGCTGGTGGTCACGCCCAGGGACCTCGACGCGGTACGCGTCGGCGCAACGGTCAGGATCACCTCCGCCGCCAGCGACACCTCCACCACCGGCAAGGTCAGTTATGTCGGCAACCTGTTGGGTGAACAAACCCGTACCGCCAAGGCGCGCGTGGTGATTGCGAATCCCGACATGGCGTGGCGCCCGGGCCTGTTCGTGAACGCCGCGCTGATCCGTGGTGAAAGGCAGGTTGCCGTCGCCGTCGCCGCCGATGCCGTGCAAACGGTCGCTGGCAAATCCGTCGTGTACGTCAGAGTGGACAAGGGCTTCAAGGCGCAGCCGGTCAAGACCGGCAATAACGACGGCAAGCTGGTGGAAATCGTCGCGGGCCTGGAGGCGGGCACCGAGTACGCCGCCGGCGGCAGCTTCGTGGTGAAAGCCGAGCAGGACAAAGGCAGCGCCGGACACGAAGACTGACAAGGAAACGACCATGTTTGAACGAATAATTCAATCTGCCATCGGCCACCGCTGGCTCGTCATGCTGGCCGTGTTCGCCATGGCCGCCATCGGCGTCTACAGCTACCAGAAACTTCCGATCGACGCCGTGCCTGACATCACCAACGTGCAGGTGCAGATCAACACCAGCGCCAATGGCTATTCGCCGCTGGAAGTCGAGCAGCGTGTCACCTTCCCGATCGAGACGGTGATGGCCGGTCTGCCGAATCTGGAGCAGACGCGTTCGCTGTCGCGCTACGGCCTGTCGCAAGTGACGGTGATCTTCAAGGACGGCACCGACATTTATTTCGCGCGCCAGCTGGTCAACCAGCGTATCCAGGAAGCCAGGGAAAATCTGCCGCAAGGCGTGGCGCCGATGATGGGGCCGATCTCGACCGGTCTGGGCGAGATCTACCTGTGGACCGTGGAAAGCGAACCGAACGCGAAGAAGCCGGACGGCACGCCATACACCCCGACCGACCTGCGCGAGATCCAGGACTGGATCATCAAGCCGCAGCTGCGCCAGGTGGAAGGCGTCACCGAGATCAATTCGATTGGCGGTTACGCCAAGGAGTACCACATCACGCCCGACCCGGCGAAACTCAGTGCCTATGGCCTGATGCTCAAGGACGTGGTGGACGCGATCGACCGCAACAACAATAACGTCGGCGCCGGCTACATCGAGCGCAAGGGCGAGCAATTCCTGATCCGCGCGCCGGGCCAGGTCCGCACGCTGGATGACATCCGCAATACCATCCTCAACAACGTTCAGGGCGTGCCGATACGCGTGCGCGACGTGGCGGAGGTGGCCATCGGCCGCGAACTGCGCACCGGCGCCGCCACCGAGAACGGCCGCGAGGTGGTGCTGGGCACGGTGTTCATGCTGATCGGCGAAAACAGCCGGGTGGTGTCGCAGGCCGTCGCCAGACGCATGGAAGCCGTCAACCGCTCGCTGCCGGCCGGCGTCAGGGCGGTGCCGGTGTACGACCGTACCGTCCTGGTCGATAAGGCCGTCGCTACCGTGAAGAAGAACCTGCTGGAAGGCGCGATCCTGGTGATCGTCATCCTGTTTGTCTTCCTGGGCAATATTCGCGCCGCGCTGATCACGGCGATGGTGATTCCGCTGGCGATGCTGTTCACCTTCACCGGCATGGTGACGTACCAGGTCAGCGCCAACCTGATGAGCCTGGGGGCGCTGGACTTCGGTATCATCATCGATGGCGCCGTGGTGATCGTCGAGAACTGCGTGCGTCGTCTGGCGCACGCGCAGGAGCAGCTCAAGCGCGAACTGAGCCTGCGCGAGCGCTTCCACGAAGTCTACACCGCGGCCCAGGAAGCGCGCCGGCCGCTGCTGTTCGGTCAGCTGATCATCATGGTGGTGTACCTGCCGATCTTTGCCCTCGCCGGGGTGGAAGGCAAGATGTTTCACCCGATGGCGTTCGCGGTGGTGGCCGCGCTGCTGGGTGCGATGATACTGTCCATGACCTTCATTCCGGCGGCCGTCGCCCTGTTCATCGGCCAGCGTGTGGCGCAGAAGGAAAACCGCCTGATGGCGATGGCCAGGAAGGCCTACGCGCCGCTGCTGGCCAAGGTGATGGACCATGCCACGCCGGTGCTGACCGGCGCCGTCGTCATGATCGTCCTGTGCGGCCTGCTGGCCAGCCGCATGGGCAGCGAGTTCGTGCCCAACCTCAACGAAGGCGATATCTCGATCCAGGCGGTGCGCATTCCTGGCACCAGCCTGAGCCAGTCGCTGGACATGCAGAAAAAACTGGAGGCCGGCCTCAAAGCCAGATTCCCCGAGATCGACCGGGTGTTCGCGCGGACGGGTACGGCGGAGATCGCCTCCGACCCGATGCCGCCCAATATTTCGGACGGTTACATCATGTTGAAGCCCGAATCGGCATGGCCGGCGCCGAAGAAGACCCGCAGCCAGCTGGTGGCTGACATCAGGGAAGAAGCTGAGAAGTATGTCGGCAACGCCTATGAATTTTCGCAGCCCATCCAGTTGCGTTTCAACGAGCTGATTTCCGGCGTGCGCAGCGATGTCGCCGTCAAGGTGTACGGGGACGATATGGAGGTGCTGGCCGACACCGGCGGGAAGATCGCCGACGTGTTGCAGCGCATCCCCGGCGCCAGCGAAGTGAAGGTGGAGCAAACCGGCGGCTTGCCGATGCTGACCGTGCAGATCGATCGCGAGAAGACCGCGCGCTACGGCCTGAACATCGGCGAGGTGCAGGAGGCGCTGGCGATCGCCACCGGCGGCCGGGAAGCCGGCATCATGTTCGAGGGCGACCGCCGCTTCGCCATCCTGGTGCGGTTGCCGGAAAATCTGCGCAGCGATCTGGCGGCACTGCGCCGCCTGCCGATCTCGCTGCCGAACAAAGGGACTGCCGCGACCTCGTTCATTCCGCTGAGCGAAGTGGCTACGCTGGAGTTGGCTCCGGGGCCGAACCAGATCAGCCGCGAAAACGGCAAGCGCCGCATCGTAATCGGCGCCAACGTGAACGGCCGCGATATCGGCAGCTTCGTGTCCGAGGCCGAGGCGGCGATCGCCGGCAGCGTGCGCATTCCGCCCGGCTACTGGACGACCTGGGGCGGCACGTTCGAGCAGCTGCAGTCGGCGACCCGGCGCCTGCAAATCGTCGTTCCTCTGGCGTTGTTCCTGGTCTTCACGCTGTTGTTCGTCATGTTCAACAACGTCAAGGATGGTCTGCTGGTATTCACCGGCATCCCCTTCGCCCTGACCGGTGGCATTCTGGCGCTGTCGCTGCGCGGCATTCCGCTGTCGATCCCGGCCGCCGTGGGCTTTATCGCGCTCTCCGGCGTGGCGGTCCTCAACGGGCTGGTGATGATCGCCTGTGTCCGTTCGCTGCGCGAGGCGGGCATGAGTCTGGACCAGGCGGTGACCACCGGCGCACTCACCCGTTTGCGGCCGGTGTTGATGACCGCGCTGGTGGCGTCGCTCGGCTTCGTGCCGATGGCGCTGGCGACCGGCACCGGCGCCGAGGTGCAGCGGCCATTGGCGACGGTGGTGATCGGCGGCATCCTGTCATCGACGGCGCTGACCTTGCTGGTATTGCCCCTGCTATATCGCCTCACGCATGGTGCGGCCGCAGACTTGCCAGATCCTCCGGCAGCTGTTTCCGCCGGAGCTTGACTGCCAAACCTACTAGAAGGTAGAATAATGCCATGAACAAGCTTTCCTCGACCGCGGACGAGATTCTCGCCTGTGCCCAGTCCCTGATCGTTGCCGGCGGCTATAACGGCTTCAGCTATGCCGATATTGCCGAGGTGGTCGGGGTGCGCAAGCCCAGCATCCATCACCATTTCCCCAGCAAGGTGGACCTGGTGAAGACGCTCGTCAGCCGCTATCGCGCTGCGGCCGAGGAGGGCGCCGCGAACATGGCACACGCGCTGCCCGGGCCGCAGGACCAGTTGCAGGCCTATGTCGGATACTGGAAGCGTTGCATCGAAGACGCCAGCGCGCCGTTCTGCGTCTGTGCGCTGCTGGCCGTCGAACTGCCGGTGTTGCCGGAAGAAGTGGCGCTCGAGATTCGCGCGTATTTCCGCTTTCTGTCGGACTGGCTGACGTCGCTGTTCGAGCGCGGCGCGCGGGAAGGTGTGCTCCGGCTACGGGAAACGCCCCATGTCGAAGCCGAAGCATTCATGGCCACCGTGCACGGCGCCATGTTGTCGGCAAGGGCATTCGGCAATGCCGGCGCGTTTGCCGCTGTTATGGATCCCATGATGGCGCGCCTGACCGCTGTTGTGTGAAGCTGGGCAATTTTTTTACGTCTTAAACCTACCAACTAATAGGTAAATGAAAGGAATATCATGGTCAGCAAACCCGCCGCATCGGAGCAACGCCCCGCCGAACAGTGGCTGAAGCAGTACTACTATGCCCGGGCCGCCTTCGCCATCGCCTGGGTCGCCGCCGCGTCCACCGTGGCCAAGGACGCCTGGGGCGTCGCGGCCGTGCTGCTGGTGCTGTATCCGCTGTGGGATGCCGTTGCCAATTTCGCCGATGCCGCCCGCAGCGGCGGCCTGGCGCGCAACCGCACCCAGGCCGGTAACGTCATCGCCAGCCTGATCGTGACGGCGGCCGTTGCGCTGAGCCTGTCGGACATGCATCGGGTCCTGGCGATCTTTGGCGCCTGGGCCATTCTGTCCGGCCTGTTCCAGCTGGGCACGGGGGTACGCCGCTGGCGGACCAGCGGCGCCCAGTGGACCATGATACTCAGCGGCGCACAGTCGGCGCTGGCCGGGGCGTTCTTCATCGCGCAGGCGCGCATGCCGGCCATGCCGTCGATCGCCACCATCACCGGCTACGCCGGCTTCGGCGCCTTCTATTTCCTGCTGTCGGCGCTGTTGCTCAGCGTGCGCGCCAGGCGCGCATGAAGACTTCACCCGTGGAGCGCGCGAGGCCGGTCTATCCGCAG
Source organism: Duganella callida (assembly GCF_004614165.1). GTDB lineage: Bacteria > Pseudomonadota > Gammaproteobacteria > Burkholderiales > Burkholderiaceae_D > Rugamonas > Rugamonas callida. The sequence continues at coordinate 4,405 of NZ_SPVG01000225.1, read as the reverse complement.
CGGCAGATCTGGATATTCCTGGCCCGGGTCTGCGTGTTTTCCTTGGTGGCCGACACGCTCAGGATCAACGGGATGGCTGCGGCTGCGCAGCGGCAGCCTGTGGCCCAGCGTTTTCCTGCACGCCAGCCATAATCTGTTCATCCAGGCGATTTGCGATCCGCTGACCGCCAATGCCGGCGCGTCCCGCTACCTGACCACCGAGTTTGGCGCGGGACTCGTGCTGGCCATCGGCGTCACCGCATACATCGTCTGCAGACGGTCGATCGTGCCGGGTATGCGTTCGAGCCGCGGGTAGCGCTGCCAGCCATATGTTAATTCCGCATAAGAATAGTTAAATTGCGTTGTATTCTTCAAATCCTTTCCAATGCGTATCGAACGCGGCCGATCCCGGAAATGACACTGGGTAGTATCAGACATCCCATTTGGGATATTCAATCTACGCGCTGTTTCATTGAAAAGGGATGATGATGAAAGCTATAAAAATTGCTGCTGCAGCTATGCTGGCGCTGGCCGGAGGCTTCGCTTCCGCAAACGATATTCAACTCAATGCAGGCATGATCACGTCGGATGCGGCCAATCCTTACGGCCACATGTTCGTGCATGACATGGGCACCTTTACCGACACCATCGATTTCACCATTCCCTCGGGCAGCCTCGGCAGCTCGGCGAATGCGCTCACGCTCACCCTCGGCAACACCACCGTGTTCAATGTCTCCAATCTGATGTATTCGGTGTACAGCGGGACGGCGATGGATGGCGGCCAGTTGTGGGCCACCTACGCCGGCGACAACATGACCCATGACCTGCCGCTGAGCATGGCGGGCGCCTACCACATCATGATCACCGGTAACGCCGACGGCATGATGGGCGGCAGCTATGCGCTCTCGCTGGTGTCGTCGGTGCCGGAACCGGAAACCTATGCCATGATGTTCGGCGGCCTGGCGCTGCTGGGCGCTGTGGCGCGCCGCCGCCAGAACCGCGGCTGATAACAGTTGGCAGACCCCTTGCGCCGCCCGGTGGGGCGGCTTTTTTGCGTCCGCTCAGCGCGCCGGCGCGTTGCGCGTCCTGGCGATCGCCGTGCCGGCCGCCGCGATGACGGTGTCGGTGCTGTACGGCTTGCGCACGAATTCCACGCCCAGGCCGTCGAGCCGCCCGGGATCGCCGAGAAAGCCGCTGGCCAGCACGATGGGCAGCGCCGGGTGGCCTTTTCGCAGCCGGCTGGCCATTTCCACGCCGTCCAGCGTGCCCGGCATCTTCACGTCGGAAAAGACCATATCGATGCGCGCGAAGTCGGAGGCCATGGCCTGGTCGGCATCGAACGCGCAGCAGACGATGCAGCCCAGACTGGCCCACATGTCGACCGCGACTTCCGCCACGTGGTGATCGTCCTCGACGCACAACACGCGCATGCCGGCGAAGCCGTCGCTGGACGCGGCCGGCAGCGCGGCCGGCGCGGCCAGGCTGGCCGCCGCGCCGCGCGGCAGCAGGATGAACACCGTGGTGCCGTCGGCCGAGGTGCGCAGAAACGCCGCGCCCTTGCTTTGCTGGGCATAGCCGTAGACCTGCGACAGCCCCAGGCCGGTGCCCTTGCCCAGCGGCTTGGTGGTGAAGAACGGTTCGAACGCCTGCTGGGCCACGGCTTGCGGCATGCCCGTGCCCTGGTCGCGCACCGCCAGCTGCACGAAGTCGCCGCTCAGCCCCTGCAGTTCGCGCAGCTGGGACGAGGGCAGCGTGACGTTGCGGATCGCCAGCGTCACCGTGCCGCCGTCGGGCATGGCGTCGCGCGCATTCACCACCAGGTTCAGCAGCGCCATTTCCAGCTGCGCCAGGTCGGTGCTGACCGGCCACGGCGTGTCGGGCATGTCGATGGTCAGCGCGATCTGCTTGCTCAGCGAGTGCCGCAGCAGTTGCGCGATGTCCGGCAGGCACTGGTCGAGGCGGACGTCGGCTATCTGCATCGGCTGGCGCCGCGCGAAGGTCAGCAGCTGTTGCGTCAGTTGCGCGCCCTGGCCGGTGGCGCGCGCGATGCTGTCCACGCTTTTGAGCAGGGCCGGGTTGTCCTTCAGCTGCAGGCGCATCAGGTTCGACGCCGACGAAATCACCTGCAGCAAATTGTTGAAGTCGTGCGCCACGCCGCCGGTCAGCCGTCCCAGCGATTCCAGCCGGCGCGCCTCGGACAGCGACAGCTCGATCTGCCGCCGTTCGCGGATTTCGCGCGACAGCGCGGCCGTGCGCTGATCGACCCGCCGCTCCAGTTCGGCGGCATGCTCATTCATCTGGGCCAGCTGGTCGCGCACCTGCCGCTGCAGTGTGCGGGTGCGCTGCGCCGACAGCACCGCCAGCATCAGGACTTCGTGGCGCAGCGGACGTGTCAGCAGGGTGACGTTGCCCAGCTGTTCCAGGATCGCATCGGGACCGCCCGGTATCAGTGCGTCGGCGTCGGCGATGGCGATCACCGGCAGGTTGGACCAGAGCGGCTGGCGCGCCAGCTGTTCGCCCAGCCGCCGGGCCGAGCAGCGCATCAGGGCTTCCTCGGAGGCGATGGCCATCAGCGCCGTTTCATCGAGCGCGGCGCAGAATTGTTCGGCGCAGTGACACACGACCGAATCGATGTGCACCGCCGCCAGGCTGGCGCTGAGCACCTGGGCGTCGCGGCCCAGCGGCGCATAGATCACGGCATGCATCTCACGCACCCGGCGCGGCCGGCAGGCTGGCCGCCGCGGCGCTGATGGGCTGGCCGATCGAGAAGCCTTCCTCATTCAGCATGAACTCGCGCACCTCGTGGCTGTGCGCGCTGTGGCGTTTCTTCAGCACCGAGATATGCTTGTTGCGCAGGCCGCCCTGCTGGTTGAAATTCAGCGCGATGACATTGTCGGTGATGATCGACAGCGCATCGGGCTCGCGCGACGTGTCCAGGCTGTGCGAGTGGGCGCCGACCACCACCGCGATCACGCCCATGTTGGCCAGATACGAAAACAGTTCGTTCATTTGCATCAGCAGCGTGCGTTCCTCGCGCACCAGGTCGAGATAGGAATTGATGCTGTCGATGATGACGATGCGCACGTCGTCGTCTTCCACCCGCCGCCGCACCCGCCAGACGAAGGCGCCGGCCGAGATCCGCGACGGATTGATGCGGCTGATGAACAGTCCCTGCGGCGCCTGCGTGGCGTGGTCGATGCCGAAGCGGTCGATCATGCGCGACTTCAAGGTGATTTCCGCTTCATCCAGCACGAAATAGGCGGCGCGGTCGCCGGCGCGCACGGCGGCCAGCGCGTATTGCAGCGCCAGCGTGGTCTTGCCCACGCCCGACGGCCCGATCACCATGGTCGAGGTGCCGCTGAGCAGGCCGCCGCCCATCAGATCGTCCAGCCCGGCCACGCCGCTGGCCAGCGCGCGCGGCGTGTAGGCGCGGTGGTGTTCTTCCGCGATCAGGCTGGGAAACACCAGGATTTCGTCGCGCTCGATGGCGAAATCGTGCCAGCCGCTCTGGTAATCGCCGCCGCGCAGTTTGACCACCTTGAGCAGCCGCCGCGCCGAGCCATAGGCGCGGTCCTTTTGCTCCAGCGTGATCACGCCGTGGACCGCGCTTTGCAGCTCGTATTCATGTTCCACCGCGGTCAGGTCGTCCAGGATCAGCACGGTGGCGCCGGCGCGCGTCAGGCGTTCGCGCAGGGTGATCACCTGGCGCCGGTAGCTGGCGCTGCTGTGGGCCAGCAGGCGGATTTCCGCCATCGAATCGATCACCACCAGCGTCGCCCGCTGCCGCTCCACCTCGGCGGCGATGGTGCCGACCAGGCGTGACAGTTCGGCGTCGCTGGGCAGCATGATGGTTTGTTCGCCGTATTCGTGGGGACTGAACAGATCGGGCACGAACAGCCGCACCCCCTCCAGCGACCAGCCGTGGCTGGCGGCGGCGGCGTGCAGTTCTTCTTCCGATTCGGACAGCGAGATGTACAGGCGGCGCGCGTCGTCGACATGGTCGCCGATCAGGAAGCGCAGTCCGATGGTGGTCTTGCCGGTGCCGGGACGGCCTTCCAGCAGATGGATGCGGTTGTGCATCAGGCCGCCGCGCAGCACGGCGTCCAGTTCAGGTATTCCAGTAGGTATGCGGTCGGCGCTCATGACGGATCCGGATGGGTTGATCGGTGTGCGGCATTGCTGTCGCGCTTGATGCGGATTGTCATCTGCCGGCCGGCGGCACTATGCGGTCCAGCCCGCATAGCGCTGCATGCGCTGCGGAATTTTGTTGCTGGCGGTTAAGCGGATCACATAAGGCGATGACGGCACCCGCCCGCGGGCGGGCAGGCGTGCAAGGTTGGCAGTCGCGGGGTGGGGGAGGCGGACCGGACGCGCTTGGCGCGCGGTGCGGGAGGGGCGGTGCGCGCGGGCGCGGCCGGCATGGGGC
>NZ_SPVG01000168.1 GCF_004614165.1 Duganella callida | reverse complement strand
GGCGGCGATGCTGTGGATGTGCGGGTCGGCATAGGCCACCGTCGGCGTGCCGGAGCGGAAGAATTTGTGCTGGGCGTCGGCCGCCACGATGCCGGACGTGCCCTGGCCGTAGAATTCGATCTTGTTGGCCTTGGACAGGATGTCCAGCGCCTTCTGGATCTGTTCCGGGTTCAGGTTGTTGCGCAGGTCCAGCAGGGTGTTGATCGAGCGGCTGCAGATCTTGTTGACCAGGTCGGCCGCGAGGTCGTCCTGGTGCGGCTGCTCGTTCAGGCCCGGCAGGGCCAGCGCCAGGCCCTGCGCCAGCTTGAGCTTGAACTCGTGCCAGCCGTCGTAACCCAGCGTGCGGCAGAAGCGCACCACGGTCGGCTCGGACACCTGGGCGCTCTTGGCCAGCGCCGTGATGTTCTGGTTGACCGTCTGCGTCGGATGCTCGAGGACGGCCAACGCCACCTTGCGCTCCGACTTGGAGAGCGAGTCGAGCTGGGTGCGGATCGAATCTAACAACATCGAAGCTTAATCCTCAGGCAGGGCTTCTTCGCGCCACTGCAGGCCGTCGCGGCCGATCAGGGCGGACGAGGCGGCCGGCCCCCAGGTGCCGGCGGCGTACGGGATCGGGTAGCTTTCGTCCGCTTCCCAGTTGTTGAGGATGGGCTCGACCCATTCCCAGGCCGCTTCCAGCTCGTCGCCGCGCATGAACAGGGTCAGCTGGCCGCGCAGCACGTCCAGCAGCAGGCGCTCGTAGGCTTCCATGCGCGGCGATTTGAATTGCTCGCGGAAGTCCAGTTCCAGCTCGGCCTGTTTGAGACGCATGCCGTCGCCGGGCGTCTTGGCCATCAGGTTCATGCGCAGGCCTTCGTCCGGCTGCAGGCGGATCACCAGCGAATTCGGTTGGAAGCTGTTGGTCGGCTGGTTGAAGATCGAGTGCGGAATCTGCTTGAAGCGCACCACGATTTCCGCCAGGCCGTCGGCCATGCGCTTGCCGGTGCGCAGGTAGAACGGCACGCCGGCCCAGCGCCAGGTGTCGATTTCCGCCTTCATGGCGACGAAGGTCTCGGTGCGCGAATGTTCCGGCGCGTCCGGCTCGTCGCGGTAGCTCGGCACCGCCTTGCCGTCGACGTGGCCGGCGCGGTACTGGCCGCGCACGATGTTCTGTGCCAGCGTGGTCGGGGTGAATTTTTTCAGCGAGCGCAGCACCTGCAGCTTGGCGTCGCGCACGGCGTCCGGCGCGATCGAGGTCGGCGGCTCCATGGCGACGATGCACAGCAGTTGCAGCAGATGGTTTTGCAGCATGTCGCGCAGCGCGCCCGAGGTGTCGTAGTAGCCCATGCGGTTGCCGACGCCGAGTTTTTCGGCGATGGTGATCTGCACGTCGGAGATCCATTCGCGGCGCCACAGCGGCTCGAACAGGATGTTGCCGAAGCGCAGCGCCAGCAGGTTCTGCACGGTTTCCTTGCCCAGGTAGTGGTCGATACGGTAGATCTGCGATTCCTCGAACACCTTGCCGACTTCCGCGTTGATCTGCTTGGCCGAGGCCAGGTCGCGGCCCAGCGGCTTTTCCAGCACCACGCGCGAATTCGGCGTGACCAGGCCGGCCGATTTCAGGTTCTCGCAGATCTGCGCGAAGATCGCCGGCGGGGTGGCCAGGTAATACACCTTGGTGATGCTGTCTTCCTGGCGCAGCGCCTGCGCCAGGTTCTGGTAGCTGGCGGCGTCGGTGGCGTTCAGCGACACGTAGACGATGCGCGCGGTGAAGCGCTGCCACACGGCCGGCGTCACGGCCGGCGATTTGATCAGCGGCTTGGAGGTGGTCTCCACGGTCTGCAGGAATTCTTCCTGGCTGGCCTCGGCGCGGCCCACGCAAATGATGCGCGCGGTCGGCGGCAGGTCATTGGCCACATCGCGTGCGTACATCGCGGGCAGCAGTTTGCGCATCGCCAGATCGCCGCTGCCGCCAAACAGAACCAGATCAAAATCGGAAAGAGCCATAGTGTGAAATCGTCGCAAAAAAAGTGCCGTAAGAATGCCGCGCGCAGCACGCGGCCACCAGTGTAAATTTACTACTTATAAGAGCGGTTTGCAAGAAAATTTACTACATTCGCCTATGGCAGGCCGCCGCCGACGGCCCACCAGTGTTGCGCGGCGGTCGCACGGCCGGCGGCTCAGCCGGGGTTTTATTTCCACTCGGAAAAATCGAGCGTATAATGAACCAACCAACTTCAGCATGCGCTCCCCACGCGTACCGCGCCCGACTGCGCGGACCTCGCCGGATTACCTGCATGCGCCGCCACCACGCGGCACCGCTGACATTCCGGCCCGCTCCCCGCCGTCTTCCGACACAAATTATAAGCTGGCCCGCGCTCGCGTGCTGCCGCGCAGTTGGCTAGGAGTTACTCATGACAAATCGACACGACCCTTTACGGGCCATCGCGGTACAGGCCGACAAGCTGATGCTCGGCGTGCTGTGGGCGCTGCAGCTGTTCTCGCTGGCACTGGCCGGCCTCAACGACACCTGGCTGCTGGCGCTGCTGGTCGGCCTGCCGGCCGCCGGCATGGCGACCGCGCTGCACCTGGGCGCACCGGGCGCGGCGCTGACGCGCTGCGTGATCGCGGCGGCGGTGATGGTCTTCGCGGCCTTGAACATTCACCAGGCGGCGGGCCTGACCGAGCTGCATTTCGGGATTTTCGTGTACCTGGCGTTTCTGCTGGCCTACCGCGACTGGAAGCCGATCGTGGTGGCGGCCGGCGTGGCGGCGGTGCACCATCTGAGTTTCCACTATCTGCAGGAATGGGGCTACGGCGTGATGTGCTTCACCCGCCCGCAACTGTCGACGGTGTTCATCCACGCCGCCTACGTGGTGGTGGAATCGGCGGTGCTGATTTTCCTGGCCACCATCCTGCGGCGCGCCGCCATCCAGGCCGGCGAACTGGAAAGCATCGTCTCGGCGCTGGCGGCGATCGAAGGCCGTATCGACCTGTCGGCAACCGTCGCCAGGCCGCGCAGCCGGCTGGCGCGCTCGCTGGTGGAGATGCTGGTCACCATGCGCGACACCATCGCCGGCGTGCGCGACGGCGCCGACACGATCGCCGGCGCCTCCGGCGAAATCGCCCAGGGCAACGCCGAACTGTCGCGCCGCACCGAGCGCCAGGCCGGCAGCATCGAGCAGACGGCGGCGTCGATGGCGCGGCTGGCGGTCACGGTGCGCGCCAATAACGAAAGCGCGCGCCAAGCCAATGAGCTGGCGCAGAGCGCGTCGCAGATCGCGCTCAAGGGCGGCGAGGCGGTGCGGCAGGTGGTCAGCACCATGGGCGAGATCAGCGCCTCGTCGCGGCAGATCGTGGACATCATCTCGGTCATCGACGGCATCGCGTTTCAGACCAACATTCTGGCGCTGAACGCGGCGGTGGAAGCGGCGCGCGCCGGCGAGCAGGGACGCGGCTTCGCGGTGGTGGCGTCGGAAGTGCGCACGCTGGCGCACCGCTCGGCGGCGGCGGCCAAGGAAATCAAGGCCTTGATCGGCAATACCGTGCAGACGGTGGAAGGCGGCAGCCGCCTGGTCGATGAAGCCGGCGCCACCATGCTGGAAGTGGTGGACAGCGTGCAGCGCGTGACCGCCATCATGGGCGAGATGAGCAACGCCAATCAGGAGCAGAACGAAGGCATCGAGCGCATCAACAGCGCCATCGTCGAATTCGATGAAAACACCCAGCATAACGCGGCGCTGGTGGAAGAGGACGCGGCAGCGGCCGACGCGCTGGCGCAGGAAGCCCAGCATCTGGCGCGGCTGGTGTCGGCCTTCAAGCTGGAAGCGGGCGTCGCCGCGGCGCTGCCGGGCGGCCGTCCGCAGGCGCAGCTGCCGGGGCGGCATCTGCGCCTGGCCGGCGCCTGATTACTCGCGGTAGGCCGGCTCTTCGCGGCCGGCGACATCCATGCTGATCGCCAGCAGTTTGCCGCTCAGCGGATACTGTTCCAGTTCCGGCGCCGGCCGCGCGCCGGCGCTGGTGACGTACAGCGTGCGCAGATCCGGCCCGCCGAACGACGGCATGGTCGGGCAGCGCACCGGCAGCGCGATCTGGTCCAGCAGCGCGCCCTGCGGCGACAGCTTGACGATGCGCGCGCCCTCGAACATCGCCACCCAGTAATTGCCTTCGCTGTCGACGGCGGCGCCGTCGGGACGGCCGCCGTAGTTGTTGGCCTTATCGGCCGAGAACTGGTGCAGCAGGCGCTGGTTGTCCACGGTGCCGCTGGCGGCGTCGTAGTCGTAGCGCGAGACGCGGTGGGCGGCGGTGTCGGCGTGGTACATGGTCCGCTGGTCCGGGCTGAAACCGAGGCCGTTGGAGTTGGTCATGCCGCCCGACCAGGCCTTGCGCAGTTCGCCGCGTTCCAGCACGTACATCTCGGCGGCCGGCTTGTCGCGCGGCTCGTAGATGGTGCCGACCCAGAAGCGGCCGGCCGGATCGACGTGACCGTCATTGAAGCGGGTGATCGCCATGTCGTACGGCGCGGCGGCGATGCTGGTCAGCCGCACCTCGTCGCTGCCGGTGTTCAGGTGCGCCAAGCCGCTGCGCATGGCGACGATCAGGCCGCCCTGGTCGCTGATGGCCAGCGCGGCCGGTTCGCTGTCCAGCTTCCACGCGCGGTGCGCGCCGCTGGCCGGATCGAGCCGGTGCACGGTGAAGGCCGGGATGTCGACCCAATACAGCGCCTGCTCCTGCGCATGCCACAGCGGGCACTCGCCGGTCTGCATGACGGCGTCGTAAGCTACCTGGATATCGTGTTTGCTCATATGTGTTGCGCCGCCTTCGCCATGAAGATCAGGCCATTGGTGGAGCTGTCGTGGCGTTCCGGTTTCACCTCGCCGGTCAGTTCGGCCTGGATGTTCTTGGCCAGCACCTTGCCCAGCTCCACGCCCCACTGATCGAAGCTGTTCAGGTCCCAGATCACGCCCTGCACAAAGGTCTTGTGCTCGTACAGCGCGATCAGCGCGCCCAGCGTGGTCGGCGTCAGCTGATCCATCAGGATGGTGTTGGACGGACGGTTGCCGGGGAAGGTCTTGTGCGGCACCAGCGCCTCGACCTCCGCCTCGCTCAGGCCTTGGCCGGCCAGGTCGGCGCGCACCTCGTCGGCGGTCTTGCCGGTCATGAAGGCTTCCGACTGCGCGAAGCAGTTGGCCAGCAGCGCATCGTGGTGGCCGGCCAGGTCGTGGGTGGCGCGCAGGGCCGCGATGAAGTCGATCGGCGTCACGTCGGTGCCTTGGTGTAGCAGCTGGAAGTAGGCGTGCTGCGCGTTGGTGCCGCACTCGCCCCAGACTACCGGGCAGGTGACGGTATCGACCTCGGCGCCGCCGCGGGTGATGCGCTTGCCGTTGCTCTCCATGTCCAGCTGCTGCAGGTAGGCCGGGAAGCGGTTCAGGTCCTGGTGATACGGCGCGATCGACAGCGAGGACGCGTCGAGGAACTGGCGGTTCCAGAAGCCGACCATGGCCAGCAGCACCGGCATGTTCTGTTCCAGCGGCGCTTCGCGGAAGTGTTCATCCATGGCGTGCGCGCCGGCCAGGAAATCGGCGAAGTAGCCGAAACCCACCGCCAGCGCCACCGGCAGACCGATGGCCGACCACACCGAGTAGCGGCCGCCCACCCAGTCCCAGAACGGGAACATGTTGGCGGTGTCGATGCCGAACGCCGCCACCGCCCTGGTGTTGGTGGACACGGCGACGAAGTGGCGCGCCAGGTCGCTTTCCTTGCCGCCGTTGCACAGGAACCAGTTACGCGCGGTGCCCGCGTTGAGCATGGTCTCGGCGGTGGTGAAAGTCTTGGAGGCGATGATGAACAGCGTGGTCTCCGGATCGACCCTGGCCAGCGCCGCGTCCATGTCATGGCCGTCGACGTTGGAGACGAAATGCATGTTCAGGCGCGGATGCGCGTACGAGCGCAGCGCCAGCACCGCCATCTTCGGCCCCAGGTCGGAACCGCCGATGCCGATGTTGACCACGTCGGTGATGGCCTTGCCGGTGTAGCCGGTCCAGGCGCCGCTGCGCACCCGGTCGGTGAAATCCTTGACCTGATCCAGCACCGCGTGGACGTCGGCGGTGACGTTCTGGCCGTCCACGGTCAGGTCTTTGCTTCGCGGCAAACGCAGGGCCGTGTGCAGCACGGCGCGATGTTCGGTAAGATTGATCTTCTCGCCACTCAGCATGGCGTCGCGCTGGCGCTCCACGCCACGCTCGCGGGCCAGGTCCAGCAGCAGCTGAACGGTGGTGGCATCCAGCCGGTTCTTGGAATAGTCGAGGAACAGGCCGGCCGCGTCGACCGTGAATTTGGGGAAGCGCTGCGCGTCGGCGGCGAACAGCTGGCGCAATTGCCAGTGTCTGGCGTCGGCGGCGTGGGTGGCGAGGGCTTGGAAGCTGGCGGTGGAGGTCAGGGCAGGCTGGCGCATAGGTTGGGCGTCGTGATCTGTGTAAGATGAGGAAGGATGTCGGAATGATACAGGAAAATCCGGTAAATTCACTACGAATCCGATCAGGAAGCGACTATTTTATCACTTGGCGGGCGACCCGCGGCGCCCCTCGCGCGCCGGCCTGCATTATAGAAAAGCCGGTCGGCTGGCGAATTTTGTAGTAAAATTTCACGGAATTCATTCATAAGGAACGATCATGGCGTTGCATCCAGTCCTGGAAACTGTCACCAACCGCGTTATTCAGCGCAGCAAGCCTTCGCGGGGCGCCTACCTGGCGCACCTCGAAGCCGCCCGCGTCAAAGGCCCGCAGCGTGGCACGCTGGCCTGCACCAACCTCGCGCATGGCTTTGCCGCCTTCCCCGCCAACGACAAGCTGGCGCTGAAGGAAATCAAAAAGCCGTCGGTGGCGATCGTCTCGGCCTACAACGACATGCTGTCGGCGCACCAGCCGTTCGAGCGTTTCCCTGAAATTATCAAACAAGCCGTGCGCGAAGTCGGCGCGGTGGCGCAATTCGCCGGCGGCACGCCCGCCATGTGCGACGGCGTGACCCAGGGCCAGCCGGGCATGGAACTGTCGCTGTTCTCGCGCGACGCCATCGCCATGGCCACCGCCGTGGCGCTGTCGCACAACATGTTCGACGCCGCCCTGTACCTGGGCGTGTGCGACAAGATCGTGCCGGGCCTGCTGATCGGCGCGCTGCACTTCGGCCACCTGCCGGCCGTGTTCGTGCCGGCCGGCCCGATGACCACCGGCCTGTCGAATTCCGAAAAAGCCAAGATCCGCCAGCTGTACGCCCAGGGCAAGGTTGGCCGCGCCGAACTGCTGGAAGGCGAATCGCAGTCCTACCACAGCGCCGGCACCTGCACCTTCTACGGCACCGCCAACAGCAACCAGATGCTGATGGAAGTCATGGGCCTGCATCTGCCGGGCGCCGCCTTCATCACCCCCAACACGCCGCTGCGCGATGAGCTGACCAAGGCCGCCGCCCAGCGCGCCGCCGTGATCACCGACCAGGGCGGCGAATACCTCCCGGTCGGCCACGTGGTGGACGAGAAGGCCATCATCAACGCCATCGTCGCGCTGCTGGCCACCGGCGGTTCCACCAACCACACGCTGCACCTGGTGGCGATCGCCAAGGCGGCCGGCATCGTGATCGACTGGAACGACTTCGACGAGCTGTCGAAGGTGGTGCCGCTGCTGTGCCGCATCTACCCGAACGGCGAAGCCGACGTGAACCACTTCCACGCCGCCGGCGGCACCGGTTTCGTCATCCGCGAACTGCTGGACGCGGGCCTGCTGCACGACGACGTCACCACCATCCTCGGCAAGGGCCTGCGCAAGCACTGCGCCGAGCCGTTCCTGGGCCAGGGCGCGCCAGGTAGCGAGGGCGTGGTGTTCAAGGACTCGCCGGCCGAATCGGCCGACGAGAAGGTGCTGCGCAAGCACGGCAACCCGTTCTCGGCGGACGGCGGCATGGTGCTGGTGCAGGGTAACCTGGGCCGCGCCGTGATGAAGGTCTCGGCCGTCAAGCCGCAGCACCGCACGGTGGAAGCGCCGGCGCTGGTGTTCAACTCGCAGGAAGACTTCATGGACGCCTACAAGGCCGGCCAGCTGGACCGCGACTTCGTGGCCGTGATCCGCTTCCAGGGCCCGCGCGCCAACGGCATGCCGGAACTGCACGCGCTGACCCCGGCGCTGGCCAACCTGCAGGACGCCGGCCGCAAGGTGGCGCTGGTGACCGACGGCCGCATGTCCGGCGCGTCGGGCAAGGTGCCGGCGGCGATCCACGTGTCGCCGGAGATCCTGGCCGGCGGTCCGCTGGGCCTGGTGCGCGACGGCGACATCATCAAGGTCTGCGCCGAAACCGGCACGCTGGAAGCGCTGGTGGAATCCAAGGTCTGGCATGCGCGCGCAATGGCGCATGCCGACATGTCGGTCAACCAGATCGGCATGGGCCGCGAACTGTTCTCCATGTTCCGCAACAGCGTGTGCGAAGCCGAGAAGGGCGCCACCACCTTCCCGCTGCCGTCGCCGATCGGCACCACCGTGGGCCTGCACGACAAAGACCCGGTCGGCAATACCGTGCCGGGTTCCGACGAAGATTTCTCGACCAAGAAAGAAGCCTGATATGACTCTGCTCGACATTATGCGTACTTCGGCCGTGATCCCGGTGATCGCGATTGACGAACCTGAACATGCGGTCCCGCTGGCGAAGGCGCTGGTGGCCGGCGGCATCCGCGTGCTGGAAGTGACGCTGCGCACCCCGCACGGCCTGGGCGCGATCAAGGCCATGACCGCGGTGGAAGGCGCGATCGTCGGCGTCGGCACGCTGACGCAGCCGGAAGAATTCGCCGCCGCGCGCGATGCGGGCGCGGTGTTCGGCGTGTCGCCGGGCCTGACGCCGGCGCTGATCGCCGCCGCCAAGAGCAGCGGCCTGCCGCTGCTGCCGGGCGTGATGACGCCGTCGGAAGTGATGGTGGCGCGCGAGCAGGGCTTCAAGCAGCTGAAACTGTTCCCGGCGGTGCCGGCGGGCGGCGTCGGCATGTTGAACGGCATCGCCGGTCCGCTGCCGGACGTGACCTTCTGCCCGACCGGCGGCATCTCGATCGAGACCGCGCCACAGTTCCTCAAGCTGAAGAACGTCGCCTGCGTCGGCGGTTCCTGGCTGACGCCGAAAGACCTGATCGCTAACGGCGAATGGGACAAGATCACCGAACTGGCCAAAGCGGCCAGCAGCCTGCGCGGCTAACAGCAGGAACGGCGCTGCGGCGCCGTTTTTTTATGGTGTGCCTTCAGTCAGCAGCTTCGCCATGCGAAGCTGCCAGTCAGGGCCACTGGCTTTCCAGCGTTCGATTACGTCAGTGGCCAGCTGTAGCGAGATATCGACTGTGACTGGTGCGCCGCTGCTGAGATGAATTTTGGTCACGCGTCCCGCCTGTCCGGCGCGCATTTGCCTGACCGACTCCAATAAGTCTTGCTGAAATTTTTCTTTTTCAGATGGCATTTTCGATTTCCTTTCGCAGCCTGGCCAAAAAATCGGCGGGCAGCTTATCCAATCTGGACTTTGTGTAGACGATCAGTAACCAGATAACTCCATTCGCTGCGCAAAAATAAATAACGCGGGCGCCGCCACGCTTGCCACGGCCGGGACGCGACCAGCGCACCTTGCGGCATCCTCCGCTGCCGGGAATCACGGTGCCTGCCTGTGGATGCGCTGCAATCCAGGTGATGAACTCAACACGCTCAGCATCATTCCATATCTCGGCCGCAGAGCGGATAAACACATCCGTTTCAACAACGGTGCGCATGTGCTGATTTTACGCGCAAAAAAAGGATTGTCATCAATGCCTCCTTGAAGTAAATGCTTCATAGGATGGTATTGACGACTGGAGTAGGCGTATTGATCTGCCTAAGGATCTTTGCTGAATACTTTGGCGTCAGAAGGTAGCTGAACCCACGCGTGGCGGCGGTTGTCGTAGATGGAGACGGTCGGCGGTGGGAATTGCGGGTCGGCGAAGGCGCCGACTGCGACGCTGACTTTGTCGTCGTAGCCGATCTCTGTGTGATACACGGTGCTGCCGCACACCGGGCAGAAGCGGAACAGGAATTGCGCGCCCTGGTCGCCGGTGCGCAGGTATTCCGTCGCCCTGCCGTTCACCGTGTAAGGCGCGTTGAAACCGGCCAGCGCGGCAAACACGCTGCCCGTCCGGCGCTGGCACGCCAGGCAGTGGCAGATGCCCACGCCGCGCGGCTCGCCATGCACCGTGATGCTCAACTGGCCGCAGCTGCAACTGGCCGTCCGTGTCTTCACAGGGTTCTCCTTTCAGATGCTCGCCATGATGTGCTCACGCAGCCATTGGTGCGCCGGATCGCGGTGCGCGCGCTCGTGCCACAGCATGGCCATGTCGTAGCCCGGCACTTCCAGCGGCGGCGCCACCGCGCGCAAGGCGGCATTGCCGCGCATCAGCCGTTCCGGCAGCATCGCCACCAGGTCGGTGCTGAGCAGCGCCGAAATCACGAACAGGAAGTGCGGCACCGAGAGTACCACGCGCCGCCTCAACCCGGCCTGCGCCAGTGCCTGATCGGTGACGCCGCTGAAGCCGCCGCCATCCGGCGAGACGATCACGTGTTCCAGCTCGCAGAACTGCTTCAGCGTCGGCTTGCGCTTCAGGCGCGGATGCTGCGCGCGCGCGGCGAGGACGTAGCGTTCATGGAACAGCAGCCGGTGACGCATGCCCGGCGGCGCTTCCTCGCCGGTATGCAGGGCCAGGTCGATGATGCCTTGCTCCGCCTGCCGCGCAATCCGCGGCGGCGCCAGTTCCAGCACCGCCAGCCGCGTGCCCGGCGCTGCGGCGCGCAGCCCCGCCATGGCCGGCAGCACGACGGTGGATTCGCCGTAATCGCTGGCGGCCACGCGCCAGGTATGCGTGGCGCCAGCCGGATCGAAAGGCGCTTCGACGGCGATGGCGTGGCCCAGCGCCTCCAGCGCCTGTCGCAAGGGCTCGCGCAGCGCCTCGGCCCGCGCGGTCGGCCGCATGCCGCGCGGCCCGGGCAGCAGCAGCGGATCGCCGAACAGTTCGCGCAGCCGGGCCAGCTGCACGCTGATCGACGGCTGCGACAAATGCAGCCGCTGCGCCGCGCGTGTGACATTGTGCTCGGCCAGCAGCACGTCCAGCGTCAGCAGCAGGTTCAGGTCCATGCGGTGAAGATTATTCATGACTATAGCTGGTATCCGGGGAATTCATTTCCACTATACCTGAGTGCTGGCTATGCTGAGGTTTTTCGGAGCCCATCAACATGAATATCCTGATCGTCTACGCCCATCCCGATGCGCATTCGCTGAATGCCGCCCTCAAGGACTTCGCCGTCGCACGCCTGCAAGGCGCCGGCCACACGGTGCGGGTCTCCGACCTGTACGCCATGGAATGGAACGCCACGCTGCAAGCGGCCGAGATTCCCGAACAGGTGCATCACCGCGCGGATATCCTGCGCGAGCAGGAAAAACTGCTGTGGGCCGACACGGTGATCTTCCAGTTTCCGCTATGGTGGTTCTCCATGCCGGCCATCATGAAGGGCTGGGTGGAGCGCGTCTATACCTACGGCTTCGGCTACGGCGTCGGCGAGCATTCCGATGTGCGCTGGGGCGATCGTTATGGTGAAGGCACGCTGGCCGGCAAGCGCGCCATGCTGATGGTGACGGCCGGCGGCTGGGAGCCGCACTACAGCCCGCGCGGCATCAACGGCGCCATCGAGGATCTGCTGTTCCCTATCCATCATGGCATCCTGTACTTCCCTGGCATGGCGGTGCTGCCGCCATTCCTGGTCTATCGGACCGGCACGATGGATGAGGCGCGCTTTGCGGCGGTTCGCGAGCAGCTGGGACAGCGTCTCGATACGCTGGCGACCACGGCGCCCATCCCGTTCCGCCAGCAGAACGGCGGTGATTATCAGATCCCCGAGATGACGCTGAAAGAGGATATCGCGCCCGGGCGCAGCGGCTTCGCCGCGCATCTCGTCTAACCGCCCATCTTGTTGTAGATCGTGCCGCGCCAGCGCGCGGTCTTGCGGCCGCAGTGCATTTCGAACTGGTCGCCGTCCCTGGTTTTCATCGCCTCGAAGTGGTTGATGGCGATCAGGGCGGCATCCTGCAGCGCGCCGCCTTCCGGGATCTGCCGCGGCAGGGGTTTGTCCTCGATGTGCAGGATGTACTCCACTTTCTTGGCCGAGACATTCTCGTCGAACCAGATCACCACCTCGATGTGGTCGTCTTCATGCTCGGCTTCGGCGAAGCAGCGGCCGTGGCGCTTGGTCTGAAATTTGAACCGCATCGGTGTCCTCCATGTGGGCGGAATCAGCCTAGCATGGAACACCGCCTTTCAACTCAGGAGTGTTGTAAGCGCATGCGCAGGCCGATCGGCGACATGGTGAAACCCATCAATTCCTCCGGCTCGTCGCCGTCGGCGGTGGCGATCGACTGGATCTCAAAGCTTGACAGCAACATGGCCGTGGCCAGCTTGATTTCCAGCAGCGCCAGATAACGTCCGGGACAGGTGCGCACGCCGGCGCCGAACGGCATCGAGACATGTTTGTCGAGCGCCTGATCGCCGCGCCGCAGCCAGCGCTCGGGATCGAACTCCGCCGCCTGCGCCACGTGCTGTTCCGATACGCTGTCGTTGCGCATCACGCACCAGACCAGGCCATGCTTGGGCACCCGCACGTCGCCCACCACCGTATCGCGCAGGGCTTCCAGCGGGATGAAAGGCGCCACCGGTTTCAGACGCATGGCTTCCTGGGCGCAGGCGTCGATGTAATCCAGCGCATCCATTTGTTCGACAGAGAACAGCTGCGGATCGGGCGCCACGCGCCTGACCTCCGCGCGCGCCTTGGCCATGGCGGCGGGGTGCTGATGCAGCAGGTAGAGCATCCACGCCAGCGTGTTGCTGGTGGTGTCCTCGCCGGCCAGCAGCATGGTGGTGACGTTGCCCGCCACGGCCCGGTCATCGACGCCGCTGCCGCCTTCATCGGCCGCGCAGATCATCGCTTCCAGCAGATTCGCCGGCCGTGCGCGGCGTGCCGGATCGGCGCTCAGCCGCGCGCGGGCGGCGGCGATCAGCAGGTCCACTTCGCGGTTGAGGGCCGCGACGCTGGCGTCCAACAGGCGGTCCTGCGGCAGCCGGACGTAGCGCCAGTACGGGAACAGCGACATCGAGCGGCGCGCCACGGCCGGCAGTATCACGTCCATGTGGCGCTGGATCACATCCTCGCCGCCGTCGATGGTGTTGACTTCGGTGCCGAAGGCCAGGCCGGCGATGATGTCCACGCTGTAGCGTTTCAGATCTTCCGCCAGATCGATGTCGCCAGCGACCTGCCGCCAGCGCTGCCGCAGGCGCAGCGCCACCGACACCAGCGACGGAAAGTAAGCCTTGACGGCATGCGGTGACAGCGCCGCCATCACCATGCGCCGCTGGTCGCGCCACGCCGCGCCTTCCGCCATGAAGACGCCGGGACGGCCGCCCATTTCACTGGATATCGCTTCCGTGATCGACGGCCGGCGGAAACCGTCCGGCCGGTCGCGCAGCACGGCGTTGACCAGTTCATGGCTGGCCACCACCAGGATCGGCGTGTTGCCGAAGCTGATCCTGAACAACGGGCCGTATTGGCGGCTCCACGCCTCGACATCCTGATGCCGGCGCAGCGGCGTCATCTGCGGCAGGTTGCCGGCCAGCGGCCACGGTTGCGGGCCGGGCAGATCGCGCATGTGGCGCGGGGCGGTGTCAGCGGCGGCGATCGTGGTCTGCATAACGGGCTCCTGTCTCGATGGTAGCCTCAGTGTGCGGCGGCGGACGGCGGAAGTATTGAACGTTTCCGACATCCCGCTTTGGTTTACACTAGGTGCATGGAACAGCCCACCCGCCTGATTCTCCCGCGCAAGAGCCTGGCGTCCTGCGTGCGCGCCTGCATCGTCCGCAGCACGGTGGAGGCGCCGTTGCGCGAAGCGGGCGACCGTTACAACCATTATCCGGCCACGCCGCACTGTTCGATCACGTTTTACATCGAGGGCGAAGCGCAGGTGGTGCAACCGGCCGGCGCGCCGCAGCAGCGCATCCGGGTGGTGTTCTGCGGGCCGCAAACGCGGCCGCTGACCACCTACAATCCCGGCCCCGTACGGATGCTGATCGTGATGCTGTACCCGCAGGCGCTACACGCGCTGAGCGGCGTCGATGTCTCGGCCTGGGTCGACCGCTGGGCGCCGGTGGCCCAGTTGGGCGCGGCATGGCAGGCATGGGCGGAGACTGTGCTGGCGGCGGGCAGCGACCCGGCGCGGCTGGCGGCGGTCGAAGACTTCCTCGAAGCGCGCTGGCAGGCGGCGCGGCCCGACGGC
>NZ_SPVG01000099.1 GCF_004614165.1 Duganella callida | reverse complement strand
GTGCGCAGCACCAGCGGCGTGCTGCGCACCGGGCCGCCGCTGGCGCTGGCCGGCGCGCCGACGCGGGTCCAGACGATTTTGCCGGCGCGGCACAAATCGTCCAGCCACAGCGAGGAATAGTCCTTGACGCGCGCCGCCAGCAGCTCGCTTTCCCAGGCGCCGGCGGCGGCTTCAAAGCCTTCAAGCTGCGCCAGCGCCTGCGGCAGCGCGTCCTCGCCCTGCAGTTGCGTGTCCGGCGCCAGGTGCTGCCACTCGAACAGGAAGCGCATGAAGTCCTGGCGCTCGACCGGTTCGATCTCGCGCCGCAGGCTGCGGATGGTGTAGCGGTGTATCCGCGCCAGCAGATGGCGTTCGCACCATTCCTCCGCCGTGGTGCCGGGCGTGAAACGGCCGCGCATGACGTAGCCCTCGCTCTCCAGCTGCGTCAGGGCGATGGTGACGGTGGAAGCGCTCAGCGCCAGCGGTCCGGCTATCGCGGCCACGGTCTGCGGGCCGAAGCCGCTCAGCCGCGCGCGCAGAATCTCGACCAATGCCGTGTCGCGCGACCACTCCTCGCCGTTGTCGCGTGCTTGCAGCGGAGGCGTGGCGCCGGCGTCCGGATAGGCCGCCTGTACGCAGGGCAGGCGTTCCAGCGCGGTCCACAGATCGGCATCGCGGCTGCGCAGGCGGGTGGCGCGACCGCTGTCCGCCAGCGATTGCAGCCAGCCCGGCCAGCCTTCCCGCGCGGCCGCTTCCGCCTGCGTGATCGCGGCCAGCGACATGAGGGCTTCCTGCATCTCGTCGCTGTTGCGCGGTGACGGCCAGGCCTCCCCGGCCACGGCGGCGATGGCGCCGCTGTCCAGCGCGCCCAGGTCGTCGGTGGAGGCCGGATCGGTCCAGCGGCGGTTCATCACGGCCTGGGTGCGGCGCTCTTCCAGCGGCGCGTCGTCGAGGAAGGCGTAGGGGCGGGCGTTGAGAATTTCCATCGCCAGCGGCGACGGCGCCGGCAGGTCGCGTGACAGCAGGCGCACTTCGCCCGCTTCCATGCGGCGCAGCAGGGCCAGCCAGGCTTCGCTGTCCATGGCCTCGTGCAGACAATCGTCCAGCGTCTGGTCGACCAGCGGATGGCTGGGCAGCTCGCGTTCGCCGACGATGTTTTCCAGGCAGGCCGCCTGGTCGGGGAAGACGGCGGCCAGCAGGTCGTCGCTCTTCATGCGCTGCAGTTGCGGTGCAACCTTGCGGCCGCCGGTGAAGCGCGGCAGGGCCAGCGCCGTGGTGGCGTTCCAGCGCCACCGCACGTTGAACAGCGGCGCGTCCAGCAACGCCTGGATCAGGATGTGCTCGGCCGTGGCCGACTTCAGATAGCGCCACACCTCGTCGAGCGGAAAACTGTGACTTTCCGATAGCGACAGCACGATCGCATCCTCGGTGGCCGCCGCCTGCAGCTCGAAGTTGAAGGTGCGGCAGAAGCGCTTGCGCAGCGCCAGTCCCCAGGCGCGGTTGACGCGGCTGCCGTAGGGCGCGTGGATCACCAGCTGCATGCCGCCCGATTCGTCGAAGAAGCGTTCCATCACCAGCGTGTCGCGGCTGGGCAGGGCGCCCAGCGCGGCGCGCGAGCGGGCCAGGTAGTCGGCGATCTGGCGCGCGGCGTCGTCGCGCAGGCCCAGGTGCTCGCCCAGCCAGCCCACGACGCTTTCGATCGCGGCCTCGCCGTCCGGCGCGGCGGCCAGCAGATGGTCGATTTCCGCGCGCAGGCGCGCCACGCCGATCGACAGTTCATCGGTGCGTCCGGGCGCCTCGCCGATCCAGAACGGGATGTTGGGCGCGGCGCCGTGCGCGTCCTCGACCCGCACCTTGCCGGACTCGATGCGCTGGATGCGGTAGGATGTGTTCCCGAGCTGGAAGACGTCGCCGGCCAGGCTTTCGACCGCGAAGTCCTCGTGCACGGTGCCGATGTTCTGGCCGGAGGGCTCTAGCAGCACGGTGTAATCGGCGTTGTCCGGAATCGTCCCGCCCGACATCACGGCCGTCATCTTGCCGCCGCGCCGTCCGCGCAAGGTGCGGCTGACGGTGTCGTGGTGCAGATAGGCGCCGCGCACGCCCTGGCGGCTGGTGTAGCCGTCGGTCAGCATGTGCAGCACCTCGTCGTAGCGCCGGCGCTCCAATCCGGCATAGGGCGCGGCGCGCCGCAGCAGATCGAACAGCGCGTCCTCGCCCCATTCGCGGCACGCGACTTCGGCCACGATCTGCTGCGCCATCACGTCCAGCGGCGCGGGCGGCACGCGCAGGGCGTCCAGTTCGTCGCGGCGCACGCAGTCCAGCAGCGCCGCGCATTCGACCAGGTCGTCGCGCGAGGTGGGGAACAGCCGCCCCTTGGGCATGCCGCCGACGTAGTGGCCGGAACGGCCGACGCGCTGCAGGAAGGAGGCGATGCTGCGCGGCGAGCCGATCTGGCACACCAGGTCGACGTCGCCAATGTCGATGCCCAGCTCCAGCGAGGCGGTGGCGATCAGCACCTGCAGTTCGCCGCGCTTCAGGCGCTGTTCGGCGTCGAGCCGGGATTCCTTGGCCAGGCTGCCGTGGTGCGCCGCCACGCGCTCGCCGCCCAGGCGGTCGGCCAGATGGCGCGCCATGCGCTCGGCCATGCGCCGCGTGTTCACGAAGATCAGCGTGGTGCGGTGCATGACGGTCAGCTCGGCCAGGCGGTCGTAGACGCGCTCCCAGACGTCGTTGGCCATCACCGCCTCCAGCGGTACCGGCGGCAGTTCCAGGTTCAGGTCGCGCGCGCGCACGTGGCCGACGTCCACCACCGCGCAGTCGCGGCCGGCGCCGGCCAGGAACTGCGCCACCGCCGATATCGGCTTCTGCGTGGCCGACAGGCCGACGCGCACCGGCGGCCGGCCGCACAGCGCATCCAGCCGCTCCAGGCTGAGGGACAGATGGCTGCCCCGCTTGCTGCCGGCGACGGCGTGGATCTCGTCGACGATCACCGTGCGCACCTTGGACAGCATGGCCCGGCCGCTGTCGGAACCCAGCAGCACGTACAGCGACTCCGGCGTCGACACCAGGATGTGCGGCGCGCGGCGGCGCATGGCGTTGCGCTCGGCCTGGGTGGTGTCGCCGGTGCGCACGGCGGCGCGGATGCCGTGCGGCGGCAGGCCGTGCGCCTCGAGCGCGCGCCCGATACCTTCCAGTGGCGCCAGCAGGTTGACGCGGATATCGTTGGACAGCGCCTTCAGCGGCGACACGTACAGTACCCGTGTCTCGTCCGGCAGGGGCGCGGCGGCGCTTTCGCGCACCAGCGCGTCGATGGCGGCGAGGAAGGCGGTCAGGGTCTTGCCGGAACCGGTGGGCGCGGCGATCAGCGTGGTCTGACCGGCCTGGATCAGCGGCCAGGCGCGGCGCTGCGCCTCGGTCGCCTGCGCGAACGCGGTATCGAACCACTCCGCCACGGCGGGATGGAAGCGATACTGGCCGGCGGCTTTGGGCGCTTTCGTCATAGGCAGGCAAATGGGGGCGGCGGCGCCAAAGTCAAATCGGCGCTGCTGCCGGGCTGAACATGATAGGCTAGAAATATTGTTATTCATGAATTTTACTGCGTCCGCCCATGACACTGTACGCCGCATCGTCCACCAATCTCCCGCGCTTCCTGGCGGCCCCCGGCGAGCTGGGCGCCCTGATCTGGGCGCACGACTGGACCGCCACCCCGCTCGGACCGATCGGCGCCTGGCCGAACAGCCTGAAAACCGTGATCAGCCTGATGCTCAATTCGCCGCAGCCGATGTGGCTGGGCTGGGGCGAGGAAGTGACGTTTTTATACAACGACGCCTACATCGATGTGCTGAGCAAATCCAAGCATCCGTGGGCGCTGGGGCGGCCGATGATCGAGGTCTGGGCCGAGATCTGGGAGGTGTGCGGCCCGCTGGTGGACCGGGTGTTCGGCAATGGTGAGGCGGTCATGGCTGACGACACGCGGCTGTTCATGCGCCGCGGCGACATCCTGGAAGAGGTGTTTTATTCGTTTTCCTATAGTCCGATCCGCGACGAATCGGGCAATGTGGCCGGCCTGTTCTGCCCCAATCTGGACGTCACCAGCCGCCACCTGAACGCGCGCCGTCTGCGCACGCTGTCGGAACTGAATGCGCGCACGCTGCAGGAGAAGACGCTGCACGGCGCCTGCGCGATCGCCATCGATGCGATTTCCGGCAACCCGGATGACGTGCCGTTCGCTCAGCTGTATCTGGCGGATGGCGACGGCGCGGGTCGGCTGCAGCAGGCCACGCATGCGCAGATCGACGGTGCGCGCAGCTTGTTCCAGGTCGATGCGGTGATCGCCGACCTGGCGCCGCGGCGCGTCGCCTGGGATGCGGACGCCGTCCCCGCCGGACTGCCGCCCGGTCTGGCGCAGCAGTCCTTGCGCGAGGCGCTGGTCCTGCCGCTGCTGGCGTCGGGCGCCACCCAGGCCGCCGGCGCGCTGGTGCTGGGGGTAAGTGCGGCGCGTCATCTGGACACCGATTACCGCAGCTTCCTGGAACTGCTGGCGACGCAGACCGGCAATGCCATCCTCCAGGCCCGCGCCGCCGAAGACGAACGGCTGCGGGTGGAGATGCTGGCCGAGGTGGACCGCGCCAAGACCCAGTTCTTCGGCAATGTCAGCCACGAATTCCGCACCCCGCTGACGCTGTTGTTGGGGCCCGTGCAGGATGCGCTGCAGGATACCGGCGCCGAACTGCCGGTGGTACAGCGCCAGCGCCTGGAGATCGTCCATCGCAACGCACTGCGGCTGCAAAAGCTGGTCAACACGCTGCTGGAATTCTCGCGCGTGCAGGCCGGCCGCGCGCAGGCGCATTTCGCCGCGGTCGAACTGGGCGCGCTGACCACCGACCTGGCCAGCAGCTTCCGTTCAGCCGTCGAAAACGCCGCCCTGACACTGGACGTCGATTGCCCGCCGCTGGCGCAGCCGGTGTATGTCGATCCGTCGATGTGGGAGAAGATCGTGCTGAACCTGGTGTCGAACGCGTTCAAGTTCACCTTCGCAGGGGGCATCCGCGTGCGCCAGCGCATCGCCGGCGGCCAACTGCGGTTGGAGGTGGCGGACACCGGCACCGGCATACCGCACGATCAGCTGCCGCATCTGTTCGAGCGTTTCCACCGCGTGGAGGGCGCGCGCTCGCGCACGCACGAGGGCTCGGGCATCGGCCTGGCGCTGGTGCACGACCTGGTGGCGCTGCACGGCGGCCAGATCGGCGTGCAGAGCGAAATGGGCAGCGGCAGCATGTTCAGCGTGACGATCCCGCTGGGGCACGCGCATCTGCCGGCCGCGCAGGTGGACACGGCGCCGGTCCACCGCCAGCCATCCGTGCCGGCGGCATCGGCGGCGGTGGCGGCCTATGTGGCGGAAGCGGAAGGCTGGGTGCAGCAGGACGCGGCGCCGGTCGAGCAGGGCGACCGCCACGGCCGCCTGCTGGTGGTGGACGACAACGCCGACATGCGCGATTACCTGCGCCGCCTGCTGCAACCGCACTGGCAGGTGCAGGTCTGCACCAATGGCGTGGAAGCGCTGGCAATACTGGCGCACGAGGTGCCGGACCTGATCCTGTCCGACGTGATGATGCCGCAGCTGGACGGCTTCGGCCTGCTGGCGGCGGTGCGCAAGCAGCCGGCCACGCGCGATATCCCGTTCATCATGCTGTCGGCGCGCGCCGGCGAGGAGGCGCGGCTGGAAGGATTGCAGGCCGGCGCAGACGATTACCTGGTCAAGCCCTTTTCCGGCCGCGAACTGCTGGCGCGCATCGAGGTGCTGCGGTTGCGCCAACGCGTGCGGGTCGTGGAAAATGCCGCCGCGCGCCGGCTGCAGAGCATCTTCAGCCAGGCGCCGGTGGCGATCGCCATCCTCAATGGGCCGGAACACGTGTTCGAACAGGCCAACGATTACTACCAGCTGTTGGTGGGGCCGCGTCCGCTGCTGGGCAGGAGCGTCCGCCAGGCGTTTCCCGAACTGGCGGCGCAGGGCATCTACGAACTGCTGGACGGTGTGCTGTCCAGCGGCCAGCCCTACGTCGGCCGCTCGGTGCAACTGATGATGCAACGCGCGCCGGACCAGCAGCCCACCCAGTGCTGCTTCGATTTCGTCTACCAGCCGCTATTCGACGAGGAGGGAAACCCGCAGGGCGTCGCCGTGGTGGCGTTCGAGGTGACCGAGCTGGCCAGGGCCAAGCTGGCGGCGGAAGCGGCCAACCGCGCCAAGGACGAATTCCTGGCCATGCTGGGCCACGAGCTGCGCAATCCGCTGGCGCCCATCGTCACCGCGCTGCAACTGATGCGCATGCGCGGCGGCGACTACGCGCTCAAGGAACGCGCCGTGATCGAACGTCAGACCAGGCACCTGGTGGCCTTGGTGGACGACCTGCTGGACGTATCGCGCGTGGCCGAAGGCAAGATACAGCTGCACCGCGAGGTGGTGGAAATGGCGGATGTGGTGACGCGCGCGATCGAAACCGCCAGCCCGCTGATCGAGCAGAAGCGACATCAGTTGACGGTTGAGGTGCCGGCCACCGGCCTGCCGGTGCTGGCCGATCCGGGGCGCTGCGCGCAGGTGCTGGCCAACCTGCTGAACAACGCCGCCAAGTACACCGAGCCGGGTGGCGCCCTGGCCGTGCGCGCGCGGCGCGAGGGCGGGCAGGTGGTGGTCGACGTGTCGGACAACGGCATGGGCATTTCGGCCGAGATGATCGGCTCCGTGTTCGAGCGCTTCACGCAGGCGCGCCAGGCGTTGAGCCGCTCGCAGGGCGGGCTGGGCCTGGGGCTGGCGATCGCGCGCAGCATGATGGAGCTGCATGGCGGCAGCGTCGAGGCGCGCAGCGACGGCGCGGGCAGGGGCAGCGTGTTCACGGTGCGCATGCCGGCCTTGCAGGAGCGCGGCGCCGAGAGCGGTGGCGGCGCGGAGCGTGCGGCGCCGGCGCCGGCGCCGCACGGTCTGTCGATCCTGGTGGTGGACGACAACGAGGATGCGGCGCGCGCGCTGGGCGAGGGCCTGGAACTGCTGGGCCATACGGTCAGGGTGGTGTTCAACGCGCCCGACGCGCTGGCGCTGGCGCCGCAGTTCCGGCCGCAGATTGGCCTGCTCGATATCGGCCTGCCCGGCATGGACGGCTACGAATTGGCGATGCGCCTGCGCGAGCAGCCGGGGGCCGGCGCGCTGCATCTGTTCGCGGTGACGGGCTACGGCCAGGATGCGGACCGCCAGCAGGCGCTGGCCGCCGGCTTCGAATCGCACCTGACCAAGCCGGTGGACCTGTGCCGGCTGGACGCGCTGCTGCGGGGCGTGCGCGTGGCCTGAGTCGCGTCAGCCGACGCGGAAGCTGTCGCGGTACTGGTTGGGCGTGACGCCGAAGCGCTGCGCGAACACCAGCCGCATGCGTGCCGCGCTGCCGAAGCCGCAGCGGTAGGCGATGGTCTTCAGCGGCAGCTCGCTGCCTTCCAGCAGATTGCGCGCGGCGTCGGCGCGGGCGCGCTGGACGAATTCTGCCGGCGTCACGCCCATCTCCTTGACGAACTGGCGGGCGAAATTGCGCGTGCTCATGCCGGCGACATCGGCCAGATGTTCGACCGACAGCGCCTGCGCCAGATTGTCCATCACATAGCCCTGGATCACCGTGGCCAGCGCGTCGGGCGCGGTGGCTTCGCTCAGGTAGGGGCTGAATTGCGACTGCCCGCCCTGGCGCTGCGCCAGCACCAGCAGGCGCTTGGCCGCGGCCAGGGCCACTGCGGGGCCGTGGTCTTCCGCCACCAGCGCCAGCGCCAGGTCGATGCCGGCGGTGACGCCGGCCGACGTCACCAGGCCGCCGTCGCGCACATGGATGCGGTCATGTTCGACCTGCGCCAGCGGAAAGTCGGCCGCCAGTCTGGCGGCATCCGACCAGTGGGTGGTGGCGCGCCTGCCGTCCAGCAGGCCGGCGCGGCCCAGCAGGTAGGCGCCGGTGCAGATGGAACCGTAGCGCGGCACCTGCCGCGCCACCTCGCGCAGCCAGGCGGACAGGCGGGCGTCGTTCTGTTCGTGCGCCAGATGCGGGCCGCCGGCGGCCAGCACGATGTCGTAGTCGAGGCCGGCCTGGGCCAGCTCCAGATCCGCCACCAGCAGCTGGCCGTTGGAGGCGCGGATCGGCGAAGGCACGGTGCCTATCGTGACCAGGCGGTAGCCCTGGTCCGGCGGCAGGAAGCCGTTGGCCTCGGCGAAGACATCCATCGGTCCGGAGACGTCCAGCGACTGCACGCCGGGGAAGATGACGAGCGCCAGGGCTTTCACGATGGGCGTCCCGCGACGACAGGTGCGGCCGGGGCCGTCGGCAAGTAGGCGCCGCGCGACAGCAGGCGCAGCGAGCCCCAGGCCACATACAGCACCAGCAGCAGGGTGGCGCCGAAAGCCGCGGCGGCGACGGTTTCCAGTATCGCGTTGTGTACTTGTTCCGACATCAGCATCAGTCCCTGGGCCAGTGTGGCCAGGCCGAAGGTGTAAGCCCAGTAGCCCGGAGCGAAGTCCTGCTGGCCCAGCCACGGCATGGCCAGCGCCAGAGCGGCGAACACGAACAGTGCGTAACCTGCCAACGCATACATGACGGCGGTGCTGGCGTCAGGACCGCTCAACACCTGGTAGGCCACCAGGGCCACCACCGGCGGCGCGCTGTAGATACCCATGAAGTTGCGGGTCTTGTCCGCCAGGCCGCCGCTCATCAGCTGGTGGGTGATGGACGAATCCAGGATCAGCCACGAGATGCCGCCGATGCCGAACAACATCCAGCCGTAGTCGGTGTAGCCGAAGATGCCGGCGGCCAGGGCGTTTACCAATATGCTGGCGGTGTAGGGCAGGTACAGCGGCGGCACGATCTGAGCAGCCTCGCGCTGGCGGCTCCAGTTGGCGGCCAGGCGCCAGGCGCCATACGCCAGGTTGGCGGCGGAGCCGATCCAGAACAGCGGCGCCGCCACCGTCGGCGTGTACGGCTGCAGCGCCAGCGCGATCAGGATCACCGATTCCGGAATCAGCGCCAGGAAGGCCGATTGCACCGGATCGCGGGTTTCGGCGGCCGCCGCGGCCCGGTGCGCCATCCATTTGTGCAGGTACAGTGCGCCGAATGCCAGGAAGGAGAGAATGGCCAGCGCCTGCAGCACTTCGCCCGCCAGCGGCGGCAAGGCCCACAGCTTATGGGCGAAACGCCAGGCGTTGCCGGTTTCGGCCAGTCCGAGCGTCAATGCAAAGAAGGATGCCGGTAACAGTTTGGTTTTCATGATGGCAGAGGAAAGGAGTGATCGATGAATCGATTTTAGGTGCGAAAGCTGCCGGCATAAATAAAGACAAAGGATCGAATCCGGCCAATGTAGCACCGATTTCCGCCGACGCGCGCTTTTGCGTCTGACGCAAAGGTATTCGCGTCCGGCGCTGTCTTATCGCCGCGTCTCGGCGCCGGTAAAGTGGCTGCATCGTTCAACTCACTGGAGCCATCCATGTCCAAGCTGCTGCAGGCCGTCACCATCGGCGATCTGACCTTTGCCAACCGCGTCGCCATGGCGCCCATCACGCGCGCACGTTCCGGCGCCGATGGCGTGCCGGTGGCGCTCAACGCCGAATACTATGGCCAGCGCGCCAGCGCGGGCCTGATCATCACCGAAGCCACCAATGTCTCGCCGAATTCCGCCGCCTTCGAGCTGGCGCCGGGAATCCATAACGAAGCCCAGGTGGCGGGCTGGCGTCGCGTCACCGAGCAGGTGCACGCCGCCGGCGGCAAGATGTTCATGCAGCTGTGGCACAGCGGCCGCGTAAGTTCGTACGCGCTGCTGAAGGGCGCCGAGCCGCTGTCCCCCTCCGGTTACAACGACGATCTGGGACTGCTGCAGGTCTACGGCGCCATGGCCAACGGCTATTACACCCGCATCTATGCGTCGCCGTCGCGCGCCATGACGAATGAGGAGGTGTATGCCGCCATCGCCGAATTCCGCCGTGGCGCGGAGAATGCGAAGCGCGCCGGACTGGATGGCGTCGAAATCCACGCCGCCAACGGCTATCTGCCGCAGCAGTTCCTGTCGCCGCTGGTGAATCGGCGCGGCGACGAATTCGGCGGCAGCTTGGAAAACCGCGCCCGCTTCCTGCGCCTGGTGATCGAAGCGGTGCTGGAGGTGTTCCCGAAAAACCGTATCGGCGTGCGCATTTCCCCCTTTGCGGCGTATAACAACGCCACCGATCCGGATGCGGCTGAAACCTACGGCTACGTCGCGCGCATGCTGGACGAATACGGCATCGGCTACATCCACGGCGCCGACACCAACGCCTGGGGCGGCACGGCGGATATGCCGAACATCCTGGATATCATCCGCTCGAATTACCGCGGCACGCTGATCGCCAACGCCGGCCTGACGCCGGAACAGGCGCAGGCGCTGGTGGAGGACGGCAAGGCCGACATGGTGGCGTTCGGCCGGCTGTACGTGGCCAATCCCGATCTGGTGGCGCGCATCGCCGCCGGCGGCCCGTACCACACGCCCGACCCCTTCTCGTTCTACGGCGGCACGGAGCGCGGCTATACCGATTATCCGGCGCTGGGCTGAGCGCCATGGACCGCTGGCAGGCGATGGAAACGCTGGTCCACGTGGTGGAGGCGGGCTCCTTTTCGGAGGCCGCCCGCCGCCTGAACGTCGGGCAGCCCGCTGTTTCGAAAGTGGTGGCGCAGCTGGAATCCGGCCTGGGCGTCAAGCTGCTGCTGCGGTCCAATCGCGGCCTGGCGCCGACCGAATCGGGATTGGCCTATTATCAGGGCGCGCGCCGTGCGCTCGACGCGGCGGCGGAAGCGGACAACAGCGCGCGCGGCGCCAGCACCGGCCTGGGTGGCCGGCTGGTGGTGTCGGCGCCTGTGACTTTCGCGAGGCTGCACGTGATGCCGTACCTGCAGCGCTTTCTCGACCAGCATCCGCAACTGAAACTGGACGTGGTACTGGACGACCGCAATATCGACCTGATGGAAGGCGGCGCCGATCTGGCGCTGCGGATCGGGCCGCTGATCGATTCGGACATGACGGCGCGCCGCATCGGCCGCAGCCCGCGCGCGGTGCTGGCGACGCCGGCTTACCTGGCACGCTTCGGCACGCCCCGGCATCCGTCGGAGCTGGTGGCGCACCAGGCCATCGTCTACAGCCGCCCGGGCAGCGGCAAGACTTGTCTGTTCCAGCGTGACGAGGAACAGGAGCCGGTGTCGCTGGAAGGCCGCATGCGGGTGTCAGCGGCGGAAGGCGTGCGCGCCGCCGTGCTGGCCGATATGGGACTGGCGGTGGTATCGGAATGGATGTTCGCGCCGGAACTGGCCGATGGCAGGATCCAACGCGTGCTGGAAGACTGGACTTTGCCGGACGTGGACCTGTGGGCGGTGTTCCCGTCCGGCCGCAAGGCCAGCGCCAAGGCGCGGGCGTTTGCGGCGTTCATCGAGGAGCTGCTAGCTCTTTAAATGCGGACCGGCCAGCGGCAGATCGTACAGCCGCCTGCCGGTGGCATCGGCCAACGCGTTGCCCAATGCTCCCGCCATCGGGCCCTGTGCCGCCTCGGCCACGCCCAGCAACGGCGCGCCGGGGCGGTCGATCAGGATCACTTCCACTTTCTCCGGCACGTTCGAATAGCGCATGATGGGGTAGGCCGCCCAATCGACGCTGGTGATGGCGTCCGGCGTGAACTGCAGCTTTTCATACAGGGTCCAGCTGGACGATTGCAGGATGCCGCCTTCGATCTGATTGCGGATGCCGTCCGGATTCACGCCCTGGCCGCAATCCACGGCCGCCGTCACGCGCAGGATATGCACCGCGCCGGTGCTGCGCTCGACGCGCAATTCCACCGCCAGCGCCACATACGCCATGATGTTCTTGTACTGGCCAAAGGCGAAGCCGTAGCCGTGATCGCGGCGGCGCTCGCGCTGGTTCCAGCCGAACGCCTGGGCGGCGCGCTGTATCACCTCGCGGCCGCGCGCGTCGTCGAGATGGCGCAAGCGGAATGCCACCGGATCGGCCTTGGCTGCAGCGGCCAGTTCGTCCATCATGCCTTCGATGGCGAACAGGTTGATGTGAGCGCCCAGCGAGCGCATGGCGGAGGTACGCAGCGGCGTCACCGGCAGGAAGTGGTTGGTGACTTTGGCTTTCGGCAGCGTGTACAGCGGAATCGCATTGCGGTCGCCGCCGCCCTCCGGCATCGGCATCGGTTGCGACGGGCTGGGGACGAACGGTTTGGCCAGAAGTTGCGCCGGTATCAGCTTGCCGGCGTTGCCGGGACGTTCGTTATGCGAGCCGCTCCACAGTTCGTACTGCCAGTCGCAGATCCGGCCGGCGGCGTCCAGCGAGGCGGCCAGCGCGGTGCTCATGGCCGGCGCGTAGGGCTCCCATTGATTTTCCTGGTCGCGCATCAATTGCACGCGCACCGGCCGGCCCGGCATGACGCGCGCCAGCAGGGCCGCATCGGCGGCCACGTCGTCGGCGCCATTCTGGCCGTAGCAGCCGGCGCCCTCGGTATGCACGCAGCGCACCGCGTCCAGCGGCATGGACAGCATCTCGGCCAGCGCCGCGCGCAGCGGATAGACGCCCTGGGTATGGGTCCAGACGGTCATCGTGCCTTCCTCCAGCAGCGCCACCGAGCAGGATGGACCGATGGAGCCGTGCAGCACGTACTGCTTGGTGTAGCGGCGCTTGAGCGTGGTGACGACATCGGCGGCGGGACCGCGCTGGTCGGCGATGACGATATCCTGCGCGGGCAGGGCGCGCAGCGTGGCGTGGATGCCGGCCGCTTGTGGCAGCGTGGCGCCGCGCGACCATCTGGCGCTGGCGTACAGCGCACGCATGGCCAGCACCGCCAGCCATTCGTCCTCGGCGATGACGGCCAGATAGTTGCCGTCCACGTGGACCTTCAGCACGCCGCGCATGCGGCGCGCGGCCTCGATATCGGCCGACAGCAGGCGTGCGCCGTACACCGGCGGACGCACCACGCGCGCATGCACCATGCCCGGCAGGCGCATGTCCTGCACGTAGGCGGTGCCGCCGGTCAGCTTGGCGGGGATGTCGACGCGCGGCAGCGAAGCGCCGATCACCTTGTAGCTGTGGGCTTCCTTGAGCGGCGAGCGCACCTGCGCCATGCGGTGCAGGTCGACGCCGCGCACCGCTTCGCCATAATGCAGCTTGCGACCGTCCGGCGCGATCACCACGCCGTTGCTGGTCCGCAGATCGGCGGCGTTCACTTTCAGCTGTGCCGCCGCGCCCTGCACCACCAGCGCGCGCACCTGCGCCGCCGCGTTGAGCAGGGCGGTGCCGCTGTCGGCCATGGTGTGGCTGCCGGCGGTGAAGCCCTCATTCGGCGTCAAACCGGTGTCGGCGGTGACGAAATTGATGGCGGCCGGCGCCACGTCCAGCTGCTCGGCCGCCACCTGCAGCAGCGCGGTGCGCACGCCGGTGCCCAGTTCCACCTTGCCGGTGAAGACTGTGATCTTGCCGTCCGGCGCGATTTTGATCCAGGCGTCCAGCATCGGCGTGCGCTGCAGGCTGCCCGCCAGATCCTTGTTGGCGATGGGCGGCACGCCCATGCCGTTGAATTCGGCCAGCGCGCGGCGCGGCAGCAGCGTGAAGCCCAATACCAGCGCGCCGGCGCTGAGGACGGCGCGACGGCGCAAATCGACAGTCTGTTCTTTCATGCCCTGCCTCCGTCGGCCACTTCTTTGATGGCGGCGATGATGCGCATGTGGGTGCCGCAACGGCACAGATTGGGCTCCATGTAGGCGCGGATCTGCGCCTCGGTCGGATGCGGATGCTGCTCCAGCAGCGATTGCGCGCGCACCACCATGCCGGCGATGCAGTAGCCGCACTGCGCCGCCTGGTGCTTGATGAAAGCTGCCTGCAGCGGGCCCGGATGGGCGGCGTTGCCCAGTCCTTCGATGGTGCGCACCTTGCGGCCTTCACAGGCCGATACCGGCGTGATGCAGCCGAATACCGGCTGGCCGTCCAGCAGCACCGTGCAGGCGCCGCACTGGCCCATGCCGCAGCCGAATTTGGCGCCGTTCAGTTCCAGCTGGTTGCGCAGGGCGTACAGCAGCGGGGTGGAGGGATCGATGTCCAGCGTGTGGCGGACACCGTTGACGATCAGGGTGCTCATTATGGATTCTCCTTGCGGATGGCGGTGACGCGCTGGCCGACATCCTTCCAGGCCGGACGATGGGCGATGTCGGCGCGGATGTAGTTTGCAATGTCGGCGATCTGCTCATCGGTCAGCGTGGCGGCGAACGGCGGCATGAAGGTGGCGGGATGCGGCTCCTTCCACGGCACGCCGTTCAGCACGATTTGTATCAGGTTGTCCGGGCGGTCGCCGGCGACGGCGGTGCTCAACGCCAGCGATGGCCGGCCGCCGGTGGCGATCATCGGCGCCGCCGTACTGTGACAGCCGGCGCAGGCGCCGGCGAACAGCGCCGCGCCTTGCGGCATGCGGGCCTGGCCCTGTC
>NZ_SPVG01000234.1 GCF_004614165.1 Duganella callida | reverse complement strand
GCCCCATGGCGCGCGCGCGCGCCGGATCGGCCAGCGCCGCGCCCACCTGCCGCGCCATCGCGGCCAGGTCGTTGGGCGGCACCAGCCAGCCGGTCTCGCCCTCGATCACCAGCTCGCGGTAAAACAGGAAATCGAACACCAGCGCCGGCAAGCCCATGGCCATGGCTTCCAAACAGGTGCCCGGCAAGCCCTCGTAGTATGAGGTCGACACGTACAGCTTGCTGCGGCGGTAATAGCCGGCCATGTCGGCGAACGCCACCTTGCCGGTCAGCTGCACGCCGGGCAGGCCGCCCAGTTCGGCCTTGACGTAGGCGTCGTCGTCGCCGTAGCCGACGATGCAGATGCGGATGCCGGGCTGCTCGCGCACCAGGCGCTGACACAACTCCACCATCGGCCGGCTACCCTTGCGGCGCTCGATGCGGCCGCAGAACAGCACGTCGATGTCCTGCACCGCCGCCGGGTCCGGCACGAACAGCGCCAGGTCGACGCCGTTGGGAATGATGGCCATCGGCCCGCGGTAACCGTAACGCAGCACTTCCTGGCGGCCCTGTTCGGACAATGTGATCACGCTGCGCACGCGGCGGAAGATGAAGTGCTCCATGCGCATCTTGATCCACAGCGACAGCGCGCCCCACTGGCTCTGGAACAGCGGCTGGTCGTAGTAGCGGCCCGACATGCCCAGGTAGGTGGTGTGCGCGGTCAGCAGCACCGGCACCTCGCGCGGCAGGAACAGGCCTGGGATCAGCGGCGGGAAATGGAAATTGACGCCGCTGATGCGGCCCTCGGCGTACAGCTGGCGCAGCAGCCGGCGCACCTTCAGGCTCCACTCGATCAGGCCGAAGCGGCCGGCGCCGATCGGGATATGGCGCAGTTCCACCCCCGGATAGCGGCGTTCGCTCTGTTGCTGGTCGCCGGTCAGCAGCAGCACGCGCTGGTCCGGCGGCAGGTTGGCCAGGTAGGAATCGAGGTAGCGGGCGATCCCGCCCACGCCGTAAAACTGTGGATAAACAATGGCGATCATGCGCGACTCCCGAAAATGTGATGCAGGTCCGCCACCAGGCGGTCCCAGGTAAAGTATTCCAGCACGCGTGCGCGCGCCTGCGCGGCGATGCGCTGGCGGCGCGCGGGCTGGTCCAGCAGGCCGTCGACCGCCGCGGCGATGGCGGCCGCATCGTCGGGCGCCACCAGCAGGCCGGTGTCGCCATCGCGCAGCAGCTCAGGGATGCCGCCGACAGCGCTGGCCACGACGCAGGCGCCGGACGCCATCGCTTCCAGCACCACCAGCCCGCTCGGCTCCTGCCACACTGACGGCACCAGCGCGACGTCGGCCGCCGCGTACAGGTATCTAAGCTGCTCGTGCGGCAGATAGCCGGTGAAGATGATGGCGTCGCGCACCGGCGCCGCCAGCGCCACCAGGCGCTCGACGTAGGGGGTGCTGGCGGCGCCGGCGAAGAACGAGGAGCCGGCGATCACCAGCCGCGTCGCGGGCCGGCGCGCGTGCAGCTGGCGAAACGCCTCGATCAGCACGTGCACGCCCTTGATCTCGACCAGCCGGCCGACGTACAGCAGATACTGCAGCCCCGGGTCGGCCGGCAGCACCGCCGCCAGCCGCTGGCGCGCCTCGGCGCCGTAGGGCCGGAACACGGCCGGATCGGTGGCGTTGGGCACCACCGCAAAGCGCGCGGCGTGTTCGGGGAAATGCGCGAGCGCCTGTCGGCGCAGATAGTCACTGATGAACACCACGCGGTCGGCGCGCGCCAGCGCGCGCCGGTAGAACGGCCGGAACAGGCGCAGCGACAGGTGGTCGTTATGCATGTGCAGCACCAGCCGCTGGCCCGGCCGCGCGGCGATGAAGAACAGCAGGTTCGGTTCGTTGTGGATGTTGACGATGTCGGCGTGCAGCGCGCGCACGGCGGCGCCAGCGCGACGGCCGTAGGACCAGACGTTCTGCAGTTTGGCCGCATAGCGCAGCGGATTGCGCCAGGTGACGCGCTCCTTGAGCCGCGCCCACCAGCGCTCGGCCGCGGTCCACGGGATCGCCACATGCCGCAGCGGGCTGGCGACGCCGTCGCCGGCCGGGCGCGAAATCACCGTGACCCGGGTCTGCCCATCCTGCAGGCGCGTAAATGTTTCCTGCACCCAATGCTCCACCGCCCCGCCCTGCACTGCCGGCACCGGCAACAGTTCCGGCACCACGACCGCAATCGATACCACCGCTTGCTCCTTTTTTGCTTGATGACCGCCGGCTCAGGCCAGCGACAGGTATTGGGCATGGGCCCGCGCAATCGTGGGCCACTGGTATTTGGCGCTCTTGTCGGCCAGCTCGGCGGCAAAGCGCGCGTAGTCGGCGCGCATGCGGGCGATGGCCTCGGCGAACTCGGCGGCTGGCGCGCGGCCGGCCGTCAGCAGCCCGGACCAGTCGCGCAGGGTTTCGGCAAAGTCGCCGATGTCGGTGGCGATGAACGGTCGGTCGAAGGCCATGGCCAGCTTGATCACGCCGCTGGTGGTGCCTTCCAGGTACGGCAGCGCCACCGCGTGCGCGGCGGTGAAGTAGTACTGCACGCGCTCGAACGGGATCAGGTGGTCGTGCATGATCACATTGGGCGCGTCCTTGTAGCGGTCCAGCTCGGCAGCGGCGGCGGCCGGCAGCGTGCTGCCGCGCCCGCCCGCGACGACGAACTTGATGTGCGGCTGGTCGCGCATCAGCGCGCTGGTGCGCAGGAATTCGAGGATGCCCTTGCGCACGTCGATGTGGCCGAAGAACAGCACCACGAAGTCGTCCGCACCGATGCCCGGCAGCTCGGCGCGCGCCTGCTCGCGCGTCAGCGGCCCCAGGCGGAAGATGTCGTAGATGCCGTGCGGCACCAGCAGCGGTTCGGTGCGCACCCCCATCGCGCGCAAGCCCTCGACGCTGCGCTGGGAATGCACCACCAGCTTGTCGAAGCGGCGGTAGAACCAGGCACAGACGCGGCGACTCCACGGCTTGGGCTCGTGCGGCAGCAGGTCGTGAATGGTCAGCGCCATGCGGATGCCGAACAGGCGCAGCAGCATCACCAGCCAGCCCTCGAGCAGCGGGTACTTGAGCCACGACTGCCACAGCACCAGCTCGGGCCGGGTCCTGAGCGTGTAGGCCAGGTAGCGCAGGATGTCGAGCGGGTACTGGCGCGTGCGGCGGAACACGCTGACGTGCGGGAAGCTCACCTGGTAGCGCGCCGGATCGTAGCTTGCGGCGGTTACCAGGGTGACGTCGGCCAGCTTGTCGAGCTCGCGGCACAGCGAGACCGCGTAATCGGTCAGGCCACTGTTGCCGGTGAAGGACACCACGTGGATGCGGCGGGAGGAAGTGATCATGGACATTATCCGGGAAAAAAACTCAGGTCTGGCGCTTGCGGGTGCTGAGGCCGCGCGGCGGCAGGCCCAGCAGTGCCACCAGCGACCATTTGATTTCAAAGAAATCGCGCCGCAGCGCCGCCCGCGCCAGCTCGGCCAGCATGCTCAAGTACAGCAGCGGCAGGCGCGCCGGGAAGAAGCGCCGGGTGAACTTCAGGCGGTTGTGCTGCAGGTAGTACAGCGCCGTGGCCGACAGCTTGCCGCGGCCGCCGGTGCCGATCGAGCCGCCCTCCTTGTGGTAGACCAGGCTGTCGGGCGCGTACGCCAGGTGGTAGCGGCCGGCCGCGCGGCAGGCCCAGTCCAGCTCCTCGAAATAGAGGAAATAATCCTCGGCCATCAGGCCGATCTCGCGCAGGAAGGCGTCGCTGACCAGCATCGAGGCGCCGGCCACGTAGGCCATGCGGCGCTCGATGGCGGCGGCGTCCAACGGCGCGGCCGCCGGCTGGTTGGCGGCCAGCGGCAAGGCGCGGCAGCGCCACGGATTGTAGGCGCTGCCGCCGGCCACCTGCACCACCTGCGCCGCGTAGTAGTGGCGCAGCGTCGAGCCGGCGATGCCGGCGCGCGGGTCGTCCTGCATGCGCGCCACCAGCCGGCGCAGGGCGTCGGCCTCGATCACGGTGTCGTTGTTGAGCAGCCAGTAGTACGCGTAGCGGCCGCTGGCCAGCGCGTAGCGCAGGCCGACGTTGTTGCCGCCGGCGAAACCGAGGTTGCCGCCGGTGTCGATCAGCGTCAGCGGCACGTCGCGCGGCGGCGGCTGCAGCGCCTGGGTCGCGTCCAAACGCAGATAGTCGACCGGCTTGGCCAGCGGCGTGGCGCGCAGGCGCGCGAAGCCGGCATCGCCGCCGGCCGCCAGCCGGCCCGCGGCCCACTCCTCGATGCGCTCGAGCGAGCCGTCGCTGGAGGCGTTGTCGCAGACGATCACGCGGAAATCCGGGTAATCGCTGCGCAACAGGGTTTCCAGGCATTCGATGGTGTCGGCCCAGCCGTTCCAGTTGAGCAGCACCACCGCCACCGGCGGCGCGCTCATTGCGCCCCCCGGTCTTGTTCACGGCGCTGGGCCTTGAGCACCAGCAGCAGCGCGCACACCAGCGCCATGTAAAACAGATTGAATTCAATCGACAGCACGGCGCGCGTGGCCAGCGTGCCGATCAACGACACCGCCAGCACGCGCGCCATCAGCCGCGGGCCCGGAGCGGTCTCGACGAACGACAGCCGCAGGCCCATGCCGATAAAGCCGAGCAGCACGCCGACGAACAGCAACAGCCCCGGCACGCCGGAATCGAGCGCCATGGTCAGGTAATAGCTGTCCACCGAGACGCGGCCCTTGCTGGCCTTGAAGCCGACCTGGAAGTTGCCCATGCCGGCGCCATAGCCGAGCACCGGCTGCTTTTCCAACTTCGGCAGGCCCATCTGATACTGGATCACGCGCGCGGTACTGCTGCCGCGCTCGTACGCATTGCGGCCCTGCACCAGCTCGGTCACCACCGGCACCGCCGCCAGCGCCACGGTGATGATGCCGATCAGGCCGATCAACGACAGCAGGCCGCGCGCCGTGAAGCCGCCGCGACCGCGCAGGTTTTCCAGGAAATACAGCACCAGGGTCAGGCCCAGCACGGCGCCGCTGGTCAAAATCGCCGAGCGTGTGCCCGATAGCAGCACGCCGGCCATGATCGCCGCCAGCGCCACCGCGCCGGCCACCTTGTTGCGCTGGCGCGTGCTGTCGAACAGCAGGAACACCGCCATCGGCACGATCATCATCAGGAATTCGGCCATCACCATCGGGTGCTCGAACGTGGCCTGCACGCGGTTGCCGCCGTCGCGCAGCTTGTCGGCCAGCGCGGCCGCCACCACTTCATTGTCGGCCGACACCAGCTTGGAAAACAGGTTGTGGCCGACCACGCGCTCGACCCCGCCCAGCAGCGCCACCAGCACCGCGCCGCCCACCAGCAGCTTCATGACCGCGGCGACGTCGCGGCGGTCGCGCAGGCTGGACAGCGCGACAAAGAACACCAGGTGGAAATTGAACACGCTCCAGCCATACTGGATGAACGAATACACCGGCTGCTCGGACGCCAGCGCGCTGGCCAGGCGCCACAGCAGGAAGCCGACCAGCAGCGCCAGCGGCAGGCCGCCGGCGCGCCAACGGCGCATGAAACGCTGCGCCAGCACCGGCGCGGTGAACATCTTGTACAGCCAGTAACCGAGCAGCAGCAGCGACAGCATGCGCTTGGGCTCGATGCCGGGCAGGCCGCTGGTGCTGAACACCACGTACGACGGCCACAGCATGGAGGCCAGCAGCACCCCCACCAGCAGCAGGTTCAGGCGCGCGGCCGGGTCGTCGGCGCTTTTCGGCGCGGCCCACACCAGCACCAGCACCAGCGGCGTGGCCAGCAGCACCATGGCGCGCACCGCCGTGCCCGGATCCAGGCCGATCAGCGCGCCGACCACGAACGCGGCCAGCACGATGCCCAGCAGCACCATGGCGCCGGCCAGCAGGCCGGCCAGCTTGCCGCGCTTGCGGGCGGCCGAGAAAGTCGTCGCGCTCATCACATCCCCGACGGTTGGCGGTTGAGGGCCAGGCGCTTGACCATGCCCAGGAAATTCTTGGCGTTGGCCTTGAGGCCGCCCATCCAGGCGGTGCGCTGCAGGCGCAGGCGGCGGTAGGCCGGCGCCGGCCGGCCCATCACGCGCAGCGCCAGCACGCGCGCCAGCACCATCTGCTTGCGGTTTTCCTGGTATGGCTGCATCTTGCGGATTTCTGCCACCGCCAGCGGCGCCACCGCCAGGTAGCCGGCCGCCACCGCCTCGTCCAGCAGGCGCTCGCCGGCGCCGGTGCGCGACAGCACCAGGCTGCGGCCCTCCTGCTCGGCGAAGTCGGGGTAACCGTCCTTGCCGTACCAGGCGTCGGCGCACACCACGTCGGCGAATTCGCCGATGCCGTCCGGGCAGATCTTGCAGCGCGCCTGCAGGTGGCGGTTCAGCACCGTGCCCCAGGAGGTGGCGTAATCGGTTTCGTGCACGGCGCCGGCGTGGGTCTCGACCCGCGTCATGCCGGGCCAGCCGTTGCCGCGGTAGGCGAAGCTGCGCACCTCGGCCGGCTGCACCTCGAAACGCTGCAGGATCGCCTCGGTGCCTTTCATGCTGGGCACGCCCGCGCACATGAACGACAGCATGTAAGGCACTTTTTCGCCGACCTGCGGGTTGTGCGCCGCGTATTTGCGCAGCGCCGCCACGTCGCACGGCTTGCCGACAAAGGCGAAGCGGCCCGGCCGCGCCAGCAGCGCGTCGATCGCCGTCAGCGGCGCCGACGGCGCGTAACGCGAGCCGGCGTTGGCCAGCACCTCGGCGCGGTTGGTGCTGAGCTTGATTTCATTGACCAGCGGCTCGCGCAGCGAGGCGCCGATGTGCAGCACGTAATCGACCTTGCCGCTTTCCAGCAGATAGCTGAGCAGCGCCGAAATCGCCCCGCCCGACGAGCCGCCGTGGCGCAGCGCCGGATCACGCGCGTAGCCGGTGCGCACCGCCACCAGCGGGCCCCACAGCGGATCGTAGGCGGCGGTGTCGCGCTCGTGGCGCAGGCCGACGCCGGGGCAGACCGCGCGCACCAGCGCGTCGTCGGCCGCCGTCATCGGCTGCAGCACCACCGGCCGCAGGAAGCCGTGCGGGTTGAAGGCCATCTTGGCCTTGCCGCCGGTGACCGACTCGCACAGGCCGCAGCCGGTACACAAGCCGCCCGCGGCGATGCTCTCAAGCAGGGGTAGTTTGGCCACTTAGTTTCCTCAGCGTTTGTTCGATAAAGTCTTCGTAGCGGCGCAGCTTGGTGTCAGCGATCGCGTTGCCGCGCTCGACCGCGGCGCGCAGCGTGGCGCGCTGCTCCAGGCCGCCCAGCACCTGCTCCAGGATCTGCTCGGCGCTGGCGGCCTTGCAGTCGCCGTAGTGCGGGTACTCGAGCGCCGTGAACAGGCCGTTGAACTTGCGGCTGTAGGCCAGCGGCACCACCGGCACGCCGCTGGAAAACGCGGCGATGCAGGCGTGCATGCGGGCGCCGGTGAAAAAGTCCATGCCGGCGATGAACGACTTGGCCTCGCTCGGCGAACCGAAGCGCGGCGCCAGCCGCAGCGCCGGGTAATCCTGCTGCAGGCGCTGCGACACCAGGTAGTCGTCCTCGACCGGCATGTCGTGCGCCAGCACGTGCGGCACCAGCCAGACGTCGCAGTCGCCGCGCGCCAGCAGGCGCTCGATCATCTGGCGCGTCATGGCGGTGTAATCGAGGCTCAGGCCGAGCTCGTTGGCGCCGGTGTAGCCGCCGTTGTACAGCAGGCCCGAGACGTTGATGCCGACCTGCAGGCGGCCGTCGGCGCCGCGCGCCGGGCGCTGGAACGGCAGCCGGAACGCCACGTCCACCACCTCATCGGCATGCGCGGTCAGCTGGTGCTGACGCAGGTAGCCGAACGACAGGCCGTCGCGCGCGAACACGCGGCTGCAGCGGCGCAGCACGGCGTGCGCCATCAGGCGGCTGACCGGGCGCTCGAACGGACCGATGGTTTGCGGGCTGAGCACCAGCGGCCGGCGCTTGAGCAGCGCCACCGCCTTGGCGAACACCTGCATGCGCAGGCGCGGCATGCCGTAGATGTCGGTGAAGCTGTCGCCCTCGCCGATGTCGAACACCACGTCGCATTCGCCCAGCTGTTTGGGGAACGGCGAGAGGCCGGCCAGCGTGCGCTTGATCGAGATCGGCGCGCCGCGCTCGAGACGGTCGTCGCCGGCAAAGTAATTCATGCCGCCGGTGGTGCCGAACACGCGGAAGCGCACCGCCACGCCGGCGCGCTCAGCGGCCTGGCGGATCAGCGCGATTTGCGATTCGGTCAGGGCGCCCACGCCCAGGTTGTCCGAGCTGGTCGAATGCCATAACAGTCCGATAAGTAGCATAGTTTAAATTCGCAGTATAAAGAATGCGGCGCCGAGCACGCCGCAGGTCAACACAAGGGATACAGCACTGAAACCGGTGGGCGCGCGCTGGCCGCGCAGCGCCGCGCCATACATGGCCAGCAGCACCAGCGCCGCCAGCGACAGCGACATCAGCATGCCGGTCAGCGCATAGCGGCCGATCAGCAACGGCGCGCTGCCGGCCAGCAGCGCCAGCGACACCATCTGCGCCCACACGCGCACGCGCTGGGCGCCGAACGCGGTCAGCAGCACGCCCTGCGACGCCGCCAGGTAGCGTAGCAGCATCAGCAGGCCGATATACGGCCACAACGGCATCAGCTGGTCGTAGCGGCTGCCGTACAGCAGGCCGGCCACCGGCCCGCCCAGCAGGGCGAAGCCGACCCAGCCGGCCACGCCCAGGCCCAGCATCTTCAGGTTCAGCTTGCGCGACAGGCGCGCCAGTTCGGCCGGCCGGTCGAGCTGGCCGGCCAGCGCCGGCAGGTAGACATTGCCCAGCACCGGCGCGAACTGCATCGCCCCCTGCAGGAAGCGCATGCCGGCCTGGTACACGCCAACCGCGGCCGGTCCCAGGAAGTAGTGCACGATCAGGGTGTCGACCTGCTGGATGAAACTGGTGAAGCCGAAATCGACCGCGTAGGCCCAGCCGTCGCGCAGGGTCAGCAGCGCGCTGCGCCAGCCCAGCCCCTGCAGCGCCAGCACGCCGAGCTCGCGGCGGTAGCCCAGCCACGACCACAGCAATCCCAGCAGGCGCGACGCCACGAAGCCGGCACCGATCGTTTCCAGGCTGGCGCCGCGCAGCGCCAGCGCGCACACCAGGGCGAAATGCAGCAGCGAGCTGCCCAGCGCGATCCGGGTTTCCTTGTGAAACTTGCCGATGCCGCGGAACGCGGTCAGGAAAAAATCGCCGAACGAACCCAGCATGCAGGACGCCAGTAGCAGACTGAACAGCAAGGCGTCCG
The DNA here is from genome assembly GCF_004614165.1 of Duganella callida. Lineage (GTDB taxonomy): Bacteria > Pseudomonadota > Gammaproteobacteria > Burkholderiales > Burkholderiaceae_D > Rugamonas > Rugamonas callida. Next base: position 5,214 of record NZ_SPVG01000234.1, on the reverse strand, counting down.
GGCGGCGCGCCGGCAGCACGGCGAAATAGCCGAGCGCCAGCGCCACCACCACCAGGCTGAGCACGAGTTTGGCGACCCAGACCCGGCCCATGATGCGCGGCGCCTCGCCCGGCGCGCGGCCGATCTCGCGCAGCAGCTGCGGTCCGAAGCCGTATTCCAGCGGCAGCAGGAACACCGAGGCCAGGGTGAAGTTGTAGAACAGCCGGCCGAAATCGGCGGGCCCGAAGATCCGCGCCAGTGCGATGAACAGCACCAGCGAGGACAACAGGCGTACCGCGGTCGAGGCGGCCATGAAACCGGTATTTTTAAACATGCGTGTTCGCCATCATGAGAGTTGCCCAGCGCCGAATTCCCCCCGTCGGCGGCGGTGCCGTCCCGTTACGGCGCGTCCGAACCGATCAGCCTCTGCCGTGCGGTCGGGCTGACATGCGCCAGCATGTCGTTGACAAACCGTTGCTGCAAACCATACGCGTGCGGCGCGTCGGTCTCGATCGATGACACCCGCACCAGCATGCCGTCCGGCACCTGTCCGGCCAGGCCGTAGCGCAATTGCTGCAGCTTCTGGCTGACGCCCGGGTCGATGGTGTGGTTGCCCACCGTGATCCAGTAGGTGATCGGCTCCACCCGCGCGCCTTGGCTGGCCACCAGATGGCGCACCGGCAACGCGCCATACGGCGTGCTCAGCCTGGCCAGCTGGTTGCTGTTCATGTTGAAGCCCTGGGCCACGTAGCAGACCTCGGGCCGGTGCACGGCCATGTTGCTGCTCTGGTCGCCGCCATAGGCGATCGACAGCATCACCCGTTCGCCGGCGCGGTTGACGTAGGTGCGCGCCAGCGTCTGGTTGTAGATCTTGTTGAGCGCTTCCTGCGTGGCCGGGTCGACCTTGAGCGGCACGATCGAGCGGTCGATTTCCCACTCGCCGAACGCGGCCGGCACCAGCGCCTCGAGGTCGAAGCGGCCCTTTTGGTCGGCCATGTTGACGGTCGGCGTCAGCGCCCGCGTGCCGACCGCGGTCAGCAGCATGGCCACGCCCAGCACGATGCTTGAAATGGTGGTCTTGTTCATGCGGCCTCCCGGGTCCGGCGCTGGCCCCACACCTTGGCCAGCCACAGCAGCAGACGGTCCAGGCTGACGATCAGCAGCAGCGCGCTGATGAACAGCACCATGCCGGCAAAGCCGTGCAGGAAGCCCTGGCCGGCGGCGTCGCCGAAATAATAGGTGATCAGCACCAGCACCATCACCCGGATCACGTTGGCGGTGAACGAAATCGGGATGATCAGCAGCGCCAGCGCGATGTTGCGGAAACCCACCGTGGTGCGCGCCACGTTCAGGTACAGCAGTCCCAGCGCCTCCAAGGTCAGCAGCGTCTGCAGGCCGGCGCAGGCGTCGGCCACCAGCAGCTGGTACTGGCCGATCTGCAGGATCACGCCGGTGCGGGCGATCGGGTAGCCGGCGGCGTACAGCAGGGTCTCGGTGACGTAGGACACCGCCAGCTTCATCGGCAGCGTCAGCATGCTGACCACCTCGCCCGGCAGCGGGATCAGGAACAGCATGAAGAAGAACGGGAACCACAGCACCTTGAGCGCGCGGCCGCCGCGCAGCACCAGCAGGATGGCGGCGCCCAGCACGATGAACGAGGCCATGGCGAACGACATGATCTGTTGCGAGCGGCCCAGCATGTACAGCAGCGCGCCCGGCACGAACCAGACCCAGCCCCAGACGCTGCCGCCGCGGCCGGCGGTGGCGCGTTCCATCTGCGGCCAGCCGCGGTAGATCAGCCACAGCGACAGGCACAGGATGATCGGGCCGTGCGCCTGTTCCTCGGTCGACCACATGCCGCGCAGCAAATCGTACAGCAGCGGCACGAACAGCAGCAGCAGGCCGGCCAGCGCCGGTCCCCATTCCAGCAGTTGCGGCCGCAGGCTGCCGCTGTGCGGCGGCGCCTGCTTCAATTGCGCTTCCATGCCCATCAGAAGTCCACCATCACCGCGCCTACCACCTTGGCGCCGCTGTGCGACAGTTGCTCGGTCATGGCGTCGATGTCGGCCACCAGCGTGTGGTTCTTGCGCGCCACCAACAGCACGCCGCCGGCGCGCGCGGCGATCGCCAGCGCGTCGGCGCCGACCGAGAACGGCGGCGCGTCGTACAGCACGATGTCGTGCTGCGCCTCGAGGTTCTGGCTCATCGCCTGGAAGCCCGAACGGCTCAGCAGCTCCTGCGGGTTGGGCGGCAGCGTGCCGGCCGCCAGCAGCGACAGCGACAGGAACGCCGGGATGCGCTGGATCACGTCCGGGCCGGCGCGTCCGGCCAGCGCGTCCGACAGGCCCTGGCGCCCGGTGACGTTGAAGGTGCTGTGCTGCGACGGCGTGCGCAGGTTGGCGTCCACCAGCAGGGTGTTTTCGCCGAGCTGGGAAAACACCACCGCCAGGTTGGCGGCAAAGATGCTGACGCCGTCGCCGGCGTTGATGCCGGCGATCGCCAGCGACTTGTGGCTGGCGAACCAGCGCAACATCAGCTGGCTGCGCACGGCGCGCAGGGTTTCCACCTGGGCGCTGAACGGTTCATAAGCGGCCACCAGCAGCGGCGAATAGCTCGACTCGCCCTTTTGCAGATACGGGTAGTCGAACTGGCGCGCCAGCACTTGCTGGATATCGGCCTCGGTGATCAGGCCCAGGCGCTGGGCCGCCTCGCCGAAGCGGATCCCCAGTTCCTTTTGCATGCGCAGCACGCGTTCGGCGTTTTCGGGCGAAATCTTGCCCGATTCCAGCAACAGACCGCCGATGCTGGAATCGGCGCGGCCGCCGCTCGGCGGCACGGCGGGGGTGGAGAGAACAGAATTCATAGGGCTATCCATCGTATTAGTTCAGTCGCAGGCGGGAAGAAGGAGACAGCAGTTTCTTGATGCCGCTCGGGCGGCGCGCGTTTTCCTGCCAGTTGATCACGCCCAGCACCGGCGCCTGCAGCGCCTCGGCCAGATCGCTCTCGGAGCGCACGCGGCGGTCCAGCATTTCCGCCAGCAGGCCGAAGCCCAGGCCGAGGAAGCCGCCGAGGAACACCGACAGGATGGTGTTCAGCACCAGCTTGGGCGAGGCCGGCTCGATCGGCGCCACGGCCGGATTCAGCATGGCAATGTCGGACTGGTCGGCCTGGCCCTCGATCTTGGTCTGGGCGGTGCGCTGGGCGGTGGCGTCAAACGCGTGCTGCGCGCTCTCGACATCCTTCTGCAGCACATTCATCTCGTCGCGGGTGCGGTTCAGCTCGAGCACCTTGTTCTTTTGCTCGGTCAGCGCACTGCGCAGCGCCGCCTCGCGCTGCTGCAGGATTTCCGCGTTGTTGCGCACGCTGTTGGAGGTGACCCGCATCTGCGCGGCCAGCTCGGCCTTCATCTTGTCCACTTCCGCCTTGGCGCTCTGGTATTGCGGGTGGTTCTTGTCGAGCCGCTCGCCCACCTCGGCCAGCTTGGCCTCGGCCGCCGTCAGCGAGGCGCGCAGATTCTGGATCAGCGGGTTGCCGATCACGTCGGGCGATTCCAGCGCGTTGCCGCCGACCGCCATGCGCTGGCGCGACTGCGCCTCCATCAGCTGGCCCTGGGCCACCACCAGCTGGGTCGACAGGTCGTTCAGGCGGCCGGATTCGACGTCCAGGCGGTTGTCGACGCTGACGATGCCGTGTTCCTGCTGGTACTTGGACAGGCGGCTCTGGGCCGCTTCCAGCGCGTCGCGCAGCAGCTTGGTCTGCTCATCGAAATAGGCCGAAGCCTTTTTCATCGGCTCGACGCGCAGCTGGATCGACACCTTCTGGTATTGCTCGGCAAAGGCGTTGGCGATCGCCGCGACGAATTGCGGGTCGCTGCCCTTGAAGCTGATTTCCACCACGCTGCTTTCACGCGACGGCGCGATGTCGAGCTTTTTCAGCAGCAGGTCGGCCAGCCAGTCGCGCACCGTGCCCTTGCCGTCCGACGATTCGTTGAACTGGGCGATCACCGCCGGGTTCTGCGCCAGGTGCAGCGCATCGACCACGCGCAGCGCCACGTTCTTGCTGGTGATGATGTCGATCTGGGTGGCCATGTAGCCCGGCATCAGCTGGCCCGGCATGGCCAGCCCGGTCAGCGGGTCCACGCCCTTGTAGTTGAGCAGCACCGAGGCGGTGGCTTTATAGGTTTTCGGCAGCAGCAGGCTGACCACGACCGTGGTCAACACCGTGATGGCCAGGGTCAGCAGGATGACCCGCTTGCGCGCGCGCAATATGAGAAGAAACTGGGCAAAATTCATGATCGGGCTCTCGGATGTCAGTGATCGGCGGCCGGCGGCGGGATGCGCCCGCCGGCGGGCTTAAAACAGGCTTTCCTGGACATACACCACGTCGTCGGGACGCACCAGGTCGTCGGGCTTGGCGCTGATCACCTCGATCTTGCCCTGCTCGTCGCGGCGCTTGATGCGGATGCCGCGCTCGGTGCCGCGCTGGGTCAGGCCGCCGCCGGCCGACAGCGCCTGCAGCACGGTCATCGCGCGTTCCAGCCGCAGCGGGCCGGGCCGCTGCACCTCGCCATAGATATAGAAGCGCGGCGCGCGCTCGACGTACAGCACGTCGTTGGCCTGCAGCTCGACATCGCGCGCCAGCTGGCCCTGGCGCGCGATGTCGACGATGTCGATCTGTTCGCGCACCGACTTGCCGTCGGCCTTGCGCAGCAAGGTCACGACGTCGCCGCCATCGACCGCGATGCCGCCGGCCAGCGCCAGGATGTCCATCAGCGAGCGCTTGCCGTCGACCGGATAGCGGCCCGGGCGGTTGACCTGGCCCAGCACCGACACCTGCAGGCTTTGCAGCGAGGTGACCACGATGTTCACCTGCGGCTGCTTGACGAAGCCGCCGTTCTGCAGCAGCTGCGCCAGCTTCTTCTCGGCCGCCGCCACCGGCAGGCCGCCGACGCTGACCACGCCGACCAGCGGGAAGGTGATGGTACCCTGCTCGCTGATGCGGGTTTCCAGCGACAGGTCGGGATTGTTGTACACCAGCACCTTGATCAAGTCGCCGGCGCCCAGTTGCACATCGGCCGCCTGGGCGCTGCCCAGGCCGCACAGCAGGGTCAACGCCGCCAGCCATAGTCCGAGTCGTTTCATCATGTCGTGATCCTTTTGCAAACGGGTTATTTCAGGCCGGCCACGCCGCGCGCGGTGGCGTCGGCCGGCTGCTCGGCGGCGGGCGCCGCGGGGG
>NZ_SPVG01000008.1 GCF_004614165.1 Duganella callida | reverse complement strand
GGCCGACGCTGTCGACGATGTCCTGCATGGCCGCCGCGGCCGCGCGTACCTGCTGGTCGCCGGCGCCGGCCTGTTCGACCGCCGCCTTGATCAGCGCACTGATGTCGCGCGCGGCGTCGGCCGAGCGGTGCGCCAGCTGACGCACTTCGCCGGCCACCACGGCAAAGCCGCGTCCCGCTTCGCCGGCGCGCGCCGCTTCCACCGCGGCGTTCAGGGCCAGGATATTGGTCTGGAACGCGATGCCGTCGATGATGCCGATGATATCCGCCATCCGCGTCGCCGAGGCGCGGATGGTTGCCATGCGTTCGGTGACCGCCGCCACCGCCACGCCGCCCTTGCCGGCGGCGGCGCTAGCCTGCTGCGCCAGGCCGTTGGCGCGCGCCGCATGGTCGGCGTTCTGCTGCACGGTCACGGTCAGTTCCTCCATCGCCGCCGCCGTCTCCTGCAGGCTGGCGGCCTGCTGCTCGGTGCGCCGCGACAGGTCCTGGTTGCCGCTGGCGATTTCGCCGGAGGCGGCGGCGATCATGGCAGTGTCGGTGCGCACCTGCGCCACCAGTCGGCCGAGATTCTCACGCATGTGTTCCATCTCGTACAGCATGCTGCCGCGGTCTCCCTGGCGCAGGACGATGGCGCGGGTCAGGTCGCCGTCTGCGATGCTGGCGGCGGTGCGCGCCGCCTGATCCGGCTCGCCGCCGAGGTCGCGCCGCAGGCGGCCGATGATGGCGGCGGCGACGGCGATGGAGATCAGCAGCGCGGCCAGTCCCAAACCCAGCATCATGATGCGCGTGTCGTTGTAGGCTTGCGCGGCCTGTTCGCGCGCTTCCTTCATCAGGCCGACCTCGTTGCCGATCTGCGCCGCCAGGGTCTCGCGGCACAGGGCCAGCATCGGCTTCACCTGCTCGTTCAGGTAGTCGCGCGCTTCGGCGTCGCGGCCGGCCTGCACCAGCGCGATCAGCCGGTCCTGGCCGACAGTGTAGTCCTGGTAGGCGGCAGCCACCTTGCGCAGCGACGCGCGGCCTGCCGGCGTCGTCACGCGCCGGTCCAGCTCACGGATACTGGCCGCGGCGCTGGCGCGGTAGTCGCGAATGTTGTCGAGCTGGTGCCGGCGCACGGCCGGATCGCCGCTCAGCATCAGGTTGCGCAGCGAGACGGCGATATCGGTCACGCGCAGGCGCAGGTCGGTGGCCAGCTCGATCTTGGGCCAGCGGTCGTCGGCCATGGCGGCGGTGGCGGCGTTCAGCTTGGCCTGTTCGGTCAGTCCCAGCGCGATCACTGCGGCGAGGAACAGGCAAATCAGGCCGAAGCCTGTCATGAGCAGATTGGCAACCTTGATACGGGCGGTTTTCATGGGAGGCGATGGTTGATGCACGCGGGGAGCGCGCGGCCGCGCCGGCATCGCATCGCCGGCATGATCGCAGGTTACGGCAGGGGAGGGCGGCGCCTGGGTTACAGATGGGCGTTTTTGCGGGGAGTACAGTTGGTGGCGCGTGGTATCAGTTCGCCGGTCAGCAGACCCAGGGTGCGCACCGCCGCCTCCACCTCCGGCGTCCACGGATAGCTGTAGTTCAGACGGATGCAATGCTGGAAGGCGTCGCCGGTGGCGAAGATATTGCCGGCGCCGACGCTGATGCCGCGCTCCTGCGCGCGCGCGTACAGCTCCAGCGCCAGTACGCCGTCCGGCAGGTTCACCCACAGCACGTAGCCGCCCACCGGCGCGGTGACGCGCGTCCCGGCCGGGAAGAAGCGCCGCACCGCCGCCGCCATGATGCTGGCCTGCTGGGCGTAAGCCTTGCGCACCTTGCGCAGGTGATAGTCGTAGCCGTCGTTCTTCAGGTACTCGGCGATGGCCAACTGCGGCAGCGCCGGGGTGTTGAGGGTGTTGAGGAACTTGAGCTTTTCCACCTGCGCGCGGTAGCGGCCGGGCAGCGCCCAGCCGATGCGGTTAGCCGGACTCAGCGTCTTGGAAAAGGAATTACAGTGCAGGACCAGGCCATCGCTGTCGTAGTTCTTCAGACAGGACGGGTGGACGTCGCCGTAATACAGCTCGTGATAGACGTCGTTCTCGATCACCGGCACCCGGTGTTTGACCAGCAGGCCGACCATGGCGCGTTTGCGCGCGTCGCTCATCATGAAGCCCAGCGGGTTCTGGAAGTTGGGCATGACCACGCAGGCCGCCACGCCTTGTTCGACGATGGCGCGCTCCAGCGCCGCCAGGTCGATGCCATGCGCGGGATCGGTGGGAATCTCCACCGCGTGCATGCGCATGCGCTCGATCGCCTGCAGCACGGCGTAATAGGTCGGGCTTTCGACCGCGATGGCGCTGCCCGGCGGCGCCACCGCCTGCAGGCACAGATTGAGCGCCTCGGTGGCGCCGGTGGTGACGATAATTTCGCCGGCGTCCACCGCCAGGCCGTTTTCCAGGTGACGGCGGGCGATCTGGCGTATCAGTTCCGGGTTCCCGGGCGGCAGGTCGGCGGTCATGCCCAGCTGGGCGACGCGGCGCGACAGGCTGTTGGCGTACTGGTTCAGGCGCGCCCACGGGAAGATGGACGGGTCGGGATAGGGGGAGCCGAGCGGCACGCTGCCCTGGTTGATCGAGCGCAGGGTGGTCAGCACCAGTTCACTGCTGTCGATGCTGCCGCCGCGCGCCAGCTCGGCCGGCGCCGGCGGCGTCTCGACGGAGTCCGCGGCTGGCGTCGCCGGCAGCGCCGGTTTGCGCCGCACGAAGTAGCCCGATTGCGGCCGGCTCTCGATCAGTCCCTGGCTTTCCAGCAGCAGGAAGGCGCGGATCACGGTGGAGACGCTCAGGTTGTGATGCTGGCTGGTCTGCCGCACCGAGGGGATTCTTTCGCCCGCGCGGATCACCCCCTGGGCGATCTGGCCGGCGATGTCGGCGGCCAGGGTTTCGTACAGTTTCACGGTCTCTCTCCCGCAGATCAATGTGGCCAGCGTAGCGGAATTGCGGCGTGGGCGGCACTATACCTGGGTTTAACCCATACATCAGTATAGGGTTCAGGTGGTCAAAATCACACTATAATTGAGGCGATTGCCACTATAACCCATAAGGATAGGCATGTTTAGGGTTCCCCGCACTCCCTGCATTTCCGCGCTGCTGGTCGTTCTGATGTTGTTGATCTTCGCGATCGACACCTTTTCCCCGCTCGACATGGCGATCGCCGTCATGTACGTGGTGGTGGTGCTGCTGTCTGCCAGCGTGTGGGAGCGGCGCGGCGTGCTGCTGGCCGCCGGCGTCTGCCTGGCGCTGACGCTGTTGTCGTATTTGCTGACGCATACCGAGATCTTCAACGGCGCGCCGTTCTCGCCGGCGGCGGTGGGACGCCTGCTGGTCGGGCTGCTGGCGATCGTCATCACCTCGTTCCTGGTGCTGCGCGGCCAGGCCGCCACCAATGCGTTGATCGCGCGCGAAGAGGCGTTGCGCCGCAGCGAGGCTTTCCTGGCCGGCACCCAGCGCATCAGCAAGACCGGCAGCTTCAGTTTCAAGGCGCCCGGCGGCGCCATGTTCTGGTCGGACGAGGCGGCGCGGATCTACGGCTATCCGATCGACGTGGACCCGACCATGGAGCGCATCCTGGCGCATACGGCGCCGGAAGACCGCCACCTGGTGCAGGCCGCGATCGAGCAGTCGCTGCGCTGCGAGGACGAAATCGAACTGCGCCACCGCCTGCTGCTGCCGGACGGCGAGCTGAAATACGTGCATGTGCTGTCCAAGCCGCGCCACAACCGCGACGGCGAGTGCGAGTATCTGGGCGCGCTGACCGATGTCACGGCGGCGGTGCTGGCCGAACAGGCGCTGCACCGCTCGCAGGTGCAACTGCAGCACGCCACCCGCGTCACCATGCTGGGCGAGCTGGCGGCGTCCATCGCGCACGAAGTGAATCAGCCGCTGGCGGCGATCGCCACCAACGGCGAGGCCTGCCTGCGCTGGATGAACCGGCCGCAGCCCGATCTCGACGAGGCGCGCGCCTCGGTCAGCGCCATCCTCGAGGCCAGCGCCCGCGCCACCGGCGTGATCAAGCGCATCCGCGCGCTGGCGCGCCGCAGCGAGCCGCAGCACCTGCCGCTGGACCTGCCGGCGCTGGTGGAGGAAAGCGTGGACCTGGTGCGGCGTGAGCTGAACAACCATCACGTGGCGCTGATGCTGGGCATGGAGCCGGCGTTGCCCGAGGTGCTGGGCGACCGCGTGCAGCTGCAGCAGGTGATCATCAACCTGCTGATGAACGCCATGCAGGCGATGGCAGCGTGCCCGCCCGGCCAGGCGGTGCTGACGGTGCAGGCGCAGCGTCTGGCCGATGGCACGGTGCAGGTCAGCGTCAGCGATTCCGGCCCGGGCATCCCGGCGGCAGTGGCGCCGCGGCTGTTCGAGCCATTCTATAGCACCAAGGAAGACGGCATGGGCATGGGCCTGCCGATCTGCCGCTCCATCATCGAGACCCACGGCGGCCGTATCTGGGTCAAGCAAAGCGCGCCGGACAGCCCCGTGGCCGGCGCCACCATCCTGTTTTCGCTGCCTGTCCATGACGCCAATTGATTATTCCGACGCGCTGATTTACATCGTCGACGACGAGGAACCGCTGCGCAACGCCATTTCAAGCCTGCTTCGCTCCGTCGGCCTGCAGGTGGCCGCGTATCCGTCGGTGGCGGCGTTCCTGGCCCAGCCGCGGCGCGAGGTCACCAGCTGCCTGCTGCTGGACGTGCGCCTGCAAGGGGTCAGCGGCCTCGATTTTCAGGCCGAGCTGAATCGCGACGGCGTCGCGCTGCCGATCATCTTCATGACCGGCCATGGCGACATTCCGATGTCGGTGCGCGCCATGAAGGCCGGCGCGGTGGATTTTCTGGCCAAGCCGTTCCGCGACCAGGATCTGCTGGACGCGATCCACGCGGCGCTGGCCGCCGACCGCGAACGGCGCCGGCGCGACCAGGCCAAGGACGGACTGGCGGCGCGCTACGCGACGCTGACGCCGCGCGAGCGCGAGATCATGGCGCTGGCCGCGCGCGGCCTGATGAACAAGCAGATCGCCGGCGAGGTGGGCACCAGCGAGATCACCGTCAAGATCCACCGCGGCAACGCCATGCGCAAGATGGAGGCGCGCACCTTCGCCGACCTGGTGCGCATGGCCGAGGCGCTGGGACTGGCCAAGGCCTAGCCCAAGGTGTTCGCGGCCTTATACCCATGTATGATTTCGCTACCATAGCCTGACCTGTATCGTACTCCCATGCGCTGGACGGCCGCGTATTCGCCGTCAGAACCAGGGAGTCACCAGTGTCTTATCCGGATCCACAATTTTGCAATATCGCTATCGTCGATGATGATGCGGCGGTGCGTGTCGGTTTGCGCAGCCTGCTGCGTTCCTACGGCTACGAGGCCCAGGTCTACGATTCCGCGCTGGCCCTGCTGGCGTCCGGCGCGCTGGGCGACTATCACTGCATCGTCACCGACCTGCAGATGCCCGGCATGAGCGGCATCGAGCTGCTGGAGCGACTGCGCCGCGACGGCAATCCGCTGCCGCTGATCCTGATGACCGCGTTTCCCGAGCCGGCGCTGTGCAAGCGCGCGTTACAGGCCGGCGCCTCCTGCTTTCTGAGCAAACCCTTTGAAGCGAACCAGCTGCTGCGCTGCCTGTCGCAGGCCGGCGGCAGCCTCCCACCCCACGCCCAGGAGTAAACCGCCATGCAACATACCACCAGCAGTTCGCGCCGATTAATCTACGTTATGCTGCTGCTGGTGATCATCGCCAGCGTCACGCTGTCGGTCGTCATGGAGCGCACCGCGCACAATATCCGCCGCAACGAGACGCCGCTGCTGAACTCGACGATTCCGCAGATGCGCTACCTGGGCGATTTCGAGAGCGCGCTGCTGCGCTACCAGCTGGCGCTGGACAAGCGCTACACGGAGTCGATCACGCCCGAGCGCTTCGAATTTTTGGAAAGTATGGGCCGCAACGAGCTCGATGCCACGCTGGCGCAGCTGCGCCCCAGCCTGGGCGACGGGCCTGAGCTGGCGGCGCTGCGCGCCGGCTACCAGAGCATCATCGGCATGACGCCCGAATTCGAGCGTAACGTCGGCCTGCATCCGGCCGCCGCGCGCGCGGTGCTGATCCGCATGAACGACGAGGTCAAGCTGCTGCGCACCCGCGTCGACAATCTGCAGCAGCGCGTCGAGGACGAGCTGTATGCCAACGGCTCGATGGCCAACCGCGCGGTCGGCTGGATCACGGGCCTGGTGCACGTGTTCGACGTGTTCGCGCTGCTGACTTGCGTGTTCATGCTGTACCACGTGCGGGCCCGGGTGCGGGTGGAGGATGAGCTGAGCCACCAGGCCAGCCACGATCCGCTCACCGGTCTGGCGCACCGCCGCAGCTTCGAGGCGCGCCTGGCGGCGCTGCCGGAGGAGCCGCACGTGGTGGTGCTGGGCACCATCGACCGCTTCTCGCGCATCATCGGCGGCTTCGGCCACGCCTTCGGCGACCGCATCATGGTCGGTCTGGCGGCGCGCATTCGCGGCGCGGCGGAACGCAGCGGCGGCGAGGTGTTCCGCCTGGACGGCGCCAACTTCGCCATCCTGTACCGCATGGCGTGCGACACCGAGGCGTTTGCCGCCGCGCTGTCCGGCCTGCGCGACGAGGTGCGCAATCCCTACGATTGCGAGGGCCACGAAATCTTCACCACCCTGAGCCTGGGCGCGGTCAGCTATCCGCTGCACGGCGGCAGCCCGGATGCGCTGCTGCGCAATGCCGACGCCGCGCTGCAGGCGGCGCGCAAGGCCGGCGGCGACCGGCTGGTGGTGTACTCGCAGCAGCTGAACGCGGAGGCGGGCGAGCGCCTGGACATGGAATCGCTGCTGCGCCACGCGGTGGAGCGCGGCGAGCTGGAACTGCATTATCAGCCGCAGCAAGCGCTGCACGACGGCGCCCTGATCGGGTTCGAGGCGCTGCTGCGCTGGCGCCGTCACGGCAAGCTGATTTCGCCGGCCGATTTCATTCCGCTGGCCGAGGAATCGGGGCTGATCGTCCCGATCGGCAGCTGGGTGCTGGAAGAAGCCTGCCGCCAGATCAGCGTATGGCAGGCCGAGACCGGGCAGCGCGTCAGCATCGCGGTCAACATCTCGCCGCGCCAGTTTGCCGCGCCGGGCTTTCTGGCGCACCTGGAAGACCTGCTGGCCACCAGCCACGTCGATCCGGCCTGCCTGGAACTGGAGATCACCGAGAGCGTGATGGTGGAGGACGCGGAAAGCGCGATCGCGCTGCTGCACCGCCTGCGCGCGCTGGGCTTGCGCCTGGCCATCGACGATTTCGGCACCGGCTATTCCAGCCTGGCCTACCTGTCGCGCTTCCCCATCCACAAGCTGAAGATCGACCAGTCGTTCGTGCGCAACATGCACGCGGTGAGCGAGCAGGCCGCCATCGTGCAGGCCACCATCAGCCTCGGTCACAGCCTGGGGCTGACCGTGATCGCGGAAGGGGTGGAGTCGGAAACGCAGCGTGCCATGCTGAGCGTGTGGCGCTGCGACGAAATCCAGGGTTATCACTACAGCCGTCCGCTGCCGGCGGCGTCCGCGCTGCATTTTCTGGAAGGCAGCCTGCAGCTGCAAGCCGCATAAATCATTCGGGAGATCGCCATGAACCTGTTTCACAATCTGAAGATCGCCAACAAGCTCAAAACCGTGGTCGCCGCCGTGCTGGCGCTGATGATGGCGCTGGGCGTGTTTTCCGTGTTTCAGCTGTACGAGCTGGATCGCGTGACCAACGAAATCGACCAGCGCTGGGCGCCCGGCGTGCGCAATGCGCTGGACATCAAGTATGGTCTGACGCGGTTCCGCACCTTTGAGCTGTTCCACGTGGTGTCGACCGAACCGGACATCCTGCGCAAGTACGAGCAGGACATGGAAAACCAGATGCGGCAGGTGCGGCAGTCGCTGGCGGCATATGCGGCCCAGCCGCGTGGCGCGGCGGAACAGGACATCCTCGCCCGGCTGCAGGTCTCGCTGAACAATTACGGTGGCGCCGTGCGCCAGGTGGTGGGCCTGTCGCGCCGCGGCGACGACGTCAGCGCGCTGGCGGTGGTGCGCGGCGAATCGCGCAAATACGACTTCGAGGCGATGGCGCTGATCGACCAGCTGGTGGCGATCAACGAGAACGGCAGCGCCGAGGCGGCGCGCTCGGCCGACCGCACCTATCGGCACGCGCGCCACCTGATCTTCGGCTTCATGGGCGGGGCGTTGATTCTCGGGCTGCTGCTGGCGGCTCGCGTGGCGAAGATGATCTCGGCCCCGCTGGCGCGTGCGGTGGAGGCGGCGCGGCGCGTGGCCGATGGCGACCTGCGGGTGGAGGCCGGCGCCTCCAGCCGCGATGAAACCGGCGAACTGCTGCGCGCCATGCAGCAGATGAGCGTCAACCTGCAGCGCATGGTGGCACAGGTACGCAGTGGCGCCGACACCATCGCCAGCGCCTCGGCGCAGATTTCGGCCGGCACCGGCGACCTCGCACAGCGCACCGAAAGCGAAGCGGCCACGCTGGAGGAAACCGCCGCCACGGTGGAACAGCTGACCACCACCGTCGGCCACAATGCCGACAAGGCGCAGCAAGCCTGTAAGCTGATGGAGCAGACCGCCGCCGTGGCGCGCGAGGCGGAACTGGCGGTAGTGGCGGTCACCCGCAACATGACGCGCATCAGCGCCTCGTCGCGCCGCATCGGCGATATCGTCGGCCTGATGGACGACATCGCGTTTCAGACCAATCTGCTGGCGCTGAACGCGTCGGTGGAAGCGGCGCGCGCCGGCGAGCATGGGCGTGGCTTCGCCGTGGTGGCCGGCGAGGTGCGCGCGCTGGCCCAGCGCAGTGCGCAGTCGGCGCGGGAAATCAAGGGATTGATCGCGCAGTCGCTGACGGAGGTCTGCAGCGGCGGCCAGGCGGTGCGGGAAGCCAGCGCCACCATCGACGATGTGGTGCGGGGCGTGCGCCGTGGCGCGGCACTGATGGGCGATATCAGCAACGGCACCCGCGAGCAAAGTCTGGGGCTGCAACTGGTCAACCGCACCCTCAACACCATGGACAGCGTGACCCAGCAGAACGCCACCCTGGTGGAGGAGTCGTTGGCCGCCATCGTCTCGCTGCGGGAGCAGGCCGAGTGCCTGGCGCGCAGCGTCAGCCTGTTCAAACTGGCCGGCGCCGAGCGCGCGGACTTGACGGTGATCGATTTGCCGCCGGCGCCGGCGGCCAGAAAGAGCGTGCGACCTGCACCGGCCGCCGCGGTGGGCAGCAGCCTGAATTACGTTGCCGGACTGGTGTAGTGCCGGGTATATACAGGCCCGGACCTATCTCGGAGGAATTACTTTATACCTATCCCCCGGGGTGTATGCTCTCCCTGCAGAGCTTGGCTTGTCAGGCCCCGGCCACTTCCACCACCACCTTGCCGCGCGCGGTACCTTCGAGGAAGGCCTTGTGTGCGGCACCGACGCTGTCGGCGCTCAGGCCATAGCGGGTCGGGTCGAGGTTCACTTTCAGCTTGCCGGCGGCGATCAGGGCGCTGGCTGCGCGCATGATGTGGCCGTGGTTGTCGCGGCCGGCGCCGGTCAGCAGCGGCATCAGCGTGAACACGCCGGAATAGGTGGCGGCGCGGAACGACAGCGGCGCCAGCGCGTGGGTGCCCCAGCCCAGGCAGCTCACCACGTGGCCGTGGTAGCGGCGCGCGGCCTTGAACGAGGCGTCCAGCACGGCGCCGCCGACGGTGTCGTAGACCACATCGAAGCCCTCGCCGCCGGTGTGCTGGCGCACGTAGTCATCCACGCTGGTGGACTGGTAATCGATGAAGGTGGCGCCCATCGCTTCGATCGCCGCGCGCTGGCCGGCGCTGCCGGTGGCGTAGACCGTCGCGCCCAAGGCCACCGACAGCTGCACCGCCATGTGACCGACGCCGCCGGCGCCGCCATGCACCAGCACCGTCTTGCCGGCACTGAGTCCGGCGCGGTCGACGAGGCCTTCCCAGGCGGTGATGAAGATCAGCGGCAGCGCGGCGGCTTCGCGCATGCTCAGGCCATCCGGCATGTGCGCCAGCAGGCGCGCATCGACGGCCGCATACTCGGCCAGCGAACCCTGCACGCCGCCGACGCCGCCGGTCATGCCGTACACGCGGTCGCCGCGCGCAAAGCCCACGACGCCGGCGCCGACGCTGTCCACCACACCGGCCATGTCGATGCCGAGGATGGCCGGCAGCACGGCGCGGGCGTGATCGGCCTTGCCGGCGGCGATCTTGGTATCCAGCGGATTGACGCCGCTGGCGTGCACGCGCACCAGCACCTGGCCGGCGGCGGCGGTGGGGCGGTCGATTTCCTGTTGGCTCAGCGGGGCGCCGAAGGCGGTCAATACGATGGCTTGCATGATGTGGACTCCTTGTTGGTTGATGGAGTCATTCTGACGCAGGGCCGCCGGCGGAAAAACCGGGCAGGCTGGCACGCAGTATCCCTGAATCGTGAACAATCCGGCTAGAATGTGCCGATTCAAGGAGACGGGATATGGACCGGCTGGACGCCCTGAAGGTTTTTTGCGCGGTGGTCGATGCCGGCGGCTTCAGCCGCGCAGCCGCCAAGCTTGGCATTTCGACATCATCGGTGACGCACCAGGTGGGCGTGCTGGAAGCGCACTTCGGCGTCAAGCTGTTGAATCGCACCACCCGCAGCATGTCGCTGACCGACGAGGGGCGCCGCTGCCTGGAACAAGCGCGCCGCCTGCTGGACGAGATGGAGGAGCTGGAGTCGGCCCTCGGCGATACCCTGCGGGCGCCGCGCGGCCTGCTGCGGGTCGACATGCCCGGCATCGTCGCGCGCACCATCGTCGCGCCGGCGCTGCCGCGCTTTCTGGCGGCGTATCCTGAACTGAGCGTGCGTCTGAGCGCCAACGACCGCCTGATCGACATGGTCGACGAAGGCGTGGACGTGATGCTGCGCATCGGCCAGCTGCCCGATTCCGCGCTGGTCGGCCGCAGCGTCTTCAAGAACCGCTTCATCTGCTGCGCGTCGCCGGCCTTCATCGCCCGCCACGGCCAGCCGCGGCATCCCGATGAACTGGACCGGTATCCCTGCCTGAACTTCGTGTTCCCCAGGGCGCGCCAACTGCGGCCGTGGAGTTTTCAGCAGGACGGCCAGACGTTCACCACCACGCCGCGCGGCGCGGTGGCGATGGACCACGTGGAATCGCTGATCGAAATGGCGGTGCAGGGCGGCGGCATCGTGCAGCACATGTCGGTGTCGCTGCTGGCGCCCCTGCGCAGCGGCGCGCTGGTGCCGCTGCTGCAACCGTGGCAGGCGGCCGCGCCGGACATCTCCATCCTGTACCCGCAGCGTCAGCAGCGCGCCGCCAAAATCAAGGTCTTCGTCGATTTCATCGAAGACCTGTTCCGCGATCTGGCCTTGCTCGACGTTACAGCAGCGTGAACACCGTCTCGCGCGGCAGGCGCGATTTCGGCAGCCCGGCGTTGAAATCGCCCTCGGCGCGGTAGCCGAAGCTCAGCACCACGGAGCTGGTCAGCCCTTTTTCGCGCAGGCCGAATTCCTCGTCCAGCGCCTTGGTGTCGATGCCTTCCATCGGCGTGGTGTCGATGCCCAGCGCGGCGGCGGCCGTGATGGCGACGCCCACCGACAGGTACACCTGCTTTTCCAGCCAGTGCGCCACGTCGCGGCCCTGGAACCGGTGCAGGTTGATGAAGGTGCTGCGGCCCTTGGCCGAATTCTGCCGCGCCGTGTCGTCCTTGAAGCGGCCGTCGCTCTGCTCCTGCTCCAGCAGTTGCCGCTGGTAGTGCTCGTCGGCGTCGATGCGGGTGCAGAACAGGATCACGTGCGAGGCCTTGGTCACCTTCTGTTCGTTGAAGGACAGCCAGCCCTGGGTGCCCTTGGCGATGCGCGCCTTGCCTTCCGCCGTGCTGGCGACGATGAAGTGCCATGGTTGCGAGTTCACCGAGGAAGGGCTCAGATGCAGCGCGTCGAGTATCTGCTGGAAGTCTTCCTCCGGCACCTTGCGGCTGTCGTCGTAAGCCTTGGTGGAATAGCGTTGTCGGGCGGCGGCCACGATGTCCATATTGCTTGCCTTTCTGCTTGGTTGATGGTCAACTGCCAGTGTGCCGCCATTCGCGCCGCCGCGCCAGCCCCAATTCGGGCTACCCCGCGCGCCGCGCTCAGGTGCGTGCGCTCTCTCGAGGAATATCGATTTAACCTGTCAATGAGAATGATTCGGATTGCCGTTATGGTGGCGGAAATATATAGCGCCGGCAATGAACAATTGTCGCAAAGTGCCATTTCGGCCGTGCCGCATCGCTATAATGGTCAAATGAACTTTCCATTTCTCCAGGGCGGCGGCCAACTCGCACACATCATTGCAGCCTACGACTGGAGCAGCACCGCGTTGGGGCCGATGGCCGGCTGGCCGCAGTCCCTGAAAACCACCATCGCGCTGGTTTTGCGCTCGCCCGCGCCGATTGTCACCCTGTGGGGTCAGCAGGGTGTGATGATCTATAACGACGCCTATTCCGTGTTTGCCGCCGGCCGCCATCCGGCATCGCTGGGCGCCAATGTGCGCGAGGCCTGGCCGGAGGTGGCCGACTTCAACGACCACGTGCTCAAGGTGGTGCTGGCTGGCGCATCGCTGTCCTACGTCGACCAGGAACTGACCCTGCATCGTTCGGGCAAGCCGGAACAGGTGTGGCTGAACCTCGATTATTCGCCCATCACCGACGAGGCGGGGGTTCCGGTCGGGGTCATGGTGGTGGTGGTCGAAACCAGCGCCAAGGTCAAGGCCGAGCGCCGCTTGCGCAACGAGGAGGAGCGCCTGCGCACCATGTTTGAACAGGCGCCCGGCTTCATGACCATGCTGTCCGGGCCCGATCATGTGTTCTCGATGACCAACCACGCGTACGCGCAACTGATCGGCCACCGTCCGGTACTGGGTCGGCCGCTGCGCGAAGCGCTGCCGGAAGCGGCGGAGCAGGGCTTTGCCGACCTGCTGGACCGGCTGTACGCCAGCGGCGACAGCTGGTCCGGCTACGCGGTGCCGTTCACCGTGGACGCCGGCGACGGCTCGCCGCCGCGCGAACGCTTCCTGGACTTCGTCTACCAGCCGGTGCGCGATGAAAGCGGCGCGGTGCTGGGCGTGTTCGTCCAGGGCGCCGACGTCACGGACCGGGTGCAGGCCGAGAACCTGCTGCGCGCCAGCGAAAACACCTTCCGCACGCTGGCGCAGACCATGCCGAGCCAGGTGTGGACCGCCGGCAGCGATGGCCGCGTCGACTGGTTCAACGACCAGGTGTACCGCTACGCCGGCGTGCCCCAGGGCCAGCTGGACCGCGAGCGCTGGCGCCAGCTGGTGCACCCGGACGACCTGGAACCGGCGTCCGCCGCGTGGTGGGCCGGCGTCGAGGCCGGGGTCGAAGCCGGCGCCACCTACGAGACGGAATTCCGCATCCGCCGCGCCGACGGCGCCTGGCGCTGGCACCTGGTGCGCGCGCTGCCCATCATCGACGACAACGGCGCGGTGCAACGCTGGATCGGCACCAACACCGACATCCAGGACCAGAAGTCCACCGCCGCCATGCTGGCGCGCCAGGTGGCCGAACGCACCGCGGAGCGCGACCGCATGTGGCGCTATTCCACCGACGTGATGCTGGTGGCGGAACTGGAAGGCTGGATCAGCGCCATCAATCCGGCGTTCACGCGCCTGCTTGGCTGGGAAGGACCGGCAGTGGTCGGCACCTCGCTGTACGCGCTGGTGCATCCGGACGACCTTGAAGCGACAAGAGCCGAAATGGCGTCGCTGGCCGGCGGCCTGCATACCTTCAAATTCGAAAACCGCATGCGGCGCAAGAGCGGCGGCTACGCGATTGTCTCGTGGACCGCGGCGCCCGACGCGCGCTTCATCCACGCCGTCGGCCGCGACATGACGGCCGAGCGGGCGGCGGCCGAGGAAATGCGCCGCACCGCGCTGGCGCTGCAGCAGGCGCAGAAAATGGAGGCGATCGGCAAACTGACCGGCGGCGTGGCGCACGACTTCAACAACCTGTTGCAGGTCATTTCCGGCAACCTGCAGCTGCTGGCGGCCGACGTGGCCGGCAATCCGCGCGCCGAACGGCGGCTGGACAATGCGCTGGGCGGCGTCTCGCGCGGCGCGCGGCTGGCCAGTTACTTGCTGGCCTTCGGCCGGCGTCAGGCGCTCGACCCGCGCGTGGTCAAGATCGGCCGCTTCATCGCCGGCATGGAAGACATGCTGCGGCGCAGCCTGGGCGAGGAGATCGAGGTGGAGATGGTGATTTCCGGTGGCCTGTGGAACACGCTGGTCGACACCACCCAGGTGGAAAACGCGGTGCTCAACCTGTGCATCAACGCCCGCGACGCCATGGACGGCGCCGGCCGCCTGACCATCGAGGTCGGCAACGCCGCGCTGGACGACGCCTACGTCGCCGACTATCCGGAACTGAAGCCAGGCCAGTACGTGATGATCGCCGTCAGCGACACCGGCAGCGGCATGACGCCCGAGGTGCTGGAGCAGGCGTTCGATCCGTTCTTCTCGACCAAGCCGGAAGGCAAGGGCAGCGGGCTGGGACTGTCGATGGTCTACGGCTTCGCCCGGCAGTCGGGCGGCCACGTGAAGATCTACAGCGAGGTCGGCAACGGCACCACGGTCAAGCTGTATCTGCCGCGCTCACTGGACAGCGAGGACGCGCCGCTGCCGCCGGAAAGCCGGGCCGTGATCGGCGGCCGCGAGACCATCCTGGTGGCCGAGGACGACGAGGGCGTGCGCGCCACCGTGGTGGAGATGCTGAGCGAGCTCGGTTACCACGTGCTCAAGGCCGGCGACGCCGCCGGTGCGCTCAGCATCGTCGACAGCGGCATGCAGATCGACCTGCTGTTCACCGACGTGGTGATGCCCGGCCCGCTGCGCAGTCCCGACCTGGCGCGCAAGGCGCGCGAGCGGCAGCCGGGGATGGCGGTGCTGTTTACCTCCGGCTACACCGAAAACGCCATCGTCCACGGCGGCCGGCTCGACCCCGGCGTCGATTTGCTGGGCAAGCCGTACACGCGCGAAGCGCTGGCGCGCAAGGTGCGGCATGTGCTGGCCAACGCCCGCCACAAGGCGGAGCAGAGCGCGCAGCTGGCGGCGCGCCGCGTTGCCGTCCCGGCGCCGGC
>NZ_SPVG01000183.1 GCF_004614165.1 Duganella callida | reverse complement strand
ACCGTAGCGGTCGCTACGGTAGAGCCCGTGACGCAATGGAAGACCTGACCCCGGAGCGCATTTCGATTTAATTCGCCCATCCAGGCGGCCACGGCCATGCAGGCCATGCCGTTGCCGATGACGTTGGCCAGCGGCCGGCATTTCAGCAGGCGCTCGATGCTGACGATCAGCAGCAGGCTGTCGGCCGGGATCTCCGGCACCGCCGCCAGCGTGGCGCTCAGCGTCAGGAACGCCGAGCCGGCGATGCCGCTCGATGCCTTGGAGGTGATCATCGCCACCAGCAGGATGGTGCCGTATTGCGCCAGGCCGAGTTCCACCTGCGCCGCCTGCGCCAGGAAGCCCAGCGCCAGCGTCAGGTAGATGCAGCTGCCATTCAGGTTGAACGAGTAGCTGACCGGGATCGCCACCCGCGCCACCGCCGGCGCGCAACCGGCTTTTTCCATTTTGCGGATCAGGCTGGGCATGGCCGCCATCGAGGAAGCCGTGCCCAGCACCAGCACCAGCTGGTCGCCGATCCAGAGCAGGTAACGCCACAGGCTGAAGCCGCACCAGCGCGCCACCGCGCCCATCACCACCATCACGAACACGATGGTGGTCAGGTAGATCGCGCCGATCAGTTTCAGCAGCGGCGCCATCGAGGTCAGGCCGTAGTGGCCGACCGCATACGCCACCGCGCCCAGCGCGGCCAGCGGCGCGGTCTTCAGCACCAGGCGGATCACGCCGAACAGCTTGTGCCCGGCCCACTCCAGCGTGGCGCTGATGCGTCGGCCGCGCTCACCCATCCAGGCCAGCGCGATGCCGCTGACGATGGCGCCCATCAGCAACTGCACCACGCTGTTACGCGCCACGCAGGCTTCGAGCGTCGCCAGCAGCGGCGCGCTGGCGTGGTGCGCCGCCGTCGGCGGCAAGTGCACGCCGACGCCCGGTTCCAGCAGCCAGGCGCCGAGCAGGCCGGCCGTCAGTGCCAGCAGGGTGCAGACTTCCACGTAGATCATCAGGCGCAGTCCCAGCCGGCCCAGCTGGCGCAGGTCGCGCAGCGAGGCGATGCCGATCGCCACGGTGCAGAACATCACCGGCCCGACCAGCAGGCGGATCGCTTCCACGAACCAGGTGCCGAGCGGCCGCAGCAGCTGCGCCTCGCCCGGCCGCCAGCAGCCCAGCAGCACGCCGGCGCCGATGGCACACAGGATGTGCAGCGAAGGATAGCGATAGAACGGCTTGCTCATCAGATGGAACCGTTTCCATATTGGAATAAAAAAATGGCGCAGCTCAGTTCTGCGCTTCGCCGCGGTCCATGATAACAGGGAGTTGGCGCCACAGTTCACAACGATGTTGACGTTCGTAGTCGTCCAGCGACAGCTGCCCGCCGCCATCGGGACGGAAGGCGCGGTAGCCGGCCCGCTGGCGCAGCGAAGGCCAGGCCGGCTGGCCGGCGACATCGGGGTTGCCGTTGCGGACGAAGGCGGCCCAGTGCGCGATCATCAGCGCGGACAGCTTGCGCTGCGCCGGCCGCAATTGCGCGGACGCCGCCGCGAAGGCGCCGCCATCGGGCCACAGGTAGGCCAGTTCGGCTGCGTGCGCCGCGCCCATGTGGAAGCCGCCAGCGGCGCCCTGCGGTGCATCGTCATCTTCGAACTGATACAGGTAGACGGGCGCATCCTGCGCCGCCGCCCGGCCGAGCGGCGGAATGGCGCAGCCGCCGAAGCCGCGCATGCCGCTGTCGGTCAGGATGGCGCTGATCTTGTAGGCATATTCATGCGGCTCGCCGGCGTGTTCGTCGCGGTAGGCCGCGGCCACGCGTTCGGCCTGTTCGGGCGGCAGCAGGCGGGCCAGCCATTGCCGGTAACGTTGTTGGTCGTAGCGCAGGAAGCCGGGGCCGGCGATGCGGCCCTCGTTGCGGTTCGCACCCAGCAGCAGCGGGACATGCAGCCAGTGGCGGCGCGCGATCTGGCGGGCGGCGTAATCGCGCAGCAGACCGTCACTGTCGATGGCCGGCGCCGCGCCGCCACCGGCCTGAATCAGTTGCGCCGCGCTGGCGGCGCGCACGCAGGCCAGATCGGCGCAGTGCAGCCGCTGCCGCAGCGTGACGCTGCGCTGCTGTGCTTCCGCGGCGGTGTCGACGTCGTGCAGGCAATCGTCGCTGGAGATGATGGCCGCGCGGAACAGCCCCTTTGCCCGCGGCGCCGCCAGCAGCGGGCAAATCACCGTGCCGCCGGCCGATTCGCCGGCCAGGGTCACGCGCAGCGGATCGCCGCCCAGGCTGGCGGCGGAGCGCTGCACCCAGCGCAGGGCCTGCAGGACATCCTGGAGCGCGTAGTTGCCGCCGTCCAGGAAGCCCAGTGCGCCCAGGCGGTAGTTGATGGTGACGACGATGATATCGCCTTGCGCAGCCAGTGCGGAGCCGTCATGATCGTTGGCCGAGCCATTGGTGGTGCCGCCACCGTGTACGTACACCATCACCGCGCGCGGCTGCGCCGGCGGCGCGGCGGGACGGTAGACGTTCAGGTACAGGCAGTCTTCGCGCTCCAAGCCCGCCGCAAGGCCGGCCGCGCTTTGCGGACAACGCGGCGGCAACGTCTGAAAGGCGCGCGCTCCGTCCCAGGGCCGCACGGCTTCGGGCGACTGCCAGCGCTGCGCGCTGGCGTAAGGCAAACCGAGGAATTGCTCGACCGCCCCTGACCGCAGACCCTGCGCCAGGCCATCCGGCAGCCTCACCAACGGTCCAGCAGCGGCTGAAGTGGCCAAAGCCGTCGCTGACAGCGTTGCCGCCGCCGCGACGCGACGGGACGGCGTTTCCGCACCAGTCCCAGTCGCGGTATCAGAGGCAGCAGCGCCACCGGAAGCAGTTGCGGTATCCGGGGCGGCGACGACGCCGGCGCCGGCAACGGTGGCCACCGCCGGCGCCAGCGCCGGCGCGGCGAGCGCGGCGCAGGCGAAGCAGAACAGCATACGGTCGTAGCGTCCCATGCTTACGGCGCCGGCTTGACCCGCGGGTAGGTGCGCGCCGTGAAAGGCCGCGGCACGTAGGACGGCACGAAGCGGCAGCCCTCGCCGTACCGCGTCGCGAACTGTTCGCAGTCGGCCGCCAGCGATGCCGGCGACGGCCGCTTGCCCTGCTCCACCCATGCCATCATCGCCTGCAACAGCGTCGCGTACTGCGGCGTGGCCAGCTTGCTGTGCTCATGCTCGTCGGTGAAGCTCTGAACCAGCAGCGAGTCGGCCCCCGCCGCCACGACGGTGTCGTGAAAAACGGTCTCCGCCTCCACGAACACGGTCGGATCATCGATCGCGTGCATCGTCAGTGTCGGCACCGTCAGATGGCCAGTCAGATCGCTGTCCTCCGCCAGTGCCCTCACCCCCGCCGACGACGCCGCAAACCGCGGGACGTCGCGGTTCAGCGCCGCATCGTCATCCGAGCCACGATACACCACGCCGATGTTGCTGAACGGGTTCAGTCCCTTGAACTGCCGCAGCGTCACATCGCGGAAGGTGGCCGTCGCCCAGTTCAGATGCGCGCCCAGCGTCGCCGGCGGAATGCGCGTCACCGCCAGGATGTTTTTCAGCGCCCGCCGCTGTTCCGGCGTGCGCTGCGCGTCCGCTCGGGACAAGCCGGTGCAGGATTCCAGCCGTGCCGCCACCTCCCTGCCGCTCAAGGGATCCTGCGCGGCCAATCCCTGCCACAACGGATACTGCGGCTCATCCGGCGCCGGCAGATTGCGGCAATAGTACTGATACACCGCGCGCAGATCGGCACGGAAGTCATACGCCAGCGAACCGCCCGACAGCACGCCGCTGGTCAGGATCACGCCGTCGTACACCGGCTTGCCGTCCGCATCGCGGCCATACAGCTCGGCCGTCTTCGCCGCCACATTGCCGCCCCAGGACTGGCCATGCAGCAGCGTGCGGCGCGGACGCCCGAATTCCTTCCAGAACTGGGCCCGCGCGCTGTCGGTATCCTCCGCCGCATCGCGCACGCCGTAGCCCGCGTGACGGTAACTGGAGCTGGTCCATGCATAGCCTTCCTTCACCACCACCGCAAAGCGTTCCAGGTCCGGCACCGGCGTGGTGGGCGTCGGTGTTTTGAGGCTTGGACCGCCATGGCTATGCACCACCAGCACCCCATTCCACTGCGGCGGAATCGCCGTCCAATAAAAAGCCCCGTGGGCGTCCTGGCCGCTGTAGCAGCGCGTCTGCGCGGGAAGCTCGCGCGGACAGCTTTGCGGATGCTGCGCCTGCGCGGCGCCCGCGGCCAGCATCAGGCACCAGACGGGGGAAAACTTCAGCTTCATGGATGACCTCAGAAAGTCGTGCTCAGATTCAGGTACAGATAGCGGCCGTAAGGATTGTACAGACCACCGTTGTAGCCGCCCTGCGCCAGCGGCGGCAGCTTGTCGAACAGATTGCGCGCGCCCAGCTTGACGCGGGCATCCTGCAGCCAGCGGCCGGTATCGAGCTTGTACTGCACATAGCCGTTCCACAGCGTCTGCCCTGCCTCGCGCCACGGCTTGCCGTCGGTGGTCAACAGGCCGGTATCGTAGACCGAGCCGATGTAGTTGCCCGACACGCCGACCTGCCAGGCCGCCAGCTTCCAGGTCAGGTTGGCCGCCACCTTGATCTCCGGATGGCCGTAATTGCGCAGCTGGTCGTTTTCCAGGTCGCTCAGCGGCAGCGCCGCATTCAGCACGCCCTGCGCCCGCGCGGTCAGCAGATCGCCGATGCCGCTCAGCGGCGAGCGCGTGTACTGGTCCATGTAGGCCACGTTCAGGTTGCCGTCGAAACTGCCCCAGGCCGCGGTGCGCTTGCGCCAGTTCATGGTCAGGTCGTAACCGCTGATGTGCTGTGGCTGCAGGTTGAGGAAGGTATCCTTCACGTCGATGATGTTGCCGACCGGCGTCAGGCCGGTGCCGGCAAACGCCGCCACGTCGTCGGCGTTCGGCGCGGCGCGGATGATGCGCGGGTCGCCAGCGCCGCCACTGACGCGGCTCAGGTAATCGGCCGCCGACACATTGCTCAGCCCCAGCGTGCCGACAATGCCCATCTGGTCGATGCGCCAGCGGTCCAGCGCCACGGTGAAGCGGCCCAGTTCCGCCGGCAGCCAGTTCGGTTGCAGCACGATGCCGATGTTGGACGTGGTCGAGGTCTCCGGTCCGAGCTTGGGATTGCCCGAGATGAAGTAGCGCACGCCCGGCACCCGCGAGCAGGCGCTGAAGTTGGTCAGGCGTCCGGCGCGCACGTCGACCTCGCACTTGAAGTAGTCGGTCACGCTGCTGGCGCGGCCATAGGTGTAGTCGGCCGTGGTTTCCAGGTTCGGCGCCTTGAAGCCCTGCGAATACGAAGCGCGCAAGCGCACGCTGTCGTTGACGTCCCACGACATCGCGATCTTGGGCTTGGAGACGCTGCCGAAATCGCTGTAATGCTCATAGCGGCCCGCCAGCTGGAAGTTCACCGCCTTCACCAGCGGGATCTTCATCGCCGGCGAAATCGCCGGCACCGCGAATTCCAGGAACGCGCCTTCCACCGTGCGGCTGCCCTTGGACGAGGGCGTGATGTTCACCCCGGTCGCGCTGGAGGGCTGGGTCAGGCCGGTCACCGCATCGTAGAACGGCATCGAGCCATTCACGTGCGGATCGCGGTTGTCTTCCTGCGTTTCGTGCCGCACTTCGACACCGAAGGCGACGCCGACATCGCCGGCCGGCAGCGTGAACAGATCGCGGCGCGACAGCTTGAAGTCCGCCAGCAGCAGGCCGGTACGGTCGGCGCGCTTGACGCGGATGCGCGTCGCGTCCAGCGCCGCCTTGGAACTGGGCGTGCAGTCGCCGCCGCCCATGCCGTTCAGGCAGCTGCCGTTGAAGGGGTTGTAGGCATCCGGCGTCGACAGCGCCAGCTGCTTGTATAAGGCATTCGAATCGACACCGTCCGAAATGTCGGTGGCGGTGGCGTAGGAATACAGCAACCCGGTGTCATAATCGAAACCGGCCTTGCTGCCCTTCAGCCCGACCAGATAACGGTATTGATAGTTTTCGACGTCGACGTGATCGGGACCGTAATCGTTGAAGCGGTAATTGGTGAACGTCAGCGGCAGGCCGGACGCCGGCACATTGGTCAGCCCCGGCAGCCGGTTCGGATTGGGCGTGCCATCGGCGAAGGTCACCGGCCCGAAGGGATTGTAATAATTCGATGCCGGCACACCGACCGCCACCAGGCTGGTGGGCTGGGTGGTCAGCGTCTGCGCCGTTGCGTGATACACGCCGACTTCGCCGTACAGCGTGGTGTTGTCGTCGACGTCGTAATGCCCGGTCAGGAACAGGTTCTGGCGCTGGATCGCCGGCGACACCGTGATGTAGTCGTTGGCCGCATTGTTGTAGCGCAGGATATTGCCGGGCGCGTTGGCGTTCTGATTGTTCCCGCCGGTGCCGAGACACAGGCCGTTGCCCAGTTGCGTCACGCAGCCGGCGATGGTATTCGGCTGCAGGTGGAAGGCGCCGGCCGCCGTGGTCAGCGCCGTCGTCCCCTGCCGGATCGCCGTCGTCACCGGCGCCGTGCCGTTGAACACCGAGCCGTTGATCCACGAGCTTTGCCCGCCGCGGCCATCCGGCACCGAACTCGATGCCCACGGCGTGCCGGCGAACAGCGCGCGCTTGTCCTGATCGGCGGTGAACGGCATGTCGCTCGGATTCTGGTGACTGCGGTTCAGCACATTCAGCGACAGCGAGACATTGCCGCGTCCATCGGCGAAGTTCTTGCCGCCGAAGATATTCGTGTTCAGCTCCGAGCGGCTGGTGCTTTCCGCGTGACCGTACTGCGCGCTGATGGTCAGGCCGTTGAAGTCCGACTTCATCACCGTGTTGACCACCCCGGCCACCGCGTCCGAACCATAGATCGCGCCGGCGCCGTCGAGCAGAATCTCCACGCTGTGCAGGCCGGATGCCGGAATCGCGCTGGAGTTATAGGTAATCAGCGGCACCGTGTTGTTGCCGTTGCTGGTCGGGTGGGTGACCAGGCGGCGGCCGTTGAGCAGCACCAGCGTGTCGCCCAGGCCGGCGCCGCGCAGATCGATCGAGCTGACATCGCCGCGCGCCGTGTTGCTGGTCTGCGCCTGGTTGGTGGGATTGAAGAACACATCGCCCAGCTGCGGAATCTGGCGCATCAGGTCATCGCCATCGACCGCGCCGGTGGCGGCGATTTCATCGGCGGTGACCACCGATACCGGCAAGGCGGTGCTGATCTTCGCACCCTTGATGCTGGTGCCGACCACCGTCACCTTGACCATCTCGTCGGCCGGTTTGGCCGGCTCTTGCGCCGCGGCGGCGGCCGAGCACATGGCGACGCCCCACAGGAGCTGCCTGCATTTCAACTCTATCATTACGATCTCCGTATATTTTTTATGGCGCTGCGTCTTGATGCGCAGCGCAGCCCATCGTAGAGAGGTGATCGTCCGATGTAAAATATCTGAAGATAGCTCTTTCAATACTTAAAACATATGGGGACAGGGTGGAACTTCGACATTTGCGCTATTTCATCGCGGTGGCAGAGGAAGAGCACTTCACACGGGCGGCCGAAAGACTGCAGATGCAGCAGCCGCCCCTGAGCCAGCAAATCCGCGCGCTGGAAGAAGAACTGGGCTTTCCGTTGTTTCGCCGCCACCCGCGCGGCGCGGCGCTGACGCCGGGCGGCGTGGTGTTTTTGGCCGAGGCGCGCGCCATCCTGGCCAGCGTGGACGAAGCGGCGGCACGCGCCGCGCGCGCGGCCAGCGGCGCCGAAGGTCATCTGTCGGTCGGCTTCACCAGTTCGGCGGCGGCGCACGCCATGATCCCGCTCATCGTGCGCGCCTACCGCGCGGCGTGGCCCGGCGTGCGGCTGGACTGCCGCGAAGCCAATGCGGCCGAACTGACCGAGGAACTGGCGGCCGGCACCCTGCACGCGGCGTTCCTGCGGCTGCCGGTCAGCCGCCCGGAAGGCATCGTGTTTCAAAGCCTGCTGGAAGAAGAAATGCTGCTGGTGCTGCCGACCGGGCACGCGGCGATCGCCCATCACAAGGGACGCGGCCTGCCGCGCGTGGCGCTGCGCGAACTGCGCGACGAACAATTCGTACTGGTGCGGCGCAGCGGCGCGCCGGGCATGTATGCGGACCTGGTGGCGGCCTGCGAAAAGGCCGGCTTCACGCCGAAGATCGCGGTGGAAGTGGACCGCATGCTGACCAACATCAGCCTGGTGGCGGCGGGCGCCGGCGTGTCGGCGGTGCCGGCCTCGATGCGCGGCTTCCACCAGGGCAGCGTGGTTTACTGCCGCATTGCCGACGGCGGCCTGTCGGCGCCGCTGACGCTGGCCTGCAAGGAAGCCGACCAAGCGCCGACCTTGATCAACTTCCTGGCCGAAGCCTGCCGCCTCGCCAACTCCGCGGAGTTTAGCGGTGCTGGTTGATGGCGTCGCGGGTTTCTTCGGCGACGCGGCGGGCGGCGGTGGCGAAGTCTTCGCCGGCCTGCGGTGCGGCGTACAGGATGGCGCGCGAGGAGTTGATCATCATGCCGGTGCCCCGCGCCGTGCGGCCCGCCGCGACCGTCGCCGCGATGTCGCCGCCCTGCGCGCCGATGCCCGGCACCAGCAGCGGCATGTCGCCGACGATGGCGCGCACCTGCGCCAGTTCTTCCGGGAAGGTGGCGCCCACCACCAGCGCGCACTGGCCGTTGGCGTTCCATTTTTCCGACACCAGCCGCGCCACGTGCTGGTACAGCGGCTTGCCGCCGACGTCGAGGAACTGCAGGTCGGAACCACCGGCGTTGGAGGTGCGGCACAGGATGATCACGCCGCGCTCCGACCATTCCATGTACGGTTCGACCGAGTCGAAGCCCATGTACGGGTTGACGGTCACCGCGTCGGCGCCGTAGCGGTCGTAGGCCTCGCGCGCATACTGGCGCGCGGTGGCGCCGATGTCGCCGCGCTTGGCGTCCAGGATCAGCGGGATGTGCGGATAATTGGCCCGCACGTAGTCGCAGATCTGCTGCAACTGGTCTTCCGCGCGCAACGCGGCAAAGTAGGCGATCTGCGGCTTGAACGAGCACGCCAGGTCGGCGGTCGCGTCGATGATTTCGCGGCAGAAGTGGTAGATGCCCTGCGGGTCGTTCTGGAACTGCGCCGGCAGCCTGGCCAGGTCCGGGTCCAGGCCCACGCACAGCAGGGAGTCGTTGGCCGCCCACGCCGCCGATAATTTGTCAATAAAAGTCATCACGCCTCCCGATCGAAAAATGCAAACCCTCTATTGTAACCCGCCGCTACCGCGCTGTTAAAATTTGCCATCCCCACCTGAGAAAGACTGAACCATGAAACTATCCAATAAAGTCGCGATCGTCACCGGCGCCACCCAGGGCATCGGTCTGGCCTGCGCCCAGCGCATGATTGCCGAGGGCGCCAGGGTGATGCTGGTGGATATCAAGCCGGAGGGCGCCGACGCCGCCGCCTCGCTGGGCGAGAACGCGCGCTTCTTCGCCGCCGATGTCAGCCAGAAGGCCGACGTCAACGCGATGGTGGCCGCCACGCTGGCCGCGTTCGGCCGCATCGACATCCTGATCAACAACGCCGGCGTCACCCACGCCGCCAGTTTCCTCGACGTCTGCGAGGAGGATTTCGACCGCGTGATGCGCATCAACCTGAAATCCATGTTCCTGTGCGGCCAGGCGGTGGCGCGCGAGATGGTCAAGCAGCAGAGCGGCTGCATCATCAACATGTCCAGCGTCAATGCCGAGCTGGCGATCCCGAATCAGGTGCCGTACGTGGTGTCGAAAGGCGCGATCAATCAGCTGACCAAGGTGATGTCGCTCAACCTGGTGGACCACGGCATCCGCGTCAACGGCATCGGTCCCGGCACCATCCTGACCGAACTGGCCAAACAGGCCGTGATGGCCAGCCCGGAATCGCGCAACACGATCTTGTCGCGCACGCCGATGGGCCGCTGCGGCGAACCGGAGGAAGTCGCCTCGATCGCCGCCTTCCTGGCCAGCGACGACGCCAGCTACATGACCGGCCAGACGCTGTACGTGGACGGCGGCCGGTTGGCGCTGAACTACACGGTCCCCGTCAAATAGCAGAGTTATGCCCTAGCCTGATGTCTGGTATCTGAAAGAACAATTAGACACATATCTGGCGACGCAGCATAATTGCACCTGTCTCCACTATTCTCCTCCAAGAAAATAGTTTTAAGCCCGCTCAAGTCAGCGGGCTTTTTTTTTGTTCCATGTCATGGCCGCGTCACAAAGCCCGCCTATACTGGTCACATCTTGAGTACATGCCACCGATACGCATGACGAAAGAAGGTGCACCGGGGTTCCGGTGCACCACTCCCCCTCCCCGGCTTTTGCGGTGCATGGTATTGTCTGTGCATGATCAAACAAATTCTTCTCACCTCCTCCTTTCCCCGTCTGCGCTGCGGCAGCGCCATCGTTGCCTACCTGCTGATTTTGATTCTCGGCTCCATCCCCGGCGCGCGCCAGGACATCGGCGAGGTTGCCTCCGGCCTGATCCTGCACTCCTGCGCCTATGCCGGCCTGGCATTTCTGATGTTCACCGGCAGCCGCGGCACGCTGGCGGTGCGCGCGCTCACGGCCGTGCTGACCATTGCTCTCATGGGCGCGCTGGATGAATATGTGCAGAGCTTCTTCCCCTACCGGCATGGCGACGTCAGGGACTGGATGGTCGATTGCACCGCCGCCATACTGATGAGCAGCTTCATGTGGGTTCTGTGGAGTCGCTATCGCATCCAGCCGTCGCACTGATGGCGCCGGTCGCCAGTTTCACGTCCATGCGCATTTCCTGCAGTTGCTCGGCCTTGGCCACGCGTACCAAGCCATGCAGGGCATGCAGCAGGAAATGCCGGCTGCGGGCATCGCTGCACGTTGCGTCTATTAACTCTTCGATAATACTGTCTGTCACGCGTGTCAACATATCGGTGTCCTTTCAAGTGATACCGAACAATTATTGCGTGTGGGTAGCAAACTTCAATTGATGTACATCAATGCCGGACCATGGTCGGGGAACCATTCGGCATAACGCCTCTCTCACTCAATTTGGAGGCGAACATGAAAAGAATCCGATATTTTGTACTGATGCTGTGCCTGACGGCTGTCGCCGGCTGCGCCAACAAGATGAGCGACAGCGGCACTGGCAGCGGCTACACCAGCGGCGACATGGGACGCAGCGGCATGCAGACTGCCGCCAACACCGGCAGCAGCGGCGCCATGCAACAGCAACAGAGCTGGAACGGCGTGGTCCAGTCGATCGACCAGATGCAGCGCCAGGATGTGGGTGTGGGAACAATCGGCGCGGCGGCGGCGGGCGGCAATCTCGGCGCGCCGACCGACAAGGTGTACCGCGTCACCATCCGCACCGAAGACGGCAGCAGCCAGCAGGTGGTGGTGGAATCCATGCCCAACTATAAAGTCGGCGACCGCGTCCGCTACAGCAACGGCATGGTGCAGCCCGCGACTCAGTAAAGCTGTTCGACCTGGTAGCCGCGGCGCTTGAGCAGCTGCGGCAGGCCGTCGTCGCCGACCAGATGCAGCAGGCCGACGCCAATGAACGCCACCTGGTCCTGCTGCATGATGCGTTCGATGTTGGCAGCCATTTCGGGGTTGCGCTTGCCGAGCAGTACCCGGTTCATGAAACCGGCGGAAATGCTGTTGCCGGTGGTGGCGGTCTTCCAGGCGTCATGGATGCGCGCGGGATCGGCCGCGCTCCAGGCTTCGATCAGCGCCTGCGACTTTTTCAGCGAATCGCCATCGTCCAGGTCGGCCAGGTTTTCAAGCAGGTATTGCTCCTGCTGATGCTCATCCAGGCTGTCGAACAGGCTCAGCTGATAATCGGCGCTTTCCAGCTCGCGCACGGCCTTGTCCTGCTGTTGCGCGGCGGCCAGCAGCGCGTATTCGACCGCCTGGCTGCGCTGGTAGCCGTGCTTGCCCAGTTCGGCGCCGACCAGCAGGTTGGCGATCAGCCAGGGCTTGTACTGCTGCACCGAGTGCAGCGCAATGCCGGCGCGCGCCAGCGCCTGCGTGGTGCGCTGGAAGGTGGCCGGGCTCAGATGGTTCTGGATGGTGTCGCCATCGGCATAGCGGCCATGCCGCGCCAGCGCCACCTGGAAAGCCTGGTCTTCGCGGATGTCGAGCTCGATCACCAGCGCCTTCGAATCCAGCAGCGCGCGCGACACCACCGGGTCCAGCGGATAGGCGCCGTCGCGTCCCACGTGGATGGTACCGAACAGATAGCTGATCTTGCCGTCATGGGTCACGCGGTACAGCTGGCCATGATGCTGCAGCGAGGTTTCGATCGAGCCGGCGGCGAAAACGGAGGTGCTGCAAGCCAGCAGCAGGGCGATGGCGATTTTCTTGAGCATGCGAAGTCCCGCCGGTGGCATTGCTGCCATCGGAATAACATTGAAGTGGAGTAGTCAGGAAGAAGTGAAGCCGTAGGGCAATAGTAAAACAGGGAGCACGCCCCTGTTAAACTATTTTTGGTTTATGTCGGCAAAATAAAACGCTTTGGATGACAGGGCGACAAGTTATTATTTCTATTTCAAGCCATTGCTGTAAGCATTGAGAATACGGGCCACGCTGCCATCCTTGACAATTTGATCAATCGCCTTATTCAGCTGGCCCACATTCACCTGTCCACGCGGGGAGAGCGCACACTGGGCTTTATAATTTTTCACCACCAGCGGCGGATGCAGAGATAATTTCTCGCCAACCTTGAGATAATAATCCAGCGTACTTTGTTGGGTAATCGCGTGATGCAATCGGCCGGCGCCGATTTTGCGCAGATTACCGGACGAGGAATGACCATCATCGCGTTTGAAATCCGCGCCCATGGCGGCATCGAGTTCCGGATAGCGATAACCCAATATGGTCGCAATCGGATGGCCCTTCAACTCGGCCAAGCCATGTGGCGGTCTCACCGAGGAATCGGTGACCACGATTTCCGAAACCGGGAAAAAACCGTGCGACCAGCCGAAGTCGCCTGGCAGCCATGCCGGCAGATACAGACAGATCAGGTCAGCCTGCCCGGCGTCCAGCGCCATGGCGATGCGCTTGCGCGGCAACAGCACGAACTCGGCCTCGCGGCCCAGTCGCGACGCCAGCGCCGTTCCCAGATCCTTGTGAAAGCCGGCCACCAGGCGGCCATCGTCGAAACCGGCCATCGGCATTTCAGTACCGGTGTCGACCAGCACGCGCAACGGTGGCGGCGCTGCCGATGCCGGCCCTGGCGCCAGGGCCGCCGCGGCGCCAATCAGGAGCTTCCCTGCAAGCCGCGGCCAATCTGTGTATGCTTGTCTATCCATTTAGAAAGATTATACCCAGACCCTTTCAATGGGCTTAAACCAGTATAGAGGCCGCACCCATGATTCCATTTTCGATACTCGACCTTTCCCCGATCGCTGAAGGCAGCAATGCCTCGATTTCTTTCCGCAACACGCTTGACCTGGCCCAGCACGGCGAACGCTGGGGCTTCCAGCGCTACTGGCTGGCCGAACACCACGGCATGCCGGGCATTGCCAGCGCCGCCACGGCGGTGGTGATGGCCCATGTGGCCGGCGGCACCAGCACCATCCGCGTCGGCGCCGGCGGCATCATGCTGCCCAACCACGCGCCGCTGGTGATCGCCGAACAGTTCGGCACACTGGAAGCGCTGTTCCCCGGCCGTATCGACCTCGGCCTGGGCCGCGCGCCCGGCTCCGACCAGACCACCAACCGGGCGCTGCGCCGCAACCTCGAAACCGACGCCGATGCCTTCCCGCAGGACGTGCTGGAACTGCAGGATTACATGTCCGACCAGCCGCGCCAGCGTGTCCTGGCGGTGCCGGGCAAGGGCGCGAAAGTGCCGCTGTGGATACTCGGTTCCAGCCTGTTCGGCGCGCAACTGGCCGCGCATCTCGGCTTGCCGTTCGCGTTTGCCTCGCACTTTGCGCCGCAGATGATGATGCAGGCCATTTCGATCTACCGCGCCAACTTCCAGCCGTCGGCACAGCTGGCCAAGCCGTACGTGATGCTCGGCTTTAACGTGTTCGCCGCCGACACCGACGAGGAGGCGCAGTTCCGCGCCACCTCCATGCAGCAGGCTTTCGTCAACCTGCGCACCGGCCGCCCGTCGCAGCTGCCGCCGCCGAAGGCCGGTTATCTGGAATCGCTGGGACCGGCCGAACGCGCCATGCTGGACTCGGTGCTGTCGTGCACGGCGATCGGCTCGCCGGAGACGGTGCGCCAGCAGCTGCAGGACTTCATCGCCCGCACCGGCGCCGACGAGCTGATGATCACCTCGCAGATCTTCGAGCATGCGCAGCGCCTGCGCTCATTCGAAATCACGG
Source organism: Duganella callida (assembly GCF_004614165.1). GTDB lineage: Bacteria > Pseudomonadota > Gammaproteobacteria > Burkholderiales > Burkholderiaceae_D > Rugamonas > Rugamonas callida. The sequence goes on along the minus strand of NZ_SPVG01000183.1, from coordinate 1,349 downwards.
CCGAAGTGCGGCAGGCGCTGGTGCGCGCCGAAGCCGGGCTGTAAAAAAGGGCCGAGCTCAGCACCAATTGGCGGCGGCCGGTAGAATAACCGCCCTTGCCGCAATTCAGGAGCCTGCCTTGAGCCAGACGTCCACCCAGCACGACATCACGCCCGGCATGGTCTGGCTGTTCGCCATCGCGACCGGCCTGATCGTCGCCAACCTGTACTACGCCCAGACCCTGATCGGCCCGATCAGCCGCGCCACCGGACTCGATCCGGGCGCGGCGGGCCTGATCGTCACCCTGACCCAGATCGGCTACTGCCTGGGCCTGCTGTTCATCGTCCCGCTCGGCGACCTGCTGGAAAACCGGCGCCTGATCGTCACCGCGCTGCTGACCACCGCCGTGGCCTTGCTGGCCGCGTCCATGACCAGCAGCGCCCACTTGTTCCTGTTTGCTGCCCTGTGCATCGGCCTGGGATCGGTGGCGGCGCAGATTGTCGTGCCGTTCGCCGCGCACCTGTCGCGACCCGAGACGCGCGGCAAAACCGTCGGCAAAGTCATGAGCGGGCTGTTGATGGGCATCATGCTGGCGCGGCCGGTGGCCAGCCTGGTGGCCGACGCGTTCAGCTGGCACGCCATCTTCGTCCTGTCGGCGGCCACCACCGCCGCGCTGGCGCTGCTGCTGCGCGCGCGGCTGCCGCAACGCCAGCCGGCGGGCGGCATGCACTACTTCGAATTGCTCGGTTCGATGTGGCAGCTGCTGAAAACCACACCCGTGCTGCGCCGGCGGGCAGCCTACCAGGCCTGCATGTTCGGCGCCTTCAGCCTGTTCTGGACCTGCGTCTCGCTGGAGCTGACCGGACCGTACTTCCACATCAGCCAGACCGGGGTGGCCATCTTCGCGCTGGTGGGCGTGGCGGGCGCGATCGCCTCGCCGATCGCCGGCCACCGCGCCGACCAGGGCAAGAGCCGCTCGACCACCGCCATCGCCCTGACCCTGGGCGCGGCGGCATTCGCCATGCCGCTGCTGATCCACAGCAGCCGGCTGGTGGACCTGGGCGTGCTGGTACTGACCTCCGTCGTGCTGGACATGGGCGTCTCGGCCAACCTGGTGACCGGCCAGCGCGCCATCTTCGCATTGCCGGCCGAGATCCGCAGCCGCCTGAATGGCCTGTACATGGCGCTGTTCTTCATGGGCGGCGCGCTCGGCTCGTCGCTGGGTGGCTGGATGTTTGCCGCGCACGGCTGGACCGGCGTCCTCTGGACCGGCCTCTGCTTCCCCCTGATCGCCCTCTGCGTCTTCGCCACCGAATAACTCCGGGGTCAGGTCTTTCATTGCGTCACGAGCCCAGCCGTAGGCGCGCCTA
>NZ_SPVG01000064.1 GCF_004614165.1 Duganella callida | reverse complement strand
GCTGGCCGACGCGATATCCTGCATGATCGTCGTCACGCGCTGCACGCTGCTGACGATGTCGCCCATGGTCGCCCCGGCCTGCTCGACCAACCGGCTGCCGGCATCGACCTTGCCCACCGAATCATCGATCAGCGCCTTGATCTCCTTGGCCGCCGCCGCCGAGCGCTGGGCCAGCGTGCGCACCTCGGTTGCCACCACCGCAAAGCCGCGCCCCTGTTCGCCCGCGCGCGCCGCCTCCACCGCCGCGTTCAGCGCCAGGATATTGGTCTGAAAGGCGATGCCATCGATGACCGAAATGATCTCCACGATATTCTGCGACGAGGCACTGATCGAATGCATGGTCTCCACCACCTGCGCCACCACCGCGCCGCCGCGGCTGGCCACCTCGGACGCCGACGCCGCCAGCTGATTGGCCTGGCGCGCGTTGTCGGCGTTCTGCTTGACGGTGCCGGTCAGCTGCTCCATCGACGATGCCGTCTCCTCCAGCGAACTGGCCTGCTGCTCGGTGCGCGTCGACAGATCCTGATTGCCGCGCGCGATCTCGGTGGTGGCGGTGGCGATGGTGTCGGTGCCGCGCCGCACCTCGCCGACGATGTTCAGCAGGCTGCGGTTCATCTCGCCCAGCGCCTCCAGCATCTCGCCCGTCTCGTCGCGCGTGCGCGCCTCGATCCGGCTGCTGAGGTCCCCGGCGGCCACGGTGCGGGCGATACGCACCGCATCGGTCAGCGGCGCCACGATGCTGCGGCTCAGCAGCCAGGCCAGCGCCATCGCCAGCGCGATGGTCAGCAGCCCGCCGATGACGATGGTGTTGGCGGTCAGCCGTTGCAGCGAATCGGCGTCGGCCGAGCGTTGCACCAGCAGCGACGCTTCGGCATCGCTGACTTCCTTGAGCAGCGCGCGCATCTTGTCCATGCCGGCGCGGCCATTGCCCTCGCGTTCGAACTGCAACAGCGTATCGATGCTGGCGCCGTCGTTGGCGCGGTTGCGCATGTCCAGCGCGGGCGCGATGGCGCCGCTGTACCAGGCCTGCTGTTCCTGCTCCAGCTGCCGCAGGCGCTGCTGCTGCGCCGGATTATCGGCGGTCAGCGTGCGCGCCTGCTGCAGATGCCGGCCGAAGCTGGCCTGGCCGGCCTTCAGCGGCGCCAGCGAGGCATCCTCGCCGGTCAGCGCATAACCGCGCTCGCCGGTCTCCATGTTCAGCAGGCTTTCCAGTATCGCCTGAGTCTCGGCAATCACGGCATGGGTATGGTTGTTCCAGCCGTTGGCCTGCGCCAGCCGCGAGAAATTGGTGTAGGCGCTGGCCAGCAGGATCGCCAGGATCAGCACCACCGCGCCGAAGCCGAGGTACAGCTTGCGGGTGATGCGCAGGTCGGAGAATCGCATGGTAAAACCCTCCAGATTCAATCGGTGATGGGGAACAGGAACTGCGTACTGACACCGTTCGGCGTGGTGACCTTGACGGTCAGGACGCCGCTGCGCGAGACGTTGCTGCAAATGTAGCCCGGCGCCGCGCTCTGGCTGGCGTCGCTGAGCAGCGACACCGGGAATACCCAGGCGCTGGAATCGACCGCATTGGTGTTGGCAATGGTCACCGTGACTGGCGTTTGCAGAATGCCGTTCGACGCACTGAAGGTGATCTGGGTGCCGGCCGGCAGCGGATTGCCGGCGCGGTCGCTCAGCCACAGCGGATCGCCGCCATGCGCGGCCGCGCGGTTGGCGGCGAATACGGTGGGGTTGTTGTCGCGGATCGCGAAATAGAAGGTGCGCATATCGTTGACGAATTGCGTGCCGTCGCTGCAGTGGTCCAACGCCAGTGTGCCCGCGCCGCTGGCGCTGGACAGCAGCGATACCGCCGGTGTGCTGTTGGACAGCACCATCACCAGCGACCGGCGAACGTGGACGGTGTTGCCGTTGCCGGTGTTGAGATTCGGCGTGCCCTGCAGCACGCCGTTGTAGACGCCATTGCCGGTCTGGTCCCAGCTGCCGTTGCCGTTGGAGTCGATGTATTGCTCGCCGCCGACGCGCAGAGCGTTGCCGCTGGCCCAGGCGTCGTCGATGCCGTTGGCGTTGCCGTCGGTGATGGCGCGGTCGTTGCGGAACGGGTCGCCGAGGTCGGCGTACGGTTCGCCGCTATCGTAGCGGTTGTTGCCGTTGCTGTCGCTGAAGCTTTCCTCGCCCAGCGCGTAGGCGAGGACGGTGACGCGGCCATCGGCCGGCCGCGGATTGCCGGCGCAGAAGCGCACCGTGCACTCGCCGGCGGTGCCCTTGGTGGTCAGCACGCTGCCGTCGGGCTGGGTGGTCTGGATCAGGCCCGTCAGGCAGGAAGCGTCGATGCTGCCGCCTTCCGCCGTGAAGCTGACCGCTGTGCCGTCCGGCGCCGGATTGTGGAAGTGATCGGCCAGGCGCGCGGTGATGGTGGTGCCGTTGGGCGCCGGACAGCCATTGAATTCGCCGCCTTCGACGTTGCGCACGGCGGCGCCGAGCGAGAAGCTGTTCTGTTCCGGCACGCCGGTCGAGACCACCAACTGGTCGGACAGGGTGCTGACACCACCGCCGAGGGTGGCGGTGACCCGCACCGGCGTGTTGACCGTGCCGGCCGACACCGTGGTGCTGGCCAGGCCGGCGCTGTTGGTGGTGGCGCTGGCGGGCGTCAGCGTCAGGCCGCCGACGCTGGTGTTGAGGGCGAAGCTGACTTGGGCGCCGGCGGCCGGATTGCCGCTGGCATCCAGCACCTTGAAGGTGACGGTGGAGGTTTCCTGGCGCCCGGCGCCGCCCGTGCCTTTCAGCGCGATGGTCTGCGGCGTGGCGGCGACGAACAACAACTGCGTGGCCGCGGCCGGCGGCGCCGCGCTGACGCTGTAATTCAGACTGGCGCTGACGGCGTTGCCGGCGATGCTGGCACTGGCGGTGACCGCGTAGGCGCCGGCCGTGCTGGCGGCGCCGGGGCTGAGCTGCACGCTGGCCTTGCCGTTGCCGTCGCTGACCACCGCGCCGCCGGCGGCGGAAAACACGGCATTTTTGTCGGTGCTGCTGAAGGTGACCAGGGTGTTGGCCACCGCCGCGTTGCCGGCGTCCCTGAGCACCGCCGTCAGCGTCAGGTTCGCGCCGGGCGCCACGCTGCTGGCGCTGGCGCCGCCGCTGTCGGTCATGCTCAGCGTCAGCGCCGGCTTGCCGGTCGGGTTGCCGGTGGTCGGGCAGCCGGGCAGGTTGGGATCGCGGGTCGGGTCGATGGTGGTGCAACCACCGCTGCTGCCGCCCCCGCCGCCGCCGCAGGCGGCCAGCAGGCAGGCAAACAGGCAGGCCAGCAGGTAGCGGCCCAACATGTCGATACGGCACTCGATCCGGCGCGAAATCATAAACACTCCTGGTCAGTTGGTGCCGGCCATGGCCGGCAGCAGGTTGCGGTACAGGTTCAGCATCGCTGGCCCCAGCAGCACCACCAGCAGGCTGGGGAAGATGAAGAAGATCAGCGGGAACAGCAGCTTGAGCGAGATCTTGGCGGCCTGCTCCTCGGCGCGCTGGCGGCGCTTGGTGCGCAGCTGTTCCGACTGCACGCGCAGCGAGTCGGCGATGCTGGTGCCGAAGCGGTCGGCCTGGATCAGCATGGTCACCAGCGCGTCCACGTCTTCCACGCCGGTGCGCAGCGCCAGGTTGCGCAGCGCCTTTTCCTTGGCGCTGCCGGCGCGCAGTTCCAGCGTCACCAGCTGCATCTCTTCGGCCAGCACCACCGATTTCAGGCCGATCTCGTTGGCCACGCGCGCCAGCGCGGCGTCCATCGCCAGCCCGGCTTCCACGCACACCGTCATCAGGTCCAGCGCGTCGGGGAAGCTTTCGAAGATGTCGCGCTGGCGCGTCTTGACCACGTGATTGAGCACGAGGTTGGGCAGGTAGTAGCCGGCGCCGCCGGCGACGATCATCCACAGCAGCTTGACGTTGCCGTCGGTGGCCACCGCCTTGCTGCTCAGGTAGAGGAACACGATCAGCGGCAGCAGCACCGCCAGCCCGGTCTTGCCGGCGAAGAACAGCGCCGGCGTCGATGGCGTGCGCCAGCCGGCGTTGATGAAGCGCAGCCGCACCGGCGAATTTTCCCAGCCCTCGGTTGGCAGCGACAGCCGCGCCAGCGGCGCCGCCAGGTTGACGATGGCCTCGATCCAGTACGCGCCCTTGCGCGTCACCTGGCTCTGGTCGCGCAGCGCCTCCAGCCGGTCCTTGACCGGGTTGACGGTGAACAGCCGGATCGCCAGCACCACGCCGCCGAAGACGGCGATGAAGATCACCAGCAGGAACATGATCTGGATGATGGTCATGGCCTCAGATCCTGATGGTGGTGATGCGGCGTATCGCCAGGAAGCCAATGATCATCAGGGTCGCCGCCACGCCCAGCATCTTGCGGCCGCCCGGATCGGTGAACAGGATGTGCAGCGAACCCGGATTGACCACCGACACCAGTCCGCCGACGGCGAACGGCATGAGGCCCAGCACCCAGGCCGACATGCGGCCCTCGGCCGACATCACCTTCACCTGGCCGAGCAGCTTGAGGCGGTCGCGGATGATGGCGCTGATCGAGGACAGCAGGTCGGTCAGGTTGCCGCCGGTCTCGCGCTGGATCAGCACCGCGATCACGAAGTAACCTAGGTCGGTGCTGGGCACGCGCGTGGCCAGGTTCATCAGCGCGTCCGGCATCGAGACGCCGAAGTTGACCTCGTCGAACACGATGCGGAATTCGGCGCCCAGCGGATCGGGGATTTCTTCGCCCACCATCTTCAGCGCGGTGGGGAAGGCGTGGCCGGCGCGCATGGCGCGCCCCATCATGTCCAGCGCGTCGGGCATCAGCGCCTCGATGCGCAGGATGCGCTTGCGCTTGGCGCGCGTGGCTTCCAGCACCGGCAGCGCGGCGATGGCGGCGCCCAGCAGCAAACGCGTGAACCACGGCAGCCCGAGCGACGAGGCGACGATAAAGCCGATCAGAAAGCAGCCGCCCATCAGCGTCACCAGCTGCGCCGCGTTCATGTTGCGGCCGGTCTGCAGCAGCAGCCGGTCCAGCTTGTGGATGGCCGGCAGCCGCGCCAGCAGCCGCGCCATGGCCGGATCGTGCGCCAGCTTGCGGTCCTTGGTGATCGACACCGCCAGCTCGCTGCCGCTGTCGCCGATGGCGTTGCGCAGGCGCCGCGCGATGCGCTCGGCCTCCGGGCCGCGCGCCTTGTCCCAGCTGACGTAGATGCCCCACACCAGCAGCATCACGGCGGCGAACAGCAGGACGATGAACAGCACTACGCGCCAGTCCATGATCAGTGGCCCGACGGGTCGAACACGGAGGCGCCGATGTTGACGCCGAAATTGCGCAGGCGTTCGATGAAGCGCGGACGGATGCCGGTGGCGGTGTGGTGGCCCAGCACCTTGCCGTCGTCGCTCAAGCCGGTCTGCTTGAAGGCGAAGATTTCCTGCATGGTGATGATCTCGCCCTCCATGCCGGTGACTTCCTGGATCGACATCACCTTGCGCTTGCCGTCGGTCAGGCGCGACACCTGGATCACCACCCCGACGGCGGAGCTGATCTGCTGGCGCATGGCCTTGGTGGGCAGGTTGGCGGCCGCCATCGACACCATGTTCTCCAGCCGGGTCAGGCCGTCGCGCGGGGTGTTGGCGTGGATGGTGGCCATCGAGCCTTCGTGGCCGGTGTTCATCGCGCCCAGCATGTCCAGCGCCTCGGCGCCGCGCACCTCGCCGAGGATGATGCGGTCGGGGCGCATGCGCAGCGCGTTGCGCACCAGCGCGCGCTGCGTGACCTCGCCCTTGCCCTCGATGTTGGGCGGGCGCGTCTCCAGCCGCACCACGTGCGGCTGCTGCAGCTGCAGTTCGGCCGCGTCCTCGATGGTGACGATGCGCTCGCTGGGATTGATGAAGCCGGAGATCACGTTCAGCATGGTGGTCTTGCCGGAGCCGGTGCCGCCGGAAATCACGATGTTGACCTTGGCCTTGCCCAGCCCTTGCAGCACTTCCGCCATGTCGGCGGTCATGGAGCCGTAGGCCACCAGGTCGGCCAGCCGCAGCGGGTCGGCCGAGAAGCGGCGGATCGACATGATGGGACCATCGATCGCCAGCGGCGGAATGATGGCGTTGACGCGCGAGCCGTCCGGCAAACGCGCATCGACCATCGGGCTGGATTCGTCGACGCGGCGGCCCACGCGCGAGACGATCTTGTCGATGATCTTCATCAGGTGGGCGTCGTCGCTGAAGGTGACGTCGGTCAGTTCCAGCTTGCCGCGCCGTTCGACGTAGATCTGGCGGTAGGTGTTGACCAGGATGTCGGACACGGTGGGATCCTCCAGCAGCGGTTCGAGCGGGCCGAAGCCCAGCATCTCGTTCTGGATGTCGCGCGTGAGGGTCTTGCGTTCGGCGTCGTTGATCACCACCGAATCCTCTTCCAGCAGTTTTTCGACCAGGTTGCGCAGCTCGACGCGGATCTGGTCGGGCGTCAGCCGCTGCAGGCTTTCCAGGTCGACCCGGTCCAGCAGCGCCGCGTGCAGGCGCTGCTTGAGCTTCTGGTAGGCGCGGTTGTCGATGCCGCCCTGGTTGCGCTGGCCGGAGCCGCGGACATCGGTGTTTTCCAGGCGTTCGCGCAGGGATACGGGAGTGCTCATGATGCGGTCCTTCGGTATTTATGTGTTCATTTGCGTGCCATCAGCTTGCTCAGCCAGCCGCTCTGCTGCACCGGCGCGGTCTCGCCGGTGAGCTTGCGCGCCAGTTCCACCAGCGACTGGCTGATCGGCGCATTGGGCGACAACTGCAGCACCGGCACGCCCTGGTTGACCGAGGCGGCCGCCGCGTCGTAGTTGTTGGGGATGGTGAAGGCGATTTCGGCGTCGAACGCGCTCTCCAGATCCTTCAAGCGTATTTCGCTGTTCCTGTCGTGGCGGTTGACGATCAGCTGGATCTTGTCCTTGCCGTATTCGAGCGAGCGGAACACGTTGAGCAGGCGCTTGCTGTCGCGGATGTAGGGCAGGGTGGTCTGCAGGATGGGGAAGATCAGGTCCGAGTGGTCGAGCGCGCGGATGCTGACGGCGTCCAGGCTGCGCCCCACGTCCAGCACCACGAAGTCGTACTGGCGGCGCGCCAGCCGCAAAATCGCGTCGACGTGATCGGGCTTGACGTCGTTGGCGTGCGCCGGGTCGGACGGCGCGGCCAGCACGCCGTAATTGGGCGTGATGCTGAGCATACTCGAGGTCAGGAACGACGGGTCCAGGCGGTGGATCTGCTGCGCCACGTCGCTCAGCGTGGCCAGCGGCTTGTGGTCGGAGACGAACAGCGAGGCGTCGCCGAACTGCAGATTCATGTCGATCAGCGCCACGCGCTGCTTGCCGCTGGCGGCCAGCGCGTAACCCAGGTTGGTGGCCAAAAAAGTGGCGCCGCTGCCGCCCTTGCAGGAGATGAAGGACAGCACCTTGCCGTTGGTCTGGCCGCGCCGCTCGAGCTTTTCGGCGATGCGTTCCATCGCCGGATACAGCGCCGAACTCGCGACCGGCGACGGCAGCACCTCGCGCACGCCGGCGCGCATGGCTTGCAGCAGGAATTGCGGATCCTGTTCGGGGCTCATGATCACGCAGGCGATGTTGGGGTGCTGGGCCGAAAAGCGTTCCAGCAGTTCCAGGTCGTCGTCGGCGGCCTGCGGGCGGTCGACGATCAGCACGTCCGGCAGATGTTCCTCGGTCAGCGCGGCGGCGCGCGCCATGCCGCCGGCGATCTGTTCCAGTTCGTCGGACGGCGAGCGCGCGCGCAACAGGCGCATCATGTCGGCCAGGTGGCGCTCGTCGCGGGAGATGACGGTGATCTTCAAGTGGTGCGCTCCTTCCTGTTCAGCGCTTGTTGCCGAGGCCGATGCTCAGGCTGTCGTTATTGCTCTCTTCCTTGGTGGTGAAGGAGCGCTGGTAGGCGTCATACGCGGCCGTGGCGGCCGGGCCGTCCATGCCGTTGGCGGCCGGCCGGCGTTGGCGGCCGGCGTCGGGATAGATGGTCTGCTGCGCCTGCAGCAGGCGTACGCTGTTGCCGAACCCGCGGTCGAGGTGGGGCGTGGTGCCGCAGGCGGTCAGCAACATCGGCAGGGCGGCGGCGGTCAGGCGGACAATGGATCGCATGGCCGTCTCCTATTGCACGCCGTTGGGCGCGGTGGGCACTGCCGGGGCGGCGGGCGCGTCGGCGGGCTGCGTCGGCGGCTTGCCTTCCATCTTCCCGTTCAGGAAGAAATCGACGCGGCTGGGTTCGATGTAATCGTCGGTCGGCAGCTTGGCGTTGGCCGGCAGCGGCTGCGCCAGGTGCGGCGTGACGATGAACACCAGCTCGGTGCGGTCGTTCTGGAAATCGCTGCTGCGGAACAGCGCGCCCAGAATCGGGATTTCACCCAGGCCGGGGAACGCCTTGATGGTGCTGCTGACGTTATTCTTGATCAGCCCGCCGATGGCGAAGCTCTGGCCATCGAACAACTGCACCGTGGTGCTGGCGCGCCGCGTGGTGAACGAGGGCAGCACCTGGGTCGAGGTGGTGCCGGTGGCGGTGATGCCGATGCCCTCGCGGTTCAGCTCGGATACCTCCGGCGTCACGCGCAGGTTGATGCGACCGCCATCGAGCACGGTCGGCGTGAAGCGCACGGCGATGCCGAATTCCTTTTCCTCCAGTGTCACCTGGTTGTTGCCGGTGGTGGTGCTCTGCGCCACCGGGATGAAGATCTTGCCCCCGGCCAGGAAACTGGCTTCCTGGCCGCTGATGGCCATCACGGTCGGCTCGGCCAGCACCTTGACCAGGCCATCGTTCTTTTGCGCGTCCAGCGTGACGAACTTGCCGCTCTTGTTGTTGAAGGCGTCGATCTTGCTGGGGTTGCCGCTGAGCAGATTGGACAGCATGGTGTAGGTCCAGCTGCCGCGCGTGCCGTTCAGACCGATGCTGGCGCCGAGCTGATCGACCAGCGTTTTCGAGACTTCAGCGATCTTTACTTCCAGCATCACCTGCTGCGGCGCCGCCACCGACAACATATTGACGATGCGGCCGTTGCCGCCACCCTGGCCCTGGCCGAGACCGGACATGGGATCGAACGCGGCCTGGAACGCCGCGCCGGCCGCCGCGCCCGACAATGCACCGGCAGTGCCGCCCGCGCCGCCAGTTCCCGTTTGTGCCGCCGTATCGGCGCCGCCAGCACCGCCCAGTCCGCCGCCGCTGCCGCTGTTACGCGCCGTGCGCTGCAGATAGGCGGCCGCCACCTGCACCACCTGCGAGGCGCGCACCGCGTCCGTCACCGTGCCGGACAGGATCAGCGAGTTGCCGGAAACCGTGATGCGGATATCCTTCTCGTTGGGGAACAGTTCGGTGAACTGCTGGCGCAGCGCGGCGGTATCGAGTCCGACCGTGACGTCGATCACCTGCGCCTGGTTGCTGCGGTTCCAGACGATCAGGTTGGTCGAGCCGGTGGTCTTGCCGAGCAAATAGACTTCGCTGGGATTGAGCAGGATGACGTCGGCCACCTTGGTGTCGCCGACCGCCACCCGCGCGGCCGGGAAGGGCAGGCGCAGCAGCGTCGACTTGCCGGCCGAAAGCGCCAGCTCCTTGGCCAGCTCGACGCCGGCGGGGCCGGACGACAGCGGCGTGCCTGGCGGCGCACTGATGGCGGCATTCGCGCCGGCTGCAGCGGCTGCTGGCGCGGCCGATCCAGCCGCGCCAGAAGAGCCGGACGTGCCCGACGCGCCGGCCGCGACAACTGAAGACGCCGCTCCGGCATTGCCCGGCGATGGTTTGACCGCAACCGTCCTGGCCGGCTTGCCGGCAGCCGACGCGGGCACGGCGGCGCTACTCAGCAGGACCGCCACGCAGGCCGTGACGGCGCGCAGCGGCATCGATGATGGCGCATGGGATACCTTGCTCAAGTCGCTTTCTCCCCCAGCTTAAAATTGTTGTGAACTCCGCTCCAGTCCCTTGATCACTTCCACTTCATCGCCGCGCTTGCGTGGCGGCACCGGCTTCGGCGCCGACGCCGCGCTGGCCACCGGCTGCTGCGGCGGCGGCGCGGAAACCGGCGTGGCCGGCTCATGCCGCACCGGCGCGGCTGCCACCGCGCCCGGTACGCCTTCCAACAGACTGCTCTTGGTCGCGCCCTCGGTATTGGCCGCGTTCGGATCGATCTGGTTGCGCAGCACCAGCGACAAGGTGCCGACGCTGCGCGCCAGGTCCAGCTTTTCCACCTGTTCCGGCGTCAGCTCCAGTGTCACCGCGTTGACCACTTTCGGTTTGGTATCGTCGCGGTTGGCTTCCTGCGCGACCGCCAGCACCAGGATGCGTTCCAGCACGATCTTGGAGATCGCCTGCTCGCGCACGCCCATGTCGCCGCGCGAGTCGCTGTTGGTGTTGACCAGGATATCGACATAATTGCCGGGCAGCGCGAAGCCGGCCACGCCGACCACGTCGTTGACGCGCACCGTCATCGCGCGCTTGCCTTCGGCCACCACCGACGACAGCCCGCCCTGGGTGCCGGCCGGCGCCAGCTTGCTTTCGGTGATAGGTTCGCCGCGCTGGATATTGCCGCGGGTGATGCGGCCTTCCAGCGCCTTTACATCGCTCATGGCGCCGGCGGGCATGGAGCCGGCCGGCCAGTCCACCATGTTGACCAGCTCCGGTGTCAGGCGCGCGCCCATGCTGATGTCGAGCATGGCCACGGCCACCTTGTTGCTGTTGCTGCCCGACTGGCCGGCGATCCACTGCGCCGCCACCACCACGGCCGCCAGCGCCAGCACCAGCGCCACACCTATCATCATCAGAGCCCGGGTATTTCGCATCCTGTACCTCTAAGCAAGCGGGTTGGAGGGATGTTCGCGCCGTTCGCGTTCCTTTTTCTGCTGCTCGGCGGCCACGCGGCGCGCGCCGGCGCCGGCAAAATAATTGTGCCAGGCCCAGTCCAGCGAGCGCTGGTTCAGGGCGGGCGGCGTGCTTTCGTAGCGGGCCAGGTCGCGCACCTGGCGGATCAGGTCGCGCGGATAGCAGGCCAGCAACGGCGTCTCATCCTTGGCATGCAGACCGCTCAGCAGGTAGTCGAACGCTGCGGCGTCGAATGCGATGCCGTACTGCGCGCAGGCCTGGCGGAACAGCAGCGCATATTCGGCGGGCGATTGCGGCGGTACTTCGATCTTGTATCCCAGCCGGCGCAGGAAGGCGCCATCGGACAAGCGCTCGGGCAGGAAGTTGGACGAGAATACCACGACCACATCGAAAGGCACCTGAAAAACCAGTCCGGTGTGCAAGGAAAGATAATCGACGCCACGGTCCATCGGCACGATCCAGCGGTTCATCAGCTCCAGCGGCGAGCAGCGCTGGCGGCCGAGGTCGTCGATGATGAAAATGCCGTTGTTGGCTTTCAGATGAGGAGGCGCCTGGTACAGCCGCGTGTTGGCGTCGAAGCGCAGGTCCAGCATCTCCAGCGTCAGCTCGCCGCCGGTCAGCGCGGTGGGACGCTGCAGGCCGCGCACCCAGCGCGCGTCCAGCGTGCGCAGCAGGTCGCCGCTGTCGTCGCCGGCCGGCGCGGCCGGCAGCGGCCGGTGCTGCACCGGATCGTAGAACGGGATCACCTCGCCATCGACCATGATCGCGTACGGCACCGCGACGGCGCCGTGCAGCAGCCCGCACAGGCGCTCGGCCAGGTAGGTCTTGCCGCTGCCGGCCAGGCCGTAGATGAAGATGGCGCGGCCCGAGTTCATCGCCGCGCCCAGCTGGTCCAGCACCTTGTCGCTGGCCACCACGTCGTGATAGGACGCCTGCACGGCGGCGCGCGTGACGTGCAGGTGGCGCACGCTTTGCGTCTCCACCTGCGCGACGTAGGCCGCCAAGGTCACCGGCGCCGGTCCGGCATAGGAATTGCGGTTGAGGCAGGTGATGGCGCGCTGGAGGCCGGTCTCGGTCAGGTGATAGGTGAGGTCGGCGTCGGTGCCGCTGTTGCCGCTGCGCGTCACCTCGCACAGCTTTTCATTGCGCAGGTGGGCGATCAGCGGCGTGATCACGCTGACGCTCAGCTTCAGATGGCTGGCCAGTTCCGGCAGACGGACCTGGCCGCGCTGGTACAGCACCTTGCACAGCAGTTCGACCAGGAACAGGAACGGCAGGCCGGTTTCCTCGGTCGTGCGCGGCGCGCGCGCCTCGGCGGGCGGCGCTGGCCGGGAGAGTTCCGCAGTCTGCTGGCTGAGCATGATGTCCTTTAAAAGAACAGGCTGCGGCCGGTGACGGCGCCGTAGACCAGATAGGGCAGGGCGCCGGCGGTAATGGCCACCGCGTACGGCAGGCGGCCGCTGGCGGCGGCCGGCGCGTCCATCTTCGGCACCTCGCCCGCGAGCGAGCGCAGCATGCTGTACTTGACCATGTGCCAGGTGTTGCCGACCATGATTTTCAGGCGGCCGTTGTAGGCCGACACCACCAGCGCCAGCACGCCGCCGGCCAGGAAGGTCAGGATGGCGATGCCGACCACCGGGCCGGGGCCGGTGAAGGCGCCGATCATGGCCATCAGCTTGACGTCGCCGGCGCCCATGGCGCGCATGGCGTACATCGGCAGCAGCAGCAACAGGCCGACCGCCAGGCCGGCCAGCGCCGACAGCAGGCCGATGCCGCCGATGGCGCCGGAGAACAGGCTGTCGCCGGCCGGCAGCGCGGCGTTCAGCAGCAGGCCCAGCAGCGCGCCGCCGAACACGATCGCGTTCGGAATGCGGCGCGTGCGCAGGTCGTTCCATACGGCCAGGGCCAGCAGCACACACAACAGGATCAGCGGCAAAAAGGTCATGAGTTCGCCTTATGAAAGGGGAGCCGACAATTGAGTGTATAGAAAATTTCCGGAACGGCGTACACCGTTCCGGAAATTTTTGTAGCTTGCAAATCGGGAGGGGCGCCGTTGGCGCCTGCCGCTTACGACGACTTGATCAGGCCGGAGATGTAGGTCAGCGACGCGGTGAGCTTCGGACCCAGGATCGCCAGGCCGGCGGTAATGGCGGCGGCGATGGCGGCGGCCATCAGGGCGTATTCGATGGCGGTGATACCGGCTTCGTCGTTGATGAAGTTCTTGATAGCTTGCATGATGAATCCTCGTTTGGTTGGTTGAGAGTGGTTTTCTACTTCAACTAAAACGGGGTTCGGGTTTTAGCTACTGCTGATGTGAGACATTCTAGCGCGTTCAGGCGGGGCGTCCATCCGACAAAAGTCATTTTTACGCGATGACTTTTGTCACGGTCGCGGCCTCAGGTCTTCGAACCGAGCACGGCCATGACGGCAATGATGGCGATCACGCTGGCCAGGGCGGCAATCAGCGCGTATTCCAGCAGCGTGGCGCCGTCGTCCTGGCGGACGAAGCGTGCCAGGCGGCGTTGGCGGAAAGAGATGCGCATGGTTGCTCCTGTGGGTGGTGAAAATTCAAGCCTGCATGATACGGATGTGCTCGCAATTGCACATCGGACAAACGTCCTGATCGCGCATGACATTTGTCACTTGATCCATATTGAACGGCAAAAAAAATCCGGAACCTGGGTTCCGGATTTTTTGGCGGGATACGTAGCCGCTTACGACGACTTGATCAGGCCCGAGATGTAGGTCAGCGAGGCGGTGATTTTCGGACCGAGGATGGCCAGGCCGGCGGTGATCGCGGCGGCGATGGCGGCGGCCATCAGGGCGTATTCGATGGCGGTGATGCCGGCTTCGTCGTTGATGAAGTTCTTGATTGCTTTCATGATGATCTCCTGGTGTATATGGTCGGGTTAAGGTCGTGCGTCGATTACGACGACTTGATCAGACCGGAGATGTAGGTCAGCGAAGCGGTGATTTTCGGGCCCAGGACGGCCAGACCGGCGGTGATCGCGGCGGCGATGGCGGCAGCCATCAGGGCGTATTCGATGGCGGTGATACCGGCTTCGTCGTTGATGAAGTTCTTGATAGCTTTCATGATGAATCCTCGTTTGATGGTTGAATGGGGGGCTGCTTCAACTAAAACGGGGTTCAGGTTTTAGGTCTTGCTATCTTGCGGGAACTGCCGGTTGTTTTGCAGTGCCGATGAAAGACATTCTACGCGGTCGATTCCCGCCGCACAGCGTACAAACGTCACTTTATGCCGTGACATTTGTCATGCCGTGGCGGGTGGCGTACACGTACAGCTCGAGCCGGTTGGCCACGCCCAGCTTCTGGTAAATCGTGGTCAGGTTGTTGCGCAGGGTGGGTTCGGCGATGAACAGCTTCGACGCCAGCTCCTTGTTGGGCGCGCCGTTGCCCTCGACCACCACCGCCACGATCTTGCGTTCCTTGGGCGTCAGCGTGGCGATGCGCGCCGCTTCGGGGTCGGCCTTGGCCGGCGCCGACAGTTGCCCCAGCAGCGCGCTGGTCAGCGAGGGATCGAGGCACATCTCGCCGCGGTGCACGCTGCGGATGCCGTTCAAGACCACCTCGGCCGGCGCCTCCTTGCCGACCACGCCGCGCGCGCCCAGCCTGACCGCCTGGGTCAGCAGGCCCTGGTCGCGGTTGCCGCTGAGGATGATCACGCGCGCGCCGCCGGCGGCCAGCAGCTGCGGCAGGATCTCGATCGAGCTGCGCCCTTCGAGGTCCAGGTCCAGCACGATCACATCGGGCTTCAACAGCGCGGCCTGCTGCAGCGCGGTGTCGTTGTTGTGCGCGGTGCCGACCAGCTGCATCTCGGCGCCGGCGCCTTCGATCAGCTTTTCCAGGCCCCACAACATGGTCTTGTGGTCATCGACCAGCATCACGCGGATGGCTGTGTTCATGGTCCAGTCTCTCTATACCGGGATGGCGACGCAGACTGCGGTGACGCCGGGTGCCGCGCGCTCGACCGCGATGGTGCCGCCCAGCGCGGCCGTGCGTTCGGCGATCGAGCCTGGCAGGAAGGGCGTCACCGGCCCCTCGGGCGCGTCGTTTTCGATGCGTATCCGCAGCTGGCCGTCGGCATTGCTGAGGCTGACCTGGCCGCTGCGGGCACGGGTGTGTTTGCGTATATTGTGCATGCCTTCATTCACGATCTGGAACACTTCCGCCGCCAACCGGTCGCTGATGGTGAAGCCGGCGGCCGCCTGGATGGTAATCTCGATGTCGTAAAACTGGCGCAGCTGCTGGGCCTGCCGGCGCAGCGCCACCAGCAGTTCCGCATCGGTCTGCGCCGCGCCCTGCCGCACGCTGCGCGCGAACTGGCGCATGTCGCCGATGACCTGGGTGGTCATATCGAGCAGTTTATCAAGTTCGGCCGACGCGGGGTGGTCCGATTGCAGCGACTGCCGCAGCGCGCTGATGCCATGGCGCAGGCCGATGTAGGGCTGGATGGTGGTGTCGTGCAGGTCGCGCGCAATCTTTTGCCGCTCGCGGAAGGCGGCGTCGGTGGCCAGGCGGTCGAGCAGTTCGATGTTTTCAATGGTGGGGAACACCTGCGCGGCCAGTTGTTGCAAAAATACCGCATCGGCGCGGTTGAAGCGCTGTCGGTCCGAGACCACGTAGATGCGGCCCTCGCCCTTGCGCAGCGGCAGCGGCGCGCTGACGAAGGAACTGGCGTCCAGCAAGTCGATCACCTGTTCCAGCTGTTCCGGCGGCAGGCGGCGCCAGCGCGCGTCGGGCAGCCGGGTGCGCGATTCAAGCGAGCCGGGCAGGCGACGGTGCAGCGCCGCCGCATATTGCACCAGCGCCTGCGGCGCGAACACCAGCAG
>NZ_SPVG01000004.1 GCF_004614165.1 Duganella callida | reverse complement strand
CCGCCACGATGGGCGCGTCGACCTGCTGCCGCTGCCGCCCGACTGCCCCAGCGCCGGCGCGGCCGACGTCAACCGCCTGGCCGAGGACCGCGACAGCACCTGGGCCGCGATCCGCGCCTGCGGCCTGTTCCGCTACAGCGGCGGCAAATGGAGCAATGCCGAACGCCTGGGCATCCCGCGCGCCGACCGCTACTTCGCCGCCGCGCCGGACGGCGCCATGTGGTTCGGCTACCGCAACGGCGACGTGCTGCGCTACCGCGATGGCCAACTGCTGACGTATGCGCTGGCCGACGGCGGCGTGCTGGGCGCGATCCGCTTCATCGACACCCAGCAGGACATCGTGGTCTCGGGCGGCGAAGGCAGCGCGGTGCTCAAGAACGGCAAGCTTCAGCGCCTGCACGCCAGCGAGCCGGAAGCGCTGAACAATCTGGCCGGCCTGGTGATCCTGCCCAACGGCGACCGCTGGCTGAACACCGGCCTGGGCCTGGCACACGTCACGCAGGCCGACTGGCAGGCCAGCATGCGCGACCCGCGCCGACCGTTGCGCCTGCGCCTGCTGGACGCGGCCGACGGCTATCCGGGCACGCCGGTGCTGTTCGCCACCGTGCCCAACGGCACGCTGGACCAGGCCGGCAAGATCTGGTTTGCCGGCACCGACGGCATCGGCGTGCTCGACACCATGCACATGTACCGCAACCCGCTGCCGCCGACGCTGCAGATCACCAGCCTGGGCACCGGCGAGCGGCTGTACGTGCCGGCCGACGGCGTATTACAGCTGCCGCAACGGCCCGAACGCATCGATATCCAGTTCGCCGCGTTGAGCCTGACCATGCCGGAAAAGATGCAGGTGCTGTATCAGCTGGAAGGCGTGGACCGCGACTGGCAGCGCGCCGGCCTGCGCCGCTTGGTCAGCTACGCCAACCTGAGTCCGGGCCAGTACCGCTTCCGTCTCAAGGCCGCCAATCCGGACGGCGTGTGGAACGAGACCGGCGTCAGCCTGACGTTCGCCATCGCACCCGCGTTCACCCAGACCGTCTGGTTCTACCTGCTGTGCGGCATCGCCGTGCTGGGCGCCGGCTATGGCCTGTACCTGATGCGCATGCGCCAGCTGGTGCGGCGCATGAACGCGGTGCTGGGCGCGCGCCTGCTGGAGCGCGAACGCATTGCCCGCGCGCTGCATGACAGCCTGCTGCAGAGCGTGCAGGCGCTGGTGCTGCGCTTCGGCGCCATCGGCCGCCACCTGCCGCCCGACAGCCCGGCGCAGCAGAAATTGCATGCCCTGCTCAGCGACGCCGACGGTGTGATCGTCGAAGGCCGCAACGCCGTGATGGGCCTGCGCCTGGCCAGCGTGTACGGCGGCGACATCGCGCTGGCGTTCACGCGCCTGGTCGAGCGCATGCAGGCCGAGCACAAGATCACCATCGTGCTGAATGTGCGCGGCGCGCGCCGCCGCCTCGATCCGCTGGCTTGGGAAGAGGTGTACCACGTCGGCGCCGAAGCGCTGCTCAACGCCTGCCGGCATGCCAGCGCCAGCCGCATCGTGATGGAGCTTGGTTATGGCGTGCAGGAATTCTCGCTGACCGTGCGCGACAACGGCAAGGGCATCGCCGACGAGGCCCTGCACGACGGCAGCCGCGCGGGCCATTGGGGCGTGGTCGGCATGCGCGAACGCGCCGCCGCGCTGAACGGCTGCCTGCAACTGAAGGCGGCCCCGGTGCGCGGGCTGGAAGTGTGGATGCGCATCCCGGCCGCGCGCGCCTACGACCGCGACAGCCGGCCCTCCTGGCGGCGCCGGCTGCGGGCCTGGCTGGACCGGCTAAACAGCCGGGCTTAGAGCCGCAAGCCCGGCGGCAAACGGCCGTCGGTGCTCATGCTGATGATGCCGCGCTGGATGCCCAGCAGTACCGCGTGGGTGCGGTCCTTGGCCTGCATCTTGGCCAGCACGTTTTTCATGTGGGTCTTGATGGTGCCTTCGGACAGGCCCAGATGGTCGCCGATCTTCTGGTTGGTGTTGCCGACCGCGGCCAGGCGCAGCACCTCCACCTCGCGCGGGCTCAGCGACTCGGTATGCATCTGCTCGGCCAGCGCGCAGGCCACCGACGGCAGGATGCGGCGCCGGCCCGCATGCACGCTGCGGATGGTGTCCTGCAATTCATGGCGCACCGCGCTTTTCAGCATGTAGCCGACCGCGCCGGCGCGGATCGCCTGCGCCGCATAGGCGTCGCCTTCATAGGTGGTCAGCACGATCACGCGCGCGGCGGGCGCATCCTTGCGGATTGCGGCGATCGCCTCGCTGCCGCTCATGTCGGGCAGGCGCAGGTCCATCAAGGTGACGTCGGGCCGCAGGCGGCGGTGCTGCGCGATCGCCTCGGCACCGGTGCCGGCCTGGCCGACCACCTGCACGTCGGCCATGGCTTCCAGCGCGCTGGCTACGCCCTCCAGAAAGATAGGATGGTCGTCCACCATCAGGATGGAAATCGGGGTTGCGCTCATGATCTACCTCGGGGCAAAGCGGGAAAACCTCTACTTTGCCATAAAAAACGTTTAACCCCTCTAACTCCATCGGACGATCGGACGCTATCGATATCTGATGATTCGGCCGTTCCTTGCATCTTCTACACTGCCCTCGCTATCTTTTCTTCACATTCTTTAACGAGGAGTCCATCATGAAGCGCACCAACGCCACCCTGGCCGCCACCCTGGCCCTGTCCATCGCCGCCCTGTCCGGCAGCGCCCAGGCCGCCGATGCACCCAAGCCGGAGCAGAAGAAAGCCACCGAAAAATGCTTTGGCGTCGCCAAGGCCGGCCAGAACGATTGCGCCGCCGGCGCCGGCACCACCTGCGCCGGCACCGCCAAGACCGACTACCAGGGCAACGCCTGGGTGCTGGTCGACAAGGGCACTTGCACCAAGATCAAGACCCCGAAAGGCTACGGCTCGCTGACCGCACGCTAAGCCGGGACATGAACCTGGCCCTGGCCTTTTGGCAGCAGGACTTCTGCGACTGGCTGCGGCAGCCGTCGGACCGCCTGGCACAGCGCCTGGGGCCGGCGGCGCGGCTGGCGGTCTACCAGAACAATTACCGCAGCCAGCTGGTCGGCTGCCTCGAACATTCCTTCCCGCTGCTGCGCGGCTGGATGGGCGAGGACGCCTTCCTCGGCGCGGCGGTACGCCACATCGACGCCTGCCCGCCGCACGCCTGGACGCTGGACGCCTATGCCGACGGCTTCCACGCCACGCTGGCGCAAGCCTACCCGCACCATCCCGACCTGCGCGAGCTGGCCTGGATCGAGCATGCGCTGAACACCGCCTTCGTGGCGGCCGACGCGGCGCCGCTCACGGCGGAGCAGCTGGCCGCGGCCGACTGGGATCGCGCCGTGCTGCGCCTGACGCCATCGCTGCAGCTGCTGGCGGCCACCACCAACGCCGAGGCCATCTGGAGCGCGCTGTGGGAACAGCGGCCGCCGCCGGACGGTGAAATGCTGGCCGAACCGGGCGGACTGGTGGTCTGGCGCCGCGGCCACAGCGCCGTGCTGCGCCAGACCGAGGCGCTGGAATATGCCGCGCTGTGCCAGCTGCGCGACGACGGCAGCTTTGCTGCGCTGTGCGACTGGCTGGCCGACTGCCTCGGCGAGGAAGCCGGCATCGCCCAGGCCGGCGCGCTGCTGGCGCACTGGCTGGGCGCCGAACTCATTACAGGGATAGATACGCCATGAATACCCACACGCTCCACGCCACCGCCGCTCCCGGCCCGGCCGGCAAACTGGCCCGGCTCGGCGCCGGCCTGCGCCGCGCGCTGCCGGAACCGCTGCTGCTGCTGGTGGCCCGCCTCGGCATCGGCGCGGTGTTCTTCCAGTCCGGCCGCACCAAGGTCGAAGGGCTGCTGACCATCAAGCCCTCCACCTACGAGCTGTTCCGCAGTGAATACGCGCTGCCGCTGCTGCCGCCCGAGCTGGCGGCGCAGTTGTCGGCCACGGCGGAAAACGTCTTGCCGATCCTGCTGGCGTTCGGCCTGGCCACGCGGCCGGCCGCGGCCGGCATGTTCATCATGACCGCCGTGATCGAAATCTTCGTCTATCCGGACGCCTGGCCGACCCACCTGAGCTGGGCCGGCCTGCTGCTGCCGCTGATCGCCCGCGGCGCCGGCGACTGGTCGCTCGACCATCTGCTGTGGCGCCGCTACCATAAGGAGCAAGCATGAACACATTACGCCTGATGGCCATCGCTGCCGCCATGACGGTGTTATCCGCGCAGGCCGAACCGGTGAAGAACATCGTCATCGTCAGCGGTTCCTTCGTCGACGGCTCCGGCTGGCGCGTGATCCACGACATCCTCACGCCGAAAGGCTACAAGGTCACCGTGGCGGCCCAGCCGCACACCAGCCTGGACGACGACGTCGCCGCCACCCGCGCAATCCTCGACCAGCAGATCGGCCCGGTGATCCTGGTCGGCCACAGCTCGGGCGGCGCGGTGATCTCGGCCGCCGGCGAGCGCGACAAGGTGAAGGCGCTGGTGTATGTCTCGGCACTGCTGCCCGACGTCGGCGAAAGCCTGGCGCAGCTGCTCGGCTCCATGCCGGCGCCCAGCAACAGCGTGCGGCCGACCCAGGATGGCCATTTGTTCGTCGATCCGGCGCGCTTCCACGACGACGTCGCCGCCGATCTGCCGGTCAACCGCACCAACTACATGGCGATCTCGCAGGTGCCGGCCACGGTGGCCACCTTCAGCACCCAGATCTGGGCCGCGGCCTGGCACAAGAAGCCGAGCTACGCCGTGCTGTCGACCGAAGACCGCGCGCTGAGCCCGGACCTGCAACGCTGGATGTACCAGCGCGCCGGCGCCAAGGTCACCGAAGTCAAGGGCAGCCACCTGGCCTATATCTCGCAGCCCGACCAGATCGCCAAAGTCATCGACGATGCCGCCAACGGCCGCTGATTTTTTCGTAGCACAACCAAGGAGAACTCCATGAGCCACACCACTTCCCGTTCCGTCCGCGCCGCCGCCTCCATGCTGGTGGCCCTGACCGCCCTCGGCGGCGCCACCCAGGCCAGCGCCGCCGACAAGCCGGCCGACGATGCCAAGGGCCGCTGCTACGGCATCAACACCTGCAAGGGCACCAGCCTGTGCGCCACCGCCAAGAACGATTGCAAGGGTCTCAACAGCTGCAAGGGTGAAGGCGTGCTGGTCAAGACCAAGAGCGAATGCCTGGCCGCCGGCGGCACCCTGACCGAACCGAAGAAAAAGTAAACCTCACCCCCGCCCGGCATCCGGCTGCGGACGCCGGGCGGTTCTTCCCTTCCGCCTTTCCGCTCATGACACCCTTTTCCGGTTTCGGCCTCGGCCTGCGCAAGGAGCACTACCACGATTTCCTGCACCAGCCGGTGCCGGTCGATTTCGTCGAGGTGATCTCCGAGAATTTCATGGTGGACGGCGGCCAGCCGCGCCACATCCTGCGCCAGATCCGCGCGCGCCACCCGGTGGCGCTGCACGGCGTATCCCTGTCGGTCGGCTCGGCCGACGGCGTGCGCGACGATTACCTGCGGCGCCTGCGCGCGCTGGCCGACGAGATCGAGCCGCTGTTCGTCTCCGACCACCTGAGCTGGTCGCGCTTCGGCCAGTTCAACTCGCACGACCTGCTGCCGCTGCCCTACACCGACGAGGCGCTGGGCGTGGTGTGCGACAACATCGACCGCGCCCAGGAAACGCTGGGACGGGTGATGCTGTTCGAAAACCCGTCCAGCTACCTGAGCTTCGAGCAGGCCGACATGAGCGAATGGGAATTCCTCAGCGCCATGTGCCGGCGCACCGGCTGCGAGCTGCTGCTGGACGTGAACAACATCTACGTCAGCGCCACCAACCACGGCTACGCGGTGGAAGACTACCTGCGCGGCATCCCGTACGAGCGGGTGCGTCAGATCCACCTGGCCGGCCACACGCCGGGCGACGATTTGCTGATCGACACCCACGACCGCGCGGTCGGCCCGGCCGTGTGGGCGCTGTACGCGCACGTGATGACCAAGACCGGACCGGTGGCGAGCATGATCGAGCGCGACGCCGACATCCCGCCGCTGGCCGAACTGCTACGCGAACTCGATATCGCGCGCCGCCTGGCGCGGCCGCGCGCCCACCTGCCCGAGGAATCTTATGTCTGAGCTGAACCGCCGCGATTTTCTGCTGTCCGCCGCCGCCCTGTCCCTGCCCGCGTTGAGTTCCGCCGCCGTCACCACCAAGCTAACGTTGATGGACACCCGCCAGGTCGAGGCCGGCGTGCTGGATGTCGGCTACCACGAATCCGGGCCGGAAGACGGCCATCCCATCATCCTGCTGCACGGCTTCCCCTACGACATACACAGCTACGCGGAGGTGGCGCCGCTGCTGGCGGCGCAAGGCTACCGCGTGATCGTGCCGCACCTGCGCGGCCATGGCAGCACACGTTTCCTGGATGCCGCCACGCCGCGCGCCGGCCAGCAGGCCGCGCTGGGCCAGGACGTGATCGATTTGATGGATGCGCTGCACATCCCGGAAGCGGTGCTGGCCGGTTACGACTGGGGCGGCCGCGCCGCCTGCGTGGCGGCGGTGCTCAAGCCCAGCCGCTGCGTCGGCCTGCTGTCGGTGAACAGCTACCTGATCCAGGACATCGGCCAGGCCGGCCTGCCGGCGCCGGCCAGGGTGGAAGCGGGCTTCTGGTACCAGTTCTACTTCCTGACCGAGCGCGGGCGCGCCGGCCTGAGCGCCAACCGCAGGGACATCGCCAAGCTGATGTGGCATGCCAATTCGCCGACGTGGCAATTTGACGACGCCACCTTCAGCCGCTCGGCGCAGGCGTTCGACAATCCGGATTATGTGGAAGTGGTGCTGCATTCCTACCGCCACCGCCTGGGCCATGCCGACGGTTACCCGGAGTATGCGGAGCTAGAACGGAAGCTGGCCGCACAGCCAGCGATCGCGGCGCCGGCCATCACCATGGATGGCCTGGCCGACGGCGTGATACAGGCCACGGACGGCAGCGCCACTGCGGCCCGCTTCAGCGGCCCACGCCGGCACATCCAGGTGCCCGGCGTCGGCCACAACCCGCCGCAGGAAGCGCCGCGGGTGTTTGCCGATGCGCTGGCCGAACTGGCGCGCAACGGCAAATGGCGGACTTGATTAAGCCTGGCCCGACAGCAGGAACAGAATCATGCCGGAGCTGCTTTCCAGTTTGCTCTGGATAGCGGCTTGGTCACCAGCGATCAGATCCTTGGATGGCAGGCTGCGTGCTGCCGGCACGTGGGCCGGATCGATGTTGATGCCCAGACCGGCCAGAGCGGTTACTGGGTCGCCCAGCAGTTGCTCGCGGAAGGCGTCGTCGCTGGCCAATTTGTCGAGTACGGTGCTGAGTTCGGTAGGAGTATGCATGCAAACCTTTCAAAAAGAAGTGGGGACAGCAGCACTTATCCTACGGCAAACTCATTGTGTTTTGCAAGCAACTTTAGTGTCTACATGCAATTTTTTATGACGCCAGTGTGACATCCGCGTGTTGCGCGACAGCGCGCGCACCGGCCAGTGCCACCGCCAGCGCCGCCGCGAACTGATCCAGCGCAGCCTGCGGCGATCGACTGCCTTCTCCCAGCAACATTTCCAGTTCACCGGCAGCGCGATGCAATTCCGGCATGGACAGGTTGCCGGCTGCGCCGCGCACCCGGTGCAGTTCGAGTCCCGCCCGCTGGAAATCGCCAGCCCGCACCAACTCCGCCACGGTCAGGCGTGCGGACGCGAAGTCGTCGGCGAACTGCAGCATCAGCGTCGCCAGCACCTGAAGATTTCCGCCCAGGCGCTCCAGCACTGCCCAGGTATCGATGCCATCGACCGCCGGCAGTGCCGGCGGGGCGCTACGCGCCATCTCTTCCAGTACTGCGCGCTGCGTCCAGCGCGCCAGCGCGGCAAACAGCCGCTTGGGCTCGATCGGCTTGGTGACGTAATCATTCATGCCGCGTCCCAGGCTGAGCTCACGGAAGCCGGCTACGGCGTGCGCGGTCATGGCCACTACCGGCAGGTCGGCGCCGCCAGGCAACTGGCGGATGCGCGCGGTCGCTTCGTAGCCATCCATCTCGGGCATCTGGATGTCCATCAGCACCACGTCGTAGCGCCCCTGCTCCACCATGCGCAAGGCTTCGACGCCGCTGGCGGCGAGATCTACCCGCACGCCGGCGCTTTGCAGAATTTCATGGGCGACCTGACGGTTGATGCCGTTATCGTCCACCACCAGCACATGCAAGCCCTGCAAGCCCTGCGCCGCCACCGCATGGGCTACCGGCGACGACACCGGCTGCGGCGCCGGCGCCTGATAACCCAGCGCCGCCAGTACCGCCGCCAGCAACGATTCGGCCGCCACCGGCTTGGCCAGCACCGCCGCGTCCGTCGGCAGGGTGGCCCGCGCCAGCTCGGCCGCCATCAGCACCACTGGTGGCAACAGTCCCGACGGCGCCAGCGCCGCCAGCCGCGCGTCGATCAGCACCACATCGACGCCGCCGTCGCGCAGTACCTGCTGGGCCGCATCGGTGGATGCCACCGCCTGTACCTGGAAACCATAACCGCGCAGTAAACGCTCCAGCATGACGCGCGCCGGCACGCTGGCATCGGCCACCAGCACCCGCTTGCCGCGAGCGTCATCCGGAACCGGCCACGGTGCCGGCTGGGCCTGCAGCTGCCGGCCCAGCATGACGCTGAAGTGGAAGCGGCTGCCCTGGCCCAGCAAGCTGTCGATTTCGATCACGCCGCCCATGGCCTGCACCAGTTGCTGCGAAATCGCCAGGCCCAGTCCCGTACCACCATATACGCGTGTGGTGCTGGCGTCGGCCTGTGAAAACGCGCGGAACAGACGTGCTTGCTGGTCTTCGCTGATGCCGACCCCGGTGTCTTCCACCGTGAAGTGCAGCCGCACCTGCTGCGCGCCGATTTCTTCATCCAGTTCCACGCGCAGCACGATGTGGCCGCGCGCGGTGAATTTCAGCGCATTGCCGACCAGGTTGACCAATACCTGGCTCAGACGCAGCGGATCGCCGACCAGCTGTTGCGGCACCTCCGGCGCGGCCCAGACCAGCCATTCCAGCCCCTTGTCGGCGGCCTGCCACGAGAACAGGTCACCGATCTGCTCCAGCGTATCGGCCAGCGCGAACGGCACCGCCTCCAGCTCCAGCTTGCCGGCCTCGATCTTGGAGAAATCCAGCACGTCGTCGATGATGCCCAGCAGGTTCTGGCCGGCGCGGCCGATCTTGCGGAAATAGTCATGGGTCTGCCCTTCGGGCGCCAGATTGCTGCCCAGCCCGGCAAAGCCCAGAATCGCATTCATCGGCGTGCGGATTTCATGGCTGATGTTGGCCAGGAATTCGCTCTTGGCGCGGGTCGACGCTTCGGCATCGGCGCGCGCCTGCTGGATAGCCTGGATCGCATTGCCCTTCTGGAAGGCGGACACCAGGGGTTCTTTCAGCGCCTTGAACAGCTCGATGTCGCCGCTGCTGAAGCGCTGGCCGTGTTCGAACACCAGGTAACCCTGCACCGCGCCGTTGATGCAGATCCGTACCGCCAGCACTTCCCCGGCCAGATTGCTCAGAAAAATATCCGGCGCCACCGCCCGCACGGTCAGGCGCGACTCGGCCTCGTCTACGGTCATCGGCGTCCGTGTCCGCGTTGTCGTGCCACGCTGCCAGCTGGCGCGCACGCACATGGCAGTTTCCCGCTGATCGACGATCATGGCATACGCCGCATCCAGGCCCTCGATCGCACTCGATTCCAGCAGAATGGTGTGTAACACCGCATCGAAATCGAGCTGTTCATTGATCGACTTGACGATGGCGTTGACCTTTTCCAGGTGCATGGTGCGCGAATACACCAGTTGCTGCAGGCGTTGCACCCGCCAGCGGTAGCCGCCGCCCGCGATCGCCAGCAAGACCAGAGCCCCGCCCAGGCGCGCCCACCAGGTCTGATACCAGGCCGGCAGCACGTTGATTTCCAGTGCCAGCTCATGCGGACTCCAGACGCCATCGCGGTTGCTGCCGCGCAGGTGCAAACGATAATGGCCGGGCGCCAGATTGCCGTACGATGCCACCCGGCGTGCGCTGTCGCTTTCGGTCCAGCCCCGGTCATAGCCCTCGAGCCAGAAGGCATAGCGGTTGCGCGAACTGGCTGAATAGTCGAGCGCCGCCGCTTCGATTTCCAGATTGCGGGTACCCGGGGGCACCACCAGCCCCCTGCTGTCTGACTCCAGCAACGGCGCCACCGGCACACCCTGGCCGTCGAGCATGACCGAGGTGATCGCTAGCGCCGGCTGGTAATGCCATTCCGGCAGCTGTTCCGGGTGGACCACGGCAAATCCGCCCGAAGTGCCGAATACCACTTCACCACGCCTGGCGCGTCCCACCGCACCGGAAAAATAGGGCTGGAAGACCAGGCCCTGCGGCCGTCCCACCAGTTGCACCGACAACTTGTCGACGTCGATCACGGCCAGGCCCTCGATAGTGGAGACCCACATGCGGCCGGACAGATCGGCCTGCAGCCCGGTCACGATGTCGCTCGGCAATCCTTGGGCCGCGCCGACGCGGCGAAAGCGTGGCGTGCCATCCGCGCTGGTGCTGGTCAGTACACCGATGCCGCCACCGTTCGTGCCCACCCACAGGCGGCCATGACGGTCAAAGGCCAGTACGTTGATCAAGCCGGTCGGCAAGGCTGACGACAAGCCGGGCGCCACCATAATCTGCTGCGCCTTGCCGGTGGTCGGGTCAAAATGGTTCAGACCATTGCGCGTGCCTATCCACAATTTACCGTCGGCATCGGCCACCATGTGCGAGATGCGGCTGTCGCTCAAGCCGCCGCTCTCGGGTTTGCCGGCGCCGTACAGCTGCGCGGTATTCGCGCGCGGGTCGTAACGCATCAAGCCATTCGGCAGACCGAGCCAGAGCACCTCGTCCAGCTTGAGCATCGCCCCCACGCGCGGCAGGGCCAACGCCGGCGGCACCGGCAACACCACCCGCCGCACCGTGCGTCCCTGATTGCTGGTGTGGTACAGGCCCAGCGCAGTACCGATCCAGGCTTCCTGGGGTTCGGCTTCAGTCATGGAAAAAATCAGGCGGTTGGGCAGTGCCGTCTCTGGATGCTGCGCATCGGCACGCAAGCCGGGACTGCGTCGACCGTCGGCGTCAATCAGATCGATGCCGGACTCGCCCATGCCCACCCACAAGCGTCCGCCGCTGTCCGTCATGAAAGCCGACACCGAGACTTCCGGCAGACCGACCCCATCCATCACCGTATCGACCGTATGGTTGCCTGGATTGTGAACGTCCACCCCGCGCTCATTGGGAGCCCAGATCAGACCGCTGCGGTCACGCCACAAGGCGGCCACCCGATCATGTTCCAGGCTGGAGGCCACGCCCAGGCGATGGGTAATACGCCGGCTGTGACCTTCCAGATCAAATTCGATGATGCCGCCGCCGTAGGTCGCCGCCCACCAGAGGCCGGGCCGGATTTCGCTCAGCGACAGGCACATGGCACTGCCGGCATCCTTGACGCCGTCCAGCACCAGCAGCCGGGCCGACGGCCGGCCATCGGCAGCGATGTCCACCACGCCCACCCCGGAGCGCAAGGTGCCGAACACCAGCGGTTTGCCGGCAGTACCGTTCAGCGACAGCACCATGTCCTGCACACCGGGCACGGCCGCGATCTGGCCGGTGGCGGCGTCACGACGCAACAGGCCGGCTGCGGTGCCTATCCACAAGTCACCGCGGCTGTCGCGCCACAGTGCGCGGACCATATTCGCGGCGGGGCCGCCCGCTGCCGGATAATGCACAACCTTGCCGCTGGTTTCAACGTAATCGAGCCCGGCGGCAGTACCCACCCAAAGCCCATGTGCATCACTGGCCAGGGCGCTGACGGCCAGACTGGACAGGCCACCGGGACCGACGCCGTAACGGACGAAACGTTCCCTGCGTTTGTCGTACATGGCCAAGCCATCGGTCGAGGTGCCGACCCACAGGCGGCCCTGCTGGTCCGTGTGCAGCGTCTGCACGAAGTCCCCCGGCAGCGAAGTCGGATCGGTGGCGCTGAAGAAGAAATTGCGCATCCGGTAACCATCCCAGCGCGCCAGGCCGCGCTGGGTGCCGAACCACATGTAGCCGTCGGCGTCCTGGGTCACGGTCATCACCACCGGGTGCGGCAAGCCCTGTTCCGGGCGCACGTGCTCGAACACGGTGGGCGCCAGCGCCTGCCACGGGTCGGGCGCGGCCGTGGCGGACACGGCGGCGACACACAGGCTGGCGGCGACGGCGATGCGGCGCAGGCGGAACAAATCGGACACGATGCGAGGGGCGATGAGAGACGGACAACCACCCCACACCGGCAAGGAATTAGTATTGCTCGAAAGAATACGGAATACTCGGCCGCCTGTCCACGGAATTAGTTTCAGATCCTGCATTTTTAATGGTTGTTCCGACAAGCTTGTCAAGCAAACTTGCCAGGGAAATCAAGTTTCTTCTCCCGCCGCCAATCAACTTTGTGACTAAATAAGTTTTAGTCAATTGCTTGAGCGTTGCCCGATTGACTCCCCGATAGGAAGCTACCACCATCGGCTCAGCCGCAGCGGACCTGACGGCCTATAACAATCTGAATAGGGGAGTCCACGATGTACGCCCAACCACCACGCCTGAAACACCTCGCAGTCCTGATCGCCACCGCCATCGCCGGCAGCGCGATCGCCCAGCAAGTCCCCGACGGCGGCAAGCCCGACGACGTCACCGTCACCATCACCGGCTCGCGGCTGGTCAACCGCGGCTTCCTGGCGCCCACCCCGGTCACGGTGGTCGATGCCACCGAACTCAAGGTGTCCGGCACCCAGAACCTCGAGAATCTGCTCAACGACACGCCGCAATTCACCGCCAATCAGCTCAACAGCCCGACCGCCAACACGGTGCAGGCCGGCCAGCCGTCCGGCACCTCGACGCTGAACCTGCGCAACCTGGGACCGACACGCAACCTGGTGCTGGTCAACGGCCGCCGCTTCGCCATCACCGGCCCCGACTTCACCACCGACATCAACACCATCCCCACCGCGCTGGTCAAGCGCATCGAGACGGTGACCGGCGGCTCCTCGGCGGTGTATGGTTCCGATGCGATCTCGGGTGTGGTGAACTTCATCCTGCGCGACAACTTCGAAGGCGTCGAGCTGACCACCCAGGGCAACTGGGATCAGCCGACCCACACGCCGACCCGCAGCGTCGATCTGACCGTGGGCGGCAACTTCGACAACGGCAAGGGCAACGCCGTCATTTCGATCAACTACCAGGACCGCGCGGGCCAGACCCGCGGCGATCTGGGCGGCTATTCGCTGCCGTCACTGGGCG
Organism: Duganella callida; assembly: GCF_004614165.1. Lineage (GTDB taxonomy): Bacteria > Pseudomonadota > Gammaproteobacteria > Burkholderiales > Burkholderiaceae_D > Rugamonas > Rugamonas callida. Next base: position 2,579 of record NZ_SPVG01000004.1, on the reverse strand, counting down.
ATGGCTGCGTCACCGCCGCCTCGTGGTCGGCCACGCGGCCCGGCACGCCGCTGGCGGTGCCGTCGGGCCAGACCTGCCTGGCGGCCGGCGGCAAGCCGGGCCTGGTGTACAGCGGCTCGTCCAATGTGCCCAACGGCCGCATCGGCAACCTGCCGGTGGTCGGTTCGTCCAGCTCCAACCCGGCGCTGGATGCCGCCATGCGCGCGGCCGGCCTCGGCAGCATGACCACGCTGGGTGCCATCTTCGACACCACCGGCAAGGTGGTACGTCCCTACACCACCGACGACGCCTACGATCTCGGTCCGCTGTCCTACATCACCACGCCGCAACAGCGCTGGATGGCCAACGCCTTTGCCCATTACGATTTCAACGAGCACGCGACCGGCTACACCGAAGTCCACTTCAGCAGCAATGACGCCAATGTGCAGATCGGTCCCAGCAGCGCCGGCGGCAACTTCCTGGTCAACACCAACAATCCGTATCTGAGCCCGCAGATGCAGGAAGTGCTGCGTCAGCTTGACCTGAAGGAAAGCGGTACCACCCGCGTTACCACGGGTTCGCAGACCCTGAGCACCACGCCGGGTGACGGTCTGGCGGTGCTGAACCTGAATCGCCGCCTGAGCGACCTGGGCACGCGTACCGCCGCCACCAATCACCAGACCTTTCGCGTCGCGCTCGGCGTGCGCGGCCAGCTGAACGACCTGTCGGAAAAATACCTGACCGACCTCAGGTACGACCTCTACTACACCAACAGCCGCACCACCGAAACGCAGTTCCAGGGCGGATCGATCTCGCTCAGCCGCTTCCAGAATGCCATCCTGTCGCAGAACGGCGCGGCGCCGGTGTTCAACCCGTTCGGCCAGAATCTGAGCGCGGCGGCGGCCAGCGCGATCGGGATTTCGTCCAACTCCACCATCCGCGCCGAGCAGCAGGGCCTGGCGGCCAACCTGACCGGCAAGCTGCTGGAACTGCCGGCTGGTCCGGTCGATTTTTCGACCGGCGCCGAACACCGCCACGCCTATAGCAAGTACACGCCGGATGCCTATCTGGCATCGGGCGACGTCTCCGGCTGGAACGCGGCGCGGCCGACCGAAGGTGAGTCGACCGTCAAGGAAATCTTCGGTGAGGTGCGGGTGCCGGTGCTGGCCGACCAGCCCTTCGCCAAAAACTGGAGCGTCAGCGGCGCTTTCCGCCGCTCCGACTACGATGTGGAATCGGTCGGCAAAGTGTGGACCAGCTCGCTCGGCACCGAATGGACCCCGATCGACAGCCTGACCTTCCGCGCGCAGCGGCAGAAATCGATCCGCGCGCCCAACGTCGGCGAACTGTTCGGCGGCCAGGGCACCAACGGCCCGACCGCCACCGACCCGTGCTCGGCGCGCCAGCCGATCGGCCAGCAGACCGCCGCCGTGCGCGCGGTCTGTGTGGCGACCGGCGTGCCGGCCAACCTTGTGTTCGATCCGTCGGTGCAGCCGAGCCAGTTCCTGACCCAGATCGTCGGCGGCAATCCGAACCTGAAGGCGGAAACCTCGCACACCACCACCTTCGGCGCCGTGTTCGCACCGAAGTTCGTGCCGGGCCTGCAGCTGAGTCTGGACTACTACCGCATCACGCTGGACGATGCCATCTCGACCCTGGGCGGCGGCGGTATCCAGTCGGTGCTGAACCTGTGCTACAACACCATCCAGAACGCCAACAGCGTGTACTGCAAGGCGGTCAACCGCGATCCGGTCACCGGCCAGATCGCCGCGCCGAACTACGTGATGACCACCAACGCCAACATCGGCGGCATCAAGACTTCCGGCTACGACCTGGCCGGCCACTACGGCTTGCGCAGCGCCTGGGGCCTGATGGGCGCGGACAGCCGCTGGGACCTCAGTACCAACTGGACCTATGTGAAGGAATTGACCTTTACGCCGATCCAGGATCTGGCCGCCATCACCAACCAGTGCGTGGCCAGCTTTGGCCAGACTTGCGGCCAGCCGGTGCCGCACTGGAAAGGGACCGCGCGACTGACCTGGAACACCGGCAAGATGATGTTGTCGGCACGCGCGCGCTTCATCGGCAAGGTGACGGTGGACACCTATGTGTTGCCGGCCACCTCGGGCGGCACGCCGCCGGCGCTGGAGTCGCTGACCAATCCGAAGATCGGCGCCTACACCTACCTGGACCTGACCGCCGGCTACGACTTCACCAAAAAGATCAGCCTGACGGCGGGTGTGCGCAATGTGCTCGACAAGGATCCGCCGGTGGTCGGCTCGTCGCAGCTGCCGGCCAACAACACCATCGCCGCGACCTATGATCCGCTGGGCCGCAACCTGTTCGTCAGCCTGAACGTCAAGCTGTGAGCGGGCACGATGCGCAACGCCGGCGCCTGACGCTGGCACTGGGGGCCGGACTGGTCGGCGGCTGGACCGCCACGGCGCGCGCTGGCGATCAGGCAGGCAGCGCCACTCCCGCGCCAGCTCACACCGCTACGGCAGCGTCACTCGGCGACGGGGCCGTAGCGGCTGGCGCGGCGGTGCCGGCGGGCGGCACCGGCCGGCGTGCTGCGCCAGACGACAAGGCCGACGCCGCTG
>NZ_SPVG01000006.1 GCF_004614165.1 Duganella callida | reverse complement strand
GGGCTGCGGCCATCGCGCGCCAGCCGCCACAGCCCGCCGTTGGGCCGCGTCAGCGTCAGCACCTGGCCGGCCCCGTCGCGCGCCAGGCTGAAATAGCGTTCGCCGCCCTGCAGGCGGGCTGGCGCCAGCCGGTTGTGGCGCCAGCGCTCGACGCCGGACTGGCTGCCGACCCACAGGTTGCCGTCGCGGTCCTCGAACAGGATGTTGGCGCCCAGGCTAGCGGCCTGCGGCGACGGCTCCAGCCGGCTGTCCGGCCGCGCCAGCGACGCGCGCGCCACTGACGGTCCCCGTCCCACGCCATCGCTGCGGCACAGGCCGGGGCAGCCCAGCGCCCAGTAATTGCCGTCGCGGTCGAACAGGCCGCTTTCCTGGCCCTCGGCCTGCGCCAGCCAGGCCGGCCGCGGCAGGTCCGGGCCGCGGTGCTGCGGCGGCACCGGCACCAGCCGCGCATGGGTGTCCAGCCACAGGCGGCCGTCGGGCGAGGCGCCGAGATTGGTGGTGATATAGCCGCGCAGCACCGTGCGCAGGCGCGCCGCGCCGGGCGTCAGCACCAGCAGCTGGTCGCCGGCCGCCATCCACAGCTGGCCATACTGGTCGAGCACCAGGTTCGACAGCCGCCCCGGCGGCAAGCCCAGCGCCTTGCCGGCATTGCGCCAGCGGCCCTGTTCCAGCCGCAGCAAGCCGCTGCCGGTGGCGGCCCACAGCACGCCGCCGGTGTCGACCGTGGCGCTCAGCACGGCGCCGACCGGCTGGGCGTCGACCGTGCCCGGATAATGGATCAGGTGGCCCTGGTGCAGCCGGCTCAGGCCGCCATAGTGGTAGCCGATCAGCAGATCGCCGTCGCGCAGCGCGGTCAGCGCCGTGACCGGACGGGCCGGCGCGGTTTCGCCCGGCAAGGGCTCGAAGCGCCGGAAGCGCACGCCGTCGAAGCGGTACAGGCCGACAGTGCTGCCCAGCCACAGCCAGCCGTCGGCGCTCTGCGCCATGGACGTGACCTCGCCCGGCGCGCCATCCCTGGCGCTCCAGATATCATGATGATAGTCCGCGAGCGCGGTCCTGCTGTCCAGTGCCCACGCCGGCGACACCAGCGCCAGCAATAACAAAACGAGGGGAAGAAAGCGGCGCACAAGCTCGTGAAGTCATTAATCAACCTTGATCATAGACGAAAACACAAAATTAGAAAACCTATCGGAGAAATAGATACAATAAAATTTACCAATTACGCGCCGCGCGCTAAGCTGGTATCAACTTCATTCGAGAGAGTCATCATGCACTTACCGCGCCGCCCCCTGCCCCTGCCCGCCAGCGCCCTGGCCTGGCTGGCCGCCCTCGCGCTCGCCATATTCCACTACCGCAGCGCCGGCTGGCTGCTGTTTGCCGCCGGCGCCGCCGTCTGGATGCGCCACGACGCGCGCCGTCTGCTGTCCTCGGACCGCTACGGCCTGGCGCCGGCGCTGGCCCTGCTGGCCTACCCGGTGCTGGCCGGCGCGCAAGCCAGCGGCGCCATCACCTTCGCGCTGGCGCTGCACGCGCTGGTGGTGTTGCTGATCGTGACCAGCCGCCGCCTGTCGCATGACATCGCGCAAGCCTTTTCTCCCGAAAAAGGCATAAGCCGCAGTATTTAAAGTGGATTTTTCAGATATCCACACCAAATGTGGATAAGGGTGTGAATAACCGCCTCTTGACAGGCAAGAAGCCCAGCAACGGCGGGCGTTTCTACAAAATGCCTAATCCACAGGCATTTTTTAAACCCTTACAAATCAAGCACTTGCAAGGCGCTTCCGCGCGGGAGCAAAGCGCTGGCGGGCAACTTGAAAAAAAAGTTTTTGTGCATAAGTGGGAAGCGAGACACCGTCCCCGGAATCCTTTGACAAAAGTGCCGACGAGGAATAGTGTCACTCTGACGCAGGACCTACCTGGGATGATGCATGAATCAGAACGACGACGATACCGACTGGATGATAGAAGACGAGGCGCAGCCGGGCAGTCAGTCCAAGCCGGGCGCCGCCGCCGGCAACGCGCCGCCGCCGTGGCGCGTACTGATCGTGGACGACGACGTCGATGTGCACGTGGTCACCAAGTTCTCGCTGAGCAACGCCTGCTTCCAGGGCCGGCGCCTGAGCTTCTTGCACGCCTACAGCGGCGAGGAAGCGCTCAACGTGCTGCGCAACACGCCCGACATCGCGCTGGTGCTGCTGGACGTGATCATGGAAACCAGCGACGCCGGCCTGCAGGTGGCGCGCCAGATCCGCGACAGCCTGCACAACCAGCTGGTGCGCATCGTGCTGCGTACCGGCCAGCCGGGGCAGGCGCTGGAGCACAGCATCATCCTCGACTACGACATCAACGATTTCTGGTGCAAGACCGACCTCACCACGCGCAAGCTGTTCACCACCGTGATCTCGTCGCTGCGCGCCTACGCCGGGCTGGAGGAAGCGCACCGGCACACGCTGGCGCTGCAGGCCGAACTGCAGCAGGCGCGCCGGCTGCTGGCGGCGGTCGACCAGCACGCGGTGATGGCCACGCTGGACGCGCGCGGCCGCTTCGTGGCGGTCAACGACAAGTTTTGCAGCGTCTACCAGTTCAGCCGCGAGGAACTGCTGGGCGCCGACGCGCGCCTGCTGCACGCCGCACCCTATCCGCAGGACCAGCTGGCAGACGCCTTGCAGGCCCTGAAAGAGGGCGAACCCTGGACCGACGTCATCAGCAGCTGGCGCCGCGACGGCCAGGAAGTGCGGCTGCGCGTGACCGTCACCGCCGCCGCGGGCGAGGCCGAGGCGCCGCCGCATTACATCGCCGTCGGCAGCGTGCTGCAGGCGCTGAAAAAACCGCTTTAAGCCTGGCTTAAGTTACGGATTGCTAAGCGTTTTTTCCGATATCCACAATAACTGTGGATATCTATGTGGATATGACCCCATTGACAACGCAGAGCGCCTGTAACGACGCGGTTTCCGACAAACTGCCCATTCAGCGGGCAGATATAAAGCACCTATAAATCAAGGACTTGCGTTTGCCGCCGCGACCCCACAAAATTTTTTCGCCGAAATGCTTGCCAACATGATTTGTGTATAACTAAAGCCCGCCAACGATATCAATGTGTTATTTTCCGCCGCTGATCGGGACGCAGCAGCACCCGTTCGATGACCTGCGGCGACACATTGTGCGATTTCATGTATTCGATCGCGCAGACCGTGTTGAAACTCGATTGCACCAGAATGCCGCGTTCGACCACGGCGCTGCATTCCTGATCGAGGCGCTGCTGATAGACGGCGGCAGGCGGCGCCGATTCCAGGCTTGGGACTAGCGAGACGTTCATCATCATCCTTTTGAAAAATGGGGCTGCCACCCCGATCGGTGATGCGCCCACTGAGTATGGCCGAGCATTTGCCAAAGTCAATGGCAGCTTCCCATCAAAAAGCGATAAAAACCGCCGCCATCGCCTCAGCGGGCAGGCTTTTTGTTGTCGGGCGCCAAGTTTTCATCGACGTCGGGCGAGGCCGACGGCACGCGCTGGTAGTTCGGCGTGCCGCTGCTCTCCGGCAGCGGGGGGCCGGCGTAGACCAGCGCCAGCTCGGCCAGCGCGCTGACGCCATCAGCGCCGACGCCGGACAGCGACACCAGCCGCAGTTGCCGCGCCGTCTCGCGCCGGCCCAGGTCGACCGTTTGCGGGCCGTAACCGGACGGCAGCGTGCCGCGCCGCAGCTCGCGCCAGGCGATGCCGTCGTCGCTGGCCTGCAGCGCGTAGTCGCGCAGGTCGCCTTCGTGGTCGCGGTGATTCTGGCGCGGCATCAGCACCACGCCGGTAAACGCGACCGGCTGCGCAAAGACGACGGTCAGCGCCGGCGCGCCATGCGCCGCGCCCGGCTTGCCGTCGCTCCAGTAGGTATTCGGATCGCCGTCGATGGCCGCCGCCGCGTCGGTGCCGCCGCTGGCCCGGGCGCCCAGCTTGCTCATCACCCGGGTATCGAACAGCACCGCCCGGCGGAAGGCGGCGGCGTCCACCGGCGTGCTTGGCGCGAACGCGGCGCTGGCCATGTAGGCCAGCACCGACTGGCGCAGCTGGCGCGCCACCACGCGCCGGTCGAGATCGGTCACCAGGTCGGGACTGGCCACCATCAGCTTGCCCGTGCCGACGCGCGCTTCAAACAGCAGTCCCAGCTTGTAGTTGCGGTTCCAGTCGTCCACCGGCTGGACGATCGGTTGCAGCGCCGGCGGCAGGCGGTCGAGGTTGACGGCGCGGGTATTGTTGACCAGCTCGTTCCACTGCCAGCCGTTGTAGCCCTCGCTGGGGAATTGCGCCAGCGCCGGGTGGCGCTGGTCCACCCACACGCCCAGCATGCGGCCCCACGCCGGGCTCATCAGGCGATTCCAGAACACCGGCACCGTGTCCAGCGGCGGCGAGGTCCAGTCCAGGTCCTGCGCGCGCGGCAGGTACAGCACCTTGGCGCCGGCGTTCAGCGCGGTTTCGGCCGCCTCCCAGCTTGACGTCACCAGCACGTCGGCCGGTTCGCGCGCGGCCGCGTGGTCCGGGTAGAGCCAGAAGCGCCAGTCGTTTTCCACCGCGCCGCCGTCGAGGCCGACCACCAGCCGGTAGGCCTGCGGCGCCGCCAGTCCGGCCAGCGGCAGGTCGATGGCGCCCAGCGCGATATTCTTGCCGATGTCGATGGTGCGGCGCGCGAACACGCCGCTGCGCACCACCTGGCCGGCGGCGCCGACGATTTTCCAGTACGGCTGCGCATCGGCCAGCGGCTGCGCGCCGAAATGGGCGATTTCGACCGGCACCGTCAGCCGCTCGGCGCTGGTGTAGGTGCGCTTGCCCAGGCGCGCCAGCGGCACGGTGGCGCCGTTGAAGCGGCGGAATGCCGCCGCCGTCACATAACCTTTTTCTTCCCAGAAAGTATCGAGCAGGCCGACCAGCGCCGTGCCCTGCCCCAGATAATCGTGCAGGTCCAGCAGCTGGTAGCCCATCAGGCCCGGCGTGCGCAGGTTGGCTTCGATCTCTTCCTTGTAATTCTCCAGCTGGAACTTGCCGGAAGCCCAGGCGAAATCCTTGTCGCGCGCGGCCATGCCGTGGCGCGCCAGCCCATCGCGGAAGATTTCGTAATTGCCCGGCCGCAGATAGCCGGTGAATTTCTTGATCACGTCGAAGTCCGGATACGCCACCCATTGGCCGGTCTCGTGCGACAGCACCGGGAGGTCGATGCCGTTCAACGACGCGCCGTAATCGCCGCCGAACCAGCCGCGGTTGCCGCGCAGCGGCTTGGCGCCGATGCGCTGCATCACCAGATAGTCGGCGCCATCCGCCAGGCCCGGCACTTCGCGCTCGGTGTGGCCGGTGCCGTTGCTGTACAGGCGGCGCGGGTCGGCCACGCGGTAGTGGGCGATCCAGCGGTCGAACGCCGGCTTCCACCGCCCCTTGGGTTCGTTGCTCGGGCTGAGCAGCAGGAACGAGGGATGGTTGCCGTAGGCCCTGATCAGACGGTCGGTTTCCGCATACAGCATCTGCTCCATGTCGGTGCCGGGCGAGACCTCGTTCCACATGCCCGGCTCCGGCTGCAGGTACACGCCCAGCTCGTCCGCCGCCTGGAACGCGGCGTCCGGCGGGCAAAACGAATGGAAGCGGATGTGGTTGATGCCCCAGTCCTTATTGATCTGCAAAATCCGCCGCCAGTAAGCGACGTCGGTGGGCGGATAGCCGGTCAGCGGGAAATCGCCGCCATGGTGGGTGCCGCGCAGATAAATGGTGCGGCCGTTGAGCACGAAGCGCCGGCCCTGGGCGACGATGCGCGCGAAGCCGAAGCGGATTGCGCGCGCATCGGCCGCGCCGTCGCCCCGCAGCTGCAGGCTGAGCGTTTGCAGCACCGGCTGGAACTCGTCCCAGTTCTGCGCGCTGAGCGGGTATTGCACGGTGAGTTCGGCGGCGCCGCCCTTGGCGTCCCAGCGCACCGGATGCGGCGTGCCGTTGGCGCTGATCACACCGCTGCCGGCGCGGCCGCCGGCGTTGCCGATGCGAATCTTGACCAGCACCGATTTGCTGACCGGATCGGGAAACACCTGCGCGTCGTCCAGCCACACCGGACTGGTGGCGCGCAACTCGACCTTGCCGACGATGCCGTTCCAGCTCATGCCCAGGGAATCGGACACGCTGTGCGCATCCGGCCGGTATGGCATCAGCATGCGGTTGTCGACGCGCACCGAGAGGCGGTGGCGGCCCGCCGCCAGCTGGCCCAGATCGTATTCGTGCGCGGCCACCAGGCTCAGATTGGCGCCCATCTCGCGCCCGTCGAGCCATACCGTGGAGCCCCAGTGCGGGCGCTCGAGGAACAGCGTCACGCGCTTGCCGCGCCAGGCCGGCGGCACCTCGATGTCGCGCTGGTACCAGGCGGCGCCGAGATAGTGCCGGGGCGGCTGCGACAGGAACGGCACCTTGACCTGGCCGGGCGCGGTGTACGGCTGGTAGTCGGCGCGTTCGGCCCAGTGCTTGTCATACAGCGACAGCACCCAGGGCGTGGTGGTGCTGATTTCGTCGCCATAGCCCTGCGCCTGCAGGATGCCGGGCAGCGCGATGTGGTCTCGGTCGGCAAGATCGCGCGCGAACCAGCGCTGGCGCACGCCCTCGTCGGCGCGGTCGATGGCGAAGCGCCACGCTCCCGCCAGATCGCGGACCTCGGCGGCGCGCGCGCCGGCGCCCAGGCTGAGCGCCAGCGCGGCGCAGAGGAACAGTCGAACCAACATGGTGTGCCTGGCTGAAAACGATAATGCGCCCGATTATCGCGCAAGCCTGCGTCGCCATACGCGCAAGCGCATGACTATTTCGGCGACCGGCAGTTCGGGGACAGACCACGATTTTGAAATCATTGCAAAAACGTGGTCTGTCCCCAATTGCCGCCCAATCGCCGCTCATTTGTTCTGATAGCCGCCGTAGTATTTCACCGGGCTCCAGTCCGGCTGCACCGGCAGCGCGGCGGGCGCGTATTGCCGGAACTCGGGCGCCGCGTACACCACCTTGCCGTTGACGATGGTCAGGCTCGACTCCAGGTTCCTGATCTGCTCGGCGTCCATGGTGAAGTAGTCGCGCGGCAGGATCACCAGGTCGGCGTACTGGCCCTTGGCCAGCGTGCCTTTCAGCTTTTCTTCGCCGCTCATCCAGGCGCTGCCCTGCGTCATCAGCTTGAGCGCCTGATAGCGGCTCAGCACATCTTTCGGCTGCCATACCTGCAGGCCGCCGGCGGTCTTGCCGGTCACCGCCCAGTAGATCGACGGCCACGGGCCATAGCTGGACACGCGCGTGCCGTCCGTGCCGAGGCCGACCGGGATCCGCATCGCCAGCATCTTCTGGATCGGCGGCATCTGGCGCTGCTGGGCGCCGTACTGCTTCCAGTACAGCTCGCCCTGGAAGTACATGCGGTTCTGCACGGCGATGCCGCCGCCCAGTTTTTTCACGCGCGCCAGCTGCCGGTCGCTGATGGTTTCGGCGTGGTCGAAGAACCAGCGCAGGCCGTTCAGCGGCGTGTCCCGATTGACTTTTTCGATCACCGCCAGGTCGCGGTCGATGCTTTCGTCATAGGTGGCGTGGATACGGAACGGCCAGCGGTTCTTGATCAGCAGGCGCAGCACCGGCTCCAGCTCGCCTTCCATTTCGCGCGGCATGTCGGGACGCGGCTCGAGGAAGTTCTCGAAATCGGCCGCGCTCCACACCAGGTTCTCGCCGCCGCCCTCGGTGTTGTAGCCGTTGGCGTAGAACAGGTGCTCGTTCTTGTCCGGATGGGTCTGGTTCAGCCAGCGCTGGTAGTCTTCCAGCTCCTTGCCCGGCTTTTGCGCGAACAGATAATACGACGTGCGCACCGTCAGCTTGCCGTTTTTGGCCAGCTCCAGGCTGACCGCGTAATCGTCGGGATAGGCCTGGCCGCCGCCGCCGGCGTCGATGGCGCTGGTCAGGCCGAGCCGGTTCAGCTCGGTGTAGTACTGCTGGGTCGAATTCAGCTGCTGCTCGCGCGGCAGCGCATTGGTCTTGGCCAGCGTGCCGTACAGGATGGCCGCGTTGGGCTTGGCGATCAGCTTGCCGGTGGGCTTGCCGTCCGCGCCCAGTTCCACCACGCCATCCTTGAATTTGGTGTCGGCGTTGTAGCCCAGCGTGGCGATGCCCTTCTGGTTGAGGAAACCGAGGCCATACAGGTAAAGGATGAACACCGGCTTGTCCGGCACCGCCGCGTTGATTTCCTCCAGCGTCGGCAGGCGCTTTTCTTCGAACTGGAATTCGTTCCAGCCGCCCACCACCTTGACCCAGGCGCCGTCCGGCGTGCGCGCCGCCTGCTCCTTGAGCATCTGCAGCGCCTGCTTCAGCGAGGTGACGCCGTCCCAGCGCAGTTCGGCGTTGTAATTCAAGCCTTCGCGGATGATGTGCAGGTGCGAGTCGTTCAGGCCGGGAATCACGGTCTTGCCGCCGGCGTCGATCACTTGCGTGTTCGCGGCTTTGAGCTTGAGGATCTGGGCATTGCTGCCGACGGCGGCGATCTTGCCGCCCTCGATCGCCAGGGCTTGCGCGAACGCGCCCTCCCTGGTCATGGTGGCGACCTTGCCGTTGGTGATGATCAGGTCGGCGCCGGCGTGTGCCGGCAGGATGCCGGCGGCCGCGGCCGCGAGGGCGAGCTGGGTCAATTTCATAACTACTCCTAAAAATAAAAAACCGGCGCTTGCCAGATACCTGGTGACCGCGCCGGCTGCGTCAGGGAATTGAGACCAGCCCAGTTCCCGTGGATTAGTCCTTCAGTGCTTCGATGGCGAAGGTCAGGGTGACGTCATCGCCCACGTGCGGCGCGTATTTGCCGGCGTTGAACTCGGTGCGCTTGATGGTGGCGGTGGCGTTGGCGCCGCAAGCCAGTTTCTTGGCCATCGGGTGGTCCATGCACTGGAAGTGGGTGACGGTCAGGGTCACTGGCTTGGTCACGCCTTTCAGGGTCAGGTTGCCGTCGATGGTCGATGGCACGTCACCCTTGAAGTTGACCTTGGTCGACTTGAAGGTGGCGGTTGGATACTTGGCGGTGTCCAGGAAATCTTCGCCCTGGATGTGCTGGTCGAACAGCTTGGAGCCGGTGTCCACCGACTTGGTGTCGATGGTGGCTTCCACCGAACCGGTCTTGGCGGCGCGGTCGATGGTCACTTTGGCCTTGGTGCTGTTGAAGCGGCTTTGCTGGGTCGAGTAGCCGAAGTGGCTGTAGCTGAAGCTCGAGAAGGTGTGGTTCTCATCCGAAGTGAAGCTTTCCGGGGCAGCGAATGCGGTCATCGACACGCCAGCGGCGATCAGCAGGGCAACGATTTTTTTCATTTAATGACTCCTAATGTTGAGAACATGGTTTGTTCTAGTAAGGACGATTATGCTCGCACCACAGAAAGTTGTAAAACGAAAAATTTACCGGTTTACTATCGATAAAATCGATCATATGCGCTGGTCGTTATCATAGACGAATGACAAGAAAACGGTATCGGCCAAAAGACGTGCAGCCCGCTTACCCTGGCTGGGTAGCGGGCCACACGAAAGCACTACAGAGGGATCAGGCTGCCGCGGCGACGGCAGCTGCCGGCCGCAGGATGCGCGCCAGCAGGCGTTGTTCGAGGGCGGCAAAGGCGGCGTTGCCGCGCGCGCGCGGCCGCGGCAGGTCGACGCGCAGATCGAGCGTGATGCGGCCATCCTCGATCACCACCACGCGGTCGGCCAGGGCCAGCGCCTCCTGCACGTCATGGGTGACCAGCACGGCCGTGAAGCCGCGCGCCAGCCACAGCGATTCGATCAGCTGCTGCATCTCGATGCGGGTCAGCGCGTCGAGCGCGCCGAGCGGTTCGTCCAGCAGCAGCAGTTGCGGCTCGTGCAGCAGCGCGCGCGCCAGCGCCACCCGCTGGCGCTGGCCGCCCGACAGTTCGGACGGCCAATCGTCGGCGCGCTCGGCCAGGCCGACGGTGGCCAGGGTGGCCGCCGCCGCGTTCAGCGCGCGCGGCAGGCCGATCGCCACATTCTCCAGCACCGACTTCCACGGCAGCAGGCGCGCTTCCTGAAACATGATACGGATGCTGGCGGCAAGGCTGCCGGCGCCGGCGCCGACGGCGATGCGGCCCTCGTCCGCGCTTTCCAGCCCGGCGATGGCGCGCAGCAGCGTGCTTTTGCCGCAACCGCTGCGGCCCACCACGGCGACGAATTCGCCGGCCTGCAATGCCAGCTGCACGTCATTGAGCACCTTGCGCGTGCCGAACGATTTGCCGACTCGCTCTAACTGCAGCGCCACGCCCTGGCGCCGCGGCGGCTGGGCCGTGATCCAGGCGGCGCCTTCGCGCGGCAGCGCGCCGGCGTCGAACAGGGAAGTCGAGATGAACATGGCTACTCCTTAACGGTAAGCGGGATTCCAGCGCAGGAAGTGCTTTTCCATCCCGCGCGCAACCAGGTCGGCGGCCTTGCCCAGCAAGGCGTAAAGCAAAATCCCGACCAACACCACGTCGGTCTGCAGGAACTCGCGCGCATTCATGGTCATGTAGCCGATGCCGGCCTGCGCCGAGATGGTCTCCGCCACGATCAGCAGCACCCACACCAGCCCCAGCGAGAATCGCACGCCGACCAGGATGGACGGCAGCGCCGCCGGCAGGATGACGTCGCGGTACAGCGGCCAGCCGCGCAGGCCATAGCTGCGCGCCATTTCGATCAGGCCCTGGTCGGCCGCGCGGATGCCGTGGAAGGTGTTCAGGTACACCGGGAAGAACACGCCCACCGCCAGCAGGAACAGCTTGGCCGTTTCATCGATGCCGAACCACAGAATCACCAGCGGGATCAGCGCCAGCGCCGGGATGTTGCGCACCATTTGCAGCGTGGTGTCGAGCAGGGTTTCGGCGCGGCGGAAGCTGCCGGTGAACAGGCCCAGCAGCAGCCCCAGACCGGCGCCGATGGCGAAGCCGCTGGCCGCGCGCCACAGGCTGGTGCGCAGGTGCAGCCACAGTTCGCCCGATACCGCCAGCGACCAGAAGGCTTGCGCCACCGCCCACGGCTGCGGCAGGATGCGGCTGGACAGCCAGCCGAGCTGGGACGACGCCTGCCATACCGCGATCAGCAGCACCGGCAGGATCCATTGCGCCCACGGGTTGTGGCGTGCGGATTTGCGCATTTCAGGCCGCCTTCCTGGGCACGATGTCGCTGGCCATGATCTCGCCGAACGGCCCGCTCAGCGACTGCTCGCCGCGGTCCCTGCCCTTGCCCAGCAGCGGGAACACCAGCTCGGCGAAGCGGTAGGATTCCTCCAGGTGCGGATAGCCGGAGAAGATGAAGGTGTCGATGCCGAGGTCCGCGTACTCGCGGATGCGCGCGGCCACGGTGTCGGAGTCGCCCACCAGCGCGGTGCCGGCGCCACCACGCACCAGTCCCACACCGGCCCACAGATTGGGCGATACTTCGAGCTTGTCACGGCGCCCGCCGTGCAAGGCCGCCATGCGTTGCTGGCCGACCGAGTCCATCTTGGCGAAGGCTTTCTGCGCCTTGGCGATGGTTTCGTCGTCCAGATGGCTGATCAGCTTATCGGCGGCCTGCCAGGCTTCCTCATTGGTCTCGCGCACGATCACGTGCAGGCGGATGCCGAATTTGACGCTGCGGCCATACCTGGTGGCACGCGCGCGGATGTCGGCGATCTTCTCGGCCACTGCCGCCGGCGGCTCGCCCCAGGTCAGGTAGACGTCCATCTGTTCGGCCGCCAGTTCGTGCGCCGGCTCCGACGAGCCGCCGAAGTACAGCGGCGGGTACGGCTTCTGCACCGGCGGGTACAGCGTCTTGGCGCCCTTGACCTGGATATGCTTGCCCTCGAAATCGTAGCCCTTGTCGCCGCCCTCGCCCGCCAGCGAGGCGCGCCAGACGCGGATGAATTCATCGGAGATCTCGTAACGTTTGGCGTGGTCGGCGAACAGGCCGTCCGCTTCCAGCTCGCCCTGGTCGCCGCCGGTGACCACATTGATCAGCAGGCGGCCGTTGGACAGGCGGTCGAAGGTCGAGGCCATGCGCACGGCCAGTCCTGGCGTGGTCAGGCCGGGACGGATCGCCACCAGGAACTTCAGCTGCTTCGTCACGTGGATCAGCGACGAGGCCACCACCCAGGCGTCCTCGCACGAGCGGCCGGTCGGCAGCAGCACGCCGTCATAGCCCAGCGTGTCGGCGGCCACCGCCACCTGTTTCAGATAATCGGCATCGATGGCGCGCGAGCCCCTGGAGGTGCCGAGGTAACGGCTGTCGCCGTGGGTCGGTATGAACCAGAATACGTTCAGAGACATCGTTGGTTCCTTATTGCGCGGCCAGACGGACCGCGATCGGTTTCGGTATCAGTTTCAGTTGCGAGAAGGCGTCGGCGAGTTTCTGCTGCTGCGCCAGCACGTCCGCGGTGATCGGCTTGACGCCGTAGCTGTAGCGCGATGCGGCCAGCGCCACCACCTCCGCATCGAGGCCGGTCTGCGCCGCCAGGATCGCGGTCACCTCCTGCGGATTTTTCGCGCCCCACTCGTCCACCCTGGCGATTTCCTCCAGCACGATGCGGACGATATCGGCGTTCTTCTCCGCGTAGGGACGCGCGGCCAGGTAAAACTGGTGATTCGCCACCAATCCCTTGCCGTCGGCCAGCACGCGCGCATGCAATTGTTTTTCGGCGGCCGCCAGGAACGGATCCCAGATGGCCCAGGCGTCGACGCTGCCGCGCTCGAAGGCCGCGCGCGCGTCGGCCGGCGGCAGATAGACCACGTCGATATCCTTGTAACCCAGGCCAGCCTTCTCCAGCGCCTTGACCAGCAGGTAGTGCACGTTGGAGCCTTTGTTCAGCACCACCTTCTTGCCCCTCAGGTCGGCCAGGCTGCGCAGCTTCGAATCCCTGGGCACGACGATCGCTTCGCTGGCCGGCGATGGCGGCTCGTTGCCGACATAAACCAGGTTGGCGCCGGCCGCCTGTGCAAAGATGGGCGGCGCTTCGCCGACGGTGCCGAAATCGATGCCGCCCACGTTCAGCCCTTCCAGCAGCTGCGGCCCGGCGGGGAATTCGGTCCATTTCACCGTCACGTTGCGCGCCGCCAGACGCTGCTCCAGTGTGCCGCGTCCTTTCAGCAAGGTTAGCGTGCCGTATTTCTGGTAGCCGATGCGGATTTCCTGCTTTGCCGGCGCCGGCGCCTGTGCTTGCGCCGCGCCGGCCGCCATCACGCCGGCGGCAAACAGCAGTCCCAGGGTGTGGCGGCGCGCCGCGCGCTTCTGATTGATATCCATGTACGCTCCTTTCACGTTCAACGCGCCAGCCGCACCGGCTGTGGCACCGCCACGAACACCTCGTCCGGCTGCTGATGCCGATTGCGCAGGCCGGCCGCCAGCGCATCCACGCCGTCCTGCACGCGCCAGGCGATGGCGGTGTCCACGCTCAGACCGGTGACGTCGTTCCAGCTCAGCTGCTGCGAGGTGGCGTAGATACTGGCCAGCACCTGGCGCGCCTCCAGCGCCTGCAGCACGGGGCGCAGCGCATAGTCCAGCGCCAGCATGTGCGACTGGCTGCCGCCGGTGGCCAGCGGCAGCACCAGCTTGCCCTTCAGGCCATCCTGCGGCAACAGATCGAGGAAGCTTTTCAGCAGACCGGTGAACGACGCTTTATACACCGGGGTGGCGATCACGATGGCGTCGGCCTCCGCCACCGCGGCCAGCGCGCGCTTGATGGCCAGGTCGGCACAGTCCACATGCAGCAGCGCTTTCGGCGGCAGGTCACGCACCTGAATCTTGTGATGGCGGTGGCCCAGCGCGACCAGCTTGTCGCCCACGTGATCCAGCAGACGGCCGGTGCTGGACGGCGCGGACGGGCTGCCGCTGATAAGAAGAATGCTCATGGTCTGGTCCCCTGTCTTGATGGTGGCGACCAGCATAAGTCCGCGGGCTGGAAATCAAAACGAATAGTTTTATGCTTCGATATGCAAAATCCACAGCATGATTTTTGCGCATATCAAAAGCCGGATTTCTTCGTGTACTGCGCTTGTCCGCGGGTGCCATACTAAAAATACCGATACCTCCAAGACGGACATACCATGTCTCAAGCTGTACTCAAAACGCCGCAGATCGCGGCGTACGATCCTCTCGCCGTGGCGGCCGACCTGGCCCGGCGCCTCGGCGCCAGCGCCAATCAGCGCGACCAGGCCGGCGGCCATGCCGCGCAGGAGCGCGAATGGATACGCGCCTCCGGCCTGCTGACCTTATCGATCCCCACCGTGTTTGGCGGCCACGGTGCGGACTGGCCCACCGTGTGCCAGGTGATCCGCATCATGGCGCGTGCCGACAGCGCGCTGGCGCATTTGCTGGGTTTCCATCATCTGCAGCTGGCCGGTATCCAGTTGTATGGCACACCGCAGCAGCAGAAGCGCTTCTACACCCTGACCGTCGAGCAGAATCTGTTCTGGGGTAACGCCCTCAACCCGCTCGACAAACGCAGCATCGCCAGCGACGCCGATTACGGCTACCAGATCGATGGCGTCAAGAGTTTTTCGTCCGGCTCGGTGGGTTCGGACTGGCTGACCATCTCGGCCTGGCATGAGGCCACGCAGAGTGCGCTGATCGGCGTGGTGCCGACGCGGCAATCGGGCGTGACGGTGCAGGCGGACTGGGACGCCTTCGGGCAGAAGCAGACCGACAGCGGCAATGTGCATTTCAACCGGGTGTCGCTGCCGGCAACGCAGGTGCTGCAGGCGCCGGGCGCCGCGCCGACCGCGCAGGCGACCTTGCGCTCACAGGTGGCGCAGCTGATCATGACCAATCTCTACCTGGGCATCGGCGAAGGCGCGTTCGAGGCGGCGCGCGGCTATCTGGCCGACGAGGCGCGGCCGTGGTTCGCATCGGGCGCGGCGTCGGCCGGCGCCGACCCGTTGGTGCAGCACCGGCTTGGCCAGTTGTGGCTCAAATTGCGGCCGGCGGCGGTGCTGGCCGAGCAGGCGGCGCAGACACTGGAGCGGCTGTACCGGCTGGGCGCCGCCGTCACCGCGCAGCAGCGTGGCGCGCTGGCGGTGACGGTGGCGGAAGCCAAGGTGCTGGCGCACCGCGCCGGCGTGGAAGTCAGCAGCGAAATCTTCGAGCTGACCGGCGCGCGCTCGACCTCCGCCAAATATGGCTTCGACCGCTTCTGGCGCAACGCGCGGGTGCACACGCTGCACGATCCGGTCGATTACAAGATCCGCGACCTCGGACGCTATGCGTTCGACGGCACGCTGCCCGAACCAACGGCGTATTCCTGATGACGACTCCCCTGATCCGCATCGAGCATGCGCACAAATCCTTCGGCGGGTTCGACGCCGTGCGCGACGTCACGCTGGAAGTGCGACGCGGCGAGATCTTCGGCCTGATCGGCAAGAGCGGCGCCGGCAAATCGACCCTGCTGCGGCTGATCAACCTGCTGGAGCGCCCGGACGCCGGCGCGGTGACGGTCGACGGCCGCGAGCTTACCTCGCTGTCCAGGGCGGCGCTGCGCGAGGCGCGCAGCAATATCGGCATGATCTTCCAGCAGTTTAATCTGCTGCAGAACGCCACGGTGGCCGACAATGTGGCTTTCCCGCTGCGCATCCACGGCGGCCAGTCCGCTCGACAGATCGTGGCGCGTGTGCGCGATTGCCTGGCGCTGGTGGGCCTGGAGGACAAGGCCGCCAGCTATCCGGCGCAGCTGTCGGGCGGGCAGAAGCAGCGTGTCGCCATCGCCCGCGCGCTGGCCAGCAAGCCGGCGGTGCTGCTGTGCGACGAGCCGACGTCCGCGCTCGATGCGCAGACCACGCGCGCGCTGCTGGCGACGCTGAAGGACATCAACCGCCGCCTGCGGGTGACCATCGTCATCGTCAGCCATGAACTGGACGTGATCGGCGAGATCTGCAACCGCGTCGCGGTGATCGAGAACGGCGCCATCGCCGAACAATTCGCGCTCGACGACAGCGCCGGCCCGAGCGCGCCGCGCGCGACCGCGCTGGGCCGCGAACCTGTG
>NZ_SPVG01000123.1 GCF_004614165.1 Duganella callida | reverse complement strand
CCCCCCCCCGCACCCCCCCCATCATGCCGGGCCCGGCGTCTTGGCCTCCCCCCCCCCGCCGGGGGGGTGGCCTGGGCAGCAGCGGCTCGGCCGGCGCCGGCGCCGGCTCGGGCGTCAGCTCCAGCACCGCGTCGAATTCTTCCGACGGCTTGTCCAATTCCTCGTCGGGCAGGGCGTTTTGTTTGGCGCGCTCGGCTTTCTTGAGCGCTTGCATTAAGAGACTCATGATCCGTTGGCCTTGGCGGTGGGGGCGGACGAGGACGAGGTCACCGGATACGGTTCGGTGTCCGGCTGGCCCGGCAGGATGTAGCGGTAATCCTTGTAATCGCCGTTGATGCTGGCGTCCTTCACCACCACCGGCCGCATGAAGATCACCAGCTCGGTCTTGGTGCTGTTCTCATTGCGATACGAGAACAGGTTGCCCAGCACGGGAATGCTGCCCAGCACCGGCACCGCATCCTTGGCGTTGTCGAGCGAATCCTGCATCAGCCCGCCCATGACGGCGATCTGGCCGCTGTTGACCTTCATGATCGATTCCAGCTCGCGCGCCTGGATCACCGGCACTTCGCTGGTGACGCCGGCGGTGGCCAGCGCCGGATTCGGGTCGCGTACCTTGCCCACCACGCGGGTGATGGTGGGGCGCACATTGAGGGTCACTTCATCGCTGTCGGAAATCTGCGGCGTCACGCTCATGACGAAACCGACCGGCACCGTCTCCAGGTGCGATTCATAGGTGGCCGGCGTGCTGACGCCGCCATTGACGTTGAGGATGGCCGGCGTCACCTTGATCGAAAAGAACACGTTGTTATCGACCACCTTCAACAGCGCGGTCTGATTGTTCAACACGCTGATTTTCGGGCTCGACAGGACTTTCACCTTGCCGAACGATTCCAGCAACTGGATGGTGGTGGCAATGTTGCCGATGCGGCTGGTCGGATTGGCGTAATTCAGCACGAACACGCCCGGCGACACGCCCTGCGCGACGCCGCTGGACAGGCCGGTGGTGCCGACCGCGCCCTGGGTCAGCTTGAGTCCGCCGCCGCCGATGGATTTCCAGTCGATGCCTTGCTGATAGGAGTCGCTGAGTTTGACCTCGACGATGGTGGCTTCGATCAGCACCTGGCGCTTGGCCGCGCCCAGCACCAGGTCGAGGAATTGCTGAATTTTTTCATGCTGGCGCGCGGTGGCGCGCACGGCGATCAGGCCGCCCTCGGGATTGACGATGACCGGATTGATACGGTTCGCCGCCGACTGGCCGAAGGCGAACGGCGTCGCCTGCGGCGCGGCGGGCGCACCCAGGCCGTTGGGCTGCTGGCCGGGACCGGCGGCGGGCAGGGCAGCCTGCAGGCCGGCCTGCGAATCGGCCGCCGTTTCCGTCCCGCGCAGCATGTCGCGGATGTTCTTTTCCAGATTGGCCCAGAAATTGTTATCCGATCGGTTGTTGACCACCGTGGTCGAATTGTTGGTGCCGTTGGCTGCCGGTCCGTTGTTATTGTTGTTGCCGGACTGGTTCTGGCCGCTGTTATTGCCGCTGGCATTGCCATTGTTGGCGCCGCTGTTCGACGAGCCATTGTTTTGCTGGCTGGAGGACTGGCTCTGCCCCAGCGTATCGACGCCGCCGCCGGTGGTGGAAATCTGCGTTGCGATATTCACGCTGCTGCTGGTGCTGCGGGCGATGTTGACGTAATCGACCTTGTAGTTGCGCCACTCCGGCGTGTCGGGCAGCACGGTCAGGGTGCTGCCGCTGATTTCATAACGCATGTCGACCTGGCGCTGGATGCGGTTCAGCAGTTGCGGCAGGGTCTGGTCCAGCGCGTTCAGCGTCACCGTGCCGTCGATGCCGGGGTGGACGTCCACGTTGAGGCCGGCGTCGCGCGCCAGCGCGAACAGCAGCGACTGCACCGGCACCTTGTGCACGGTCACGCTGTAGGTTTCGACCTTGGCGGCCGGCTTGGGCGGCGGCAGCACCACGCTTTGCTGCACCGGTTCCGGGATGGCGCCGACGGGCGGCGGCGGTTCAGTGATGTGCGCGGGCGAATTCGGAATCGTATGACTGCAGGCGCTCAGCAGAACGCCGCAAACCACGGGGACGAGAGGAGTGCTCAGTTTTTTCATTGTATCGTTCCGGCCCTGGGGAGATGCAGGAATTCTTTTTGTTGTGCTTCTGCAATATAGACAACATGATCTTATAAATTCGGTGCCGCCGCAAGGACGATACGCCAAATCCCCCCAATTAGGAGCACCAGCAAACACCCGAGCGCAACAGAGCGCCAGTTCAGCCGCGCGGTCCGGCGGCGGCGACCGAACGGCGACTCGGCAATGGCCTGGCGCGCATGCCGCGCTTCGACCCGCTCGGCGTCCTCGGCAAACGCGGCCAGCAGCGCCTTGTCGGCCAGCACATTGATGCGGCGGATGATGCCTTCAGACGCGGCCGCGATCAGGCGCGCGGCCGCCGGACTGAACAGGGAAGGGCCGTCGTGGCCGGCCCGATGCAGGCGAAACGCCAGGAAATCGCCGGTCAGGTCGCGCGGCAGCGCCGGCACCTGGAAACTGTGGGTGATGCGCTCCTTCAACTGGCGCATGCTGGCCAGCTCGAGGTTTTGATCCAGTTCGGGCTGGCCGAACAGCACGATCTGCAGCAGCTTGCTGCGCGCGGTCTCCAGGTTGGTCAGCAGGCGGATCGCTTCCAGCGTGTCGAGCGGCATGGCCTGGGCTTCCTCGACCAGCAACACCACCTGGCGGCCGGCGCTGTGGCGAGCGATCAGTTCGGCGTGCAGCCGGCGCTGCACCTCGTCGGCGCGCAGGCCGTGCGATTCCAGCCCCAGTTCGGCGGCGATGGCGTGTTGCACCTCCAGCGGGTCGAGGTTGGGATTGACCAGGTAAATCACGTCGATCTGCGGCGGCAGGCGGCTTTCCAGCATGCGGCACAGCATGGTCTTGCCGGCGCCGACCTCGCCGGTGACCTTGATGATGCCTTCGCCATGGCTGACGGCATACAGCATGGCGTCGAGGATGTCGCCTCGGGCGTTGCCGGCATAGAAAAAGGCCGGGTTGGGCGTGATGTTGAACGGTGACTCGCGCAGGCCGAAGTGGGTTTGGTACATGCTCATGCGATGCAAGTGAGGAAAGCTTGTTCCAGGGTCTCGGCGCGGTAGGCGGCGCGGCATTCGGCCGGCGTGCCGGCAAAGCGGATCTGGCCGTCGTGCAGGATGGCCATGCGGTCGCACAGTTCGTCGACGTCGGCCAGCGCGTGCGAGGTCAGGAACAGCGTGCCGCCGGCGCGCTGCAGCGTCCGCAATTGCTGTTTCAATAAGGCGCGCGCCTTGGGGTCGAGACCGCTCATCGGCTCGTCCAATATATATAACTGCTTGCGCGACAGCAGGCAGGCCGCCAGGCCCAGCTTCTGCGTCATGCCTTTGGAATAGCTGCGCACCGTGCGCTTGAGCGCGTCGGCGTCGAGGTCGAGCGCGGCCAGCATGGCGGCCACGGCTTGCGGATCGTAAGGCAGTCCTTGCAAGCTGAGCAGATAGCGGATGAAGTCGGCGCCGGTCAGATAGTAGGGCGGCGTGAAGCGTTCCGGCACGAAGCCCAGCGGCCGGCGCGCCGCCGGCTGGTGATGCGGCCGGCCGAATATCGAGATGCTGCCTTCATCCAGCGCGCAAAAGTCCAGCAGGCACTTGATCAGGCTGGTTTTGCCGGCGCCGTTGACGCCGACCAGGCCGAAACACTCGCCGGCGCGCAGTTCCAGGTCCACGCCGCGCAGCACGTGGGCCGCGCCATAGCGTTTGGCGACGTGCTGGAAGCGCAGGGCGGACTCGGTCATGGAGGTTTAAGCTTGAAGAAACGACACACACTGTAGCGCATTCGTCCGAAGAAAGCGACACCTGCTCGCTCTGTACGCTCATCTGACATAGAATGGCCGCAAGTTTTGGTAAGAATCGTCAAGGAGCGGGTATGTCGAGGCCAGAGAAAGTCCGGCTGGGGGAAATTCTGGTGCAGCAAAAGCTGCTGTCCGAGGAGCAGCTGGGCCTGGCGCTGGCCGACCAGAAGCGCAGCGGACGCAAGCTGGGCCGCGTGTTCGTCGAAAACGGTTATGTGACCGAGGAGCAGATCGCCGGCGCGCTGGCGCGGCAACTGAGCATCCCCTACCTGAACCTGAAGTTCTACAACATCAATCCCGAGATCGTGCGCATGCTGCCGGAAACCCAGGCGCGGCGCTTCCGCGCGCTGGTGCTGGAGGACCGCCACGGCGCCATGCTGGTCGGCATGTCAGACCCCACCGACCTGTTCGCCTACGACGAGATCGCCCGCATCCTCAAGCAGAACATCGAGCTGGCGGTGGTCAACGAGACCGAGGTGGTGGCCGCGATCGACCGTATTTACCGGCGCACCGAGGATATCTCCGACCTGGCGCGCGAGCTCGAGCAGGACGTCGGCGACGCCTCGGTCGACTTCGGCGCGCTGGCGGCCGCCAATCCGAATCTGGAAGAAGCGCCGGTGGTCAAACTGTTGCAGTCGGTGTTCGACGATGCGGCGCAGGTGCGCGCGTCCGACATCCACATCGAACCGCAGGAGGCGCGGTTGCAGATCCGCTTCCGCATCGACGGCGTGCTGCACCTGCAGACCGAGGCCGACATCAAGATCGCGCCGTCGCTGGCCCTGCGGCTGAAGCTGATGTCCGACCTCGACATCTCGGAAAAGCGCCTGCCGCAGGATGGCCGCTTTGCCGTGCGCGTGAAAAACCAGCGCATCGACGTGCGTATCTCGTCGATGCCGACCCAGTACGGCGAATCGATCGTGATGCGTCTGCTGAACCAGACCGGCGCCCAGCTGCGCCTGGACGCGATCGGCATGCCGCGCGGGATCCTGGACAAATTCCGCGCCATCGTGCAGCGCCCCAACGGCCTGGTGCTGGTGACCGGGCCGACCGGCTCCGGCAAGACCACCACGCTGTACTCGGCGCTGGCCGAGCTGAACTCGGTCGAGAAAAAGCTGATCACGGTGGAAGACCCGGTCGAATACCGGCTGGCCGGCATCAACCAGGTGCAGGTCAACGACAAGATCGACCTCGACTTCGCGCGCGTGCTACGTTCGGCGCTGCGGCAGGACCCGGACATCGTGCTGGTCGGCGAGATGCGCGACCAGGAAACCGCCCAGATCGGCCTGCGCGCCGCCATGACCGGTCACCTGGTGCTATCGACGCTGCACACCAACGATGCCGCCAGCACGCCGCTGCGCCTGATGGACATGGGCGTGCCGCGCTACATGGTCGGCAGCTCGCTGCAGGCGGTGCTGGCGCAGCGCCTGGTGCGGGTGATCTGCGAAAGCTGCACCACCCCGTACGAGCCGACCCCGACCGAGCGCGAATGGCTGAGCCAGGAACTCAACGACAAGGTCGACAAGGCGCGCTATTTCCATGGCAAGGGCTGCTCGCACTGCAATGGCATGGGCTATCGCGGCCGTACCGGCGTCTACGAACTGCTGGAAATGACGCGCACCGTGGTCGACGCCGCCAACGATCCCGACCCGTCGCACTTCCTGCGCGTGGCGCAGCAGCAGATGGGCGGCGACACCTTGCGCCGCCACGCGGTGCAGCTGGTGATCCAGGGCCGCACCACGATTTCCGAAGCGATGCGCATCAGTAACCAGGTCGAGGATTAATCCGTGCCGTTTTTCGCCTACAAGGGCCGCAACGCGCGCGGCGAACTGATGCAAGGCTTGCTGGAGGCGGCCGACAGCGGCGCCGTGGCCGACCAGCTGTTCAACACCGGCGTGACGCCGATCGAGATCGCGGTCACCAACAAGAAGGTGGGCGCCGACGGCGAAAGCTGGTGGGCCAGGCTGACCGAGCGCAAGCCGACGTCGATGGACGTGCAGCTGTTCAGCCGCCAGATGTACACCCTGCTCAAGTCCGGCGTGCCCATCATGCGCGGCCTGGCGGGGTTGCAGGAGTCCGCGGTCAGCAAATCGTTCGGCAAGGTGATCAAGGATTTGCGCGAGTCGCTGGACTCGGGGCGCGAACTGTCGTCGGCCATGCGCCGCCATCCGGACGTATTTACGCCGTTTTACCTGTCCATGGTGAGGGTGGGGGAGATGACCGGGCGGCTGGAGGAAGTGTTCATGCGCCTGTTCGACCACCTGGAATTCGACCGCGACATGCGCGAGCGCGTCAAGTCGGCCACGCGTTATCCGTCGTTCGTGGTGTTTGCCATGGTCGCGGCGATGATTGTGGTGAACATCTTCGTGATTCCGGCGTTTGTCGGCGTGTTCGCCAAGTTCAACGCCGAACTGCCGCTGATGACGCGGGTGCTGATCGCCACCTCCAACTTCACGGTGCGCTACTGGCCGGTGATGGCCGGCGGCGCGGCGCTGGCCGCCTGGGGTTTTCGCGCGTGGGTGCGGACACCGCAGGGACTCTATCAGTGGGATAAATTCAAACTGCGCGTCCCGGTCGCCGGCAAGATCGTGCTGAAGGCCACCATGGCGCGTTTCGCCCGCAGCTTCGCGCTGTCCAGCCGCAGCGGCGTGCCCATCGTGCAGGCGCTGTCGGTGGTGGCACAGACGGTGGACAACGCCTACCTGACCGCGCGCGTCGAGCAGATGCGCGACGGCGTCGAGCGCGGCGAAAGCATCCTGCGCACGGCCGCCGCGGCCAACGTGTTCACGCCCATCGTGTTGCAGATGATCGCCGTGGGCGAGGAAAGCGGCTCGATCGACGACCTGATGGACGAGATCGCGCAAATGTACGAGCGCGAAGTCGATTACGAGCTGAAGACGCTATCGGCGCAAATCGAACCGATCCTGATTGTCTTCCTCGGCATCATGGTGCTGATCCTGGCGCTGGGCATCTTCCTGCCGATCTGGGATCTGGGCAAGGCTGCCTTGCATCATTGAGTGTGAAATCATGGCATCCTTGGCAATGTTTGTGACGCCGAAACAACACGGGGCAACCCTGTTGGAATTTTCCGTCACCGTGGCGGTGACCGCCATCTTGATGACAGTGCTATTACAAAGCATGTTTTTCTACCAAGATCGTGCCGAGGAAGCCGCAGTGCGGCAAACCATTGCCAATGTGCGTTCTGCCTTAGAAATTAAGGTTGCCACAGGAAAATTGCCCGGGCGCAGCGTGGATTTAACGATTTTAGCCGAACAAAATCCGTTGGATTTGCTAAAAGAGAAACCAGCCAACTATGTCGGCGCATTGTTTCACCCCGGTGACGGCGACATCGGCGTCGGTAACTGGTGTTTCGACCGCGCCGACAAGACTCTGGTTTATTTGTTAAATAATCGAAATTCTTTGGTAGATGCTCAAACGAAACGTTTGAAATACAAGGTAAAATTGACGCGCTTGCCCCAACTATCCGCCAGGCCGTCGGGCACACCAGACGCTGTCGGTGTGGCCTTTGAACAAGTTAAGGATTAGCGCGCCCGCGCTGTTGGACCACCTTATTGATGACGATTTGGAGAATGTAATGAACAAGCCAGCTATGACCACGATGCGCAACCAGGCCCAGGGCGGTTTCACGCTCATCGAACTGATCGTGGTGATCGTGATTCTGGGTATCCTGGCGGCGACTGCACTGCCTCGCTTTTCCAACCTGAGCGGTGATGCGCGCAGTGCTTCGATCAACGCGGCGGCCGGTGCGCTGCGCTCTGTATCCGCGATGGCGCACGGCCAGGCGCTGGCGACCGGCGGCAACCCGGCAAGTGTCCTGATGGAGAATCAGCAGGTGGACTTGACCAACACTTACCCTACCGCGAATGCCAACCTTGCCGCCGCTGCCGGCCTGAGCGCGCAGGATTACAATATTTTGGTCGGTCCGGTCGCAGTCTCGGCTGGTGTTAACCCTGCCGTCGCTGCTGGCGAACTGGTGATTGTCCCACGTAACCCCTCGACCAATGCCGGCAACAACTGCTGGGTGCGATACACCCAGGCGGCGGCAGCCAATGCTGCGCCGACTTTTGTTGTCAACGCCACTGCCGCCAACTGCCTGTAAGAAGTCTGCAGAGCGCATCTCGCCGTGAATTATCGCCTGATAGCGCGGCGCTGTTTCGGCTTCACCATGGTGGAGCTGGTGGTGGTGTTGCTGCTGGTCGGCATCCTTGCCGCCATCGGCATGACCCGGTTTTTCGACAACGCCGCGTTCGAAAACCGGGCCTACGCCGACCAGGTCAAAACCATTCTCCGCTATGCGCAGAAGCTTGCTGTAGGGCGCAACGGCCCCGTATTTGTGCGCGCCACACCCAATTTTTTGGCGGTCTGTTCTTCGGCGGCCTGCGATGACGCCAACAAGATCCCGGCGCCGGGTGGTGGCAACAGCGCCAGCAAGGCCACCAGGACCTATTGCCTGAACGCCGCTGGCAACGCGGCTGGCGGCTGGATGTGTGAAGGCCGGCCCGGCAGTGTCACGGTTGCAGCCAACGGCGCTGCGGCCAGCTTCGGGGCCAACGGCGGATTCTATTTCGATGGCCTGGGGCGTCCTTACAATCTCAATGATGCCGGCATCACCTCGACCTTCGCCACCATGACGCTGAGGTTTACCAGCGGCGTCAACACTGCCACCGTCATCGTCAACGCGGAAAGCGGCTATGTGCAATAAGCGCCGCCAGCAGGGTGTCACGATGGTCGAGCTGATCATCTTCATGGTCATCGTTGGCGTAGCGGTGGCGGGCATTCTGCAAGTGCTTAATTTCGCTAACAAAAATAGCGCCGACCCCATGCGGCGTAAGCAGGCCATGCTGATCGCCGAGGCTTACATGGAAGAGGTCCAGCAGGCGCAATTTACCTATTGCGACCCGGCCGATGAAAACGCGAGTACGGCCTCGGACCCGAACGGCTGCAAGGACGCGACCTTGCGCGAGCAATTCGGCCGCGAGGCGAACAACACGCGGCCCTACGACAATATTAATGATTACGTGCCTGCCAATTATCAGCTGGGTACAGCCGTGCGTGCATTTGCCGTGGCGGACAGCAGCGGTAACCTGGTCGATCGGGATGTCGCCGGTAACCCGCTGGGCGCGAATGCCGCCGGCGCGACGTTGGGCAACGCATCGTTGAGCGGCTTCACCACTACCCTGACCTTGAACGAAGCCAACGCGTTCGTCGGCTCAACCCAGGCCGTGGCCGGCGCCCCGGACATCGATGCCTTTCTACTGACGATCGCGGTCCGGTACGGCACGGGACCGAACGACGTCGTCACGTTGGAAGGCTACCGTACCCGTTACGCGCCCCAAGCCCGATGAAACTCACCTTGTTCAAAACTGCGCGGCGCGAACGTGGCTTCACATTGGTCGAAGCGATAGTGGTCATGGTGTTGACCGCCATTCTGGCCGGCATTGCTGTGGTATTCATTCGCCGTCCGGTGCAGGGCTATGTGGATACTGCGGCGCGCGCGGATATGGCGGACGCGGCCGAGATCGTCCTGCGCCGCATGTCACGCGAAATCCATACCGCCTTACCGAACAGCATACGTTTCATGGTGATTGGTAACACCTCGTTTATCGAGTTCATTCCCACCAAATCCGGCGGCCAATATTTATCGACCAGCGATGGCGCGCCCGCCAGCCTCAAACCTCTGGATACCACGGGGGCGTCGCTGCAGTTCCAGATCGTCGGGCCGGTACCGTCAGGGGTGTACGCCATCACGCCCCAGGATGCGATTGTCATCTACAACCTGGGGTCGGGCATCGCCAACGCCGATGCCTATGCGGGCACCAACCGGGCCGGAGTCAGTCAGGTGACGAATGGTGTGGTTACCATGACCAATAATCCGTTCAACGCTAATAACGCTTCGCCCGGAAAGCGCTTCAGTGTGGTGACGCAGCCCGTTACTTACGCGTGCGTCAATAGTGCCGCCGGCACGGGCCGATTGCTGCGCTATGCGAACTATGGCTACACGCCCAATCAGGTCGATCCAGCGACCCGTACCGATCCGAATGGTAATCCAGTGACGCCGGCGCTGATGACGGCCAATGTGCTCGCCTGTCAGTTTTCCGTGACGGCGGCGGCCAACCAGCTCACTGCGCTGGTCGGGTTGTCGATAGCGCTCGCGCACCCCAGTCCGGATGCCCCGAACGGTGTCGAAACCGCCACCCTGGCGCTGCAAATTCACGTGGACAATACGCCATGAACTCAGCTCTTTTCAGTCGTCTGCGAGCGCGCAGAAAATCCGTCGGGGTGGCCATCATTACCGCCATTTTTCTGCTGGTGGCGTTGGCCGGTCTGGCGGTGGCGGTGGTGACGTTGACCACTGCGCAGCAAGACGGCGCCGCACGCGATTTGCAGGGGGAGCGGACCTATCAAGCGGCCAAGGCCGGGATTGAGTGGGCCCTGTACCGGTCCCTGCGCGGCGCCGATACCAACTCCTCCCTCGATCATGCGAACAATCTCGGATGTCCCGGAACGCTGAACGTAACGTTGCCCAAAGGGGCGACTTTCAGCGGCCTCACCGTCACGGTGACCTGTACCGTGACTGCGGGGCTGATGGGTAACACCGCCACCGACCCGACCGCCGGACATTTCGTCATTACCTCCGTTGCTTGCAATCAGCCATCTGCCGGCATTTGCCCTAATCCCGCGCCGGGGATCGATTACATCCAACGGCGCATCACGGCACAGCTATAAAGCCGCAACTGGGTGGAAATGTGTGTGTTTTTGCAGCGGGATTGTCATTTTGAGCATAATTTGTTGTGGAAGTTGAATATAATCAAGCGTCTAGCGCGTAAACTTCGTGTGTTGAACAATGCGTTTCTTTAAACGAGAGAAAAATCCGGATGGCTGGCTGACTGTCACTTTTTTGAGGGACGGTATTTGCGTGGGCCGCGTCCAGCGCCGGCGCGACGCCAAGGCGGTGGTCGAGTTGTCCGCCTTCTATCCATCCACTGCCGGCCTATCGTCGGCAGCGCTGGACGGCCTGAACAAGGAACTCAGGGCCAGCAGTTTTCGCTGCGGTACGGTGCTGGCCGGCGGCGAATACCAGATGCTGATGGTGGATGCGCCCAACGTGCCGCAGGATGAACTGAAGACGGCCGTGCGCTGGCGCTTGAAGGACATGCTGGACTTCCACATTGACGACGCCACCATCGACGTGCTGGACATCCCGGTGGACAGCCACGGTGTCGCCCGCAATCACTCGATGTTCGCGATTGCCGCGCGCAACAGCCTGATCCAGTCACGTCAGACCGTGTTCAGCGAAGCCGAATTGAACCTGACCGTGATCGACATTCCGGAAATGGCGCAGCGGAATATCTCGGCCCTGCTGGAAACTGAAGGACGTGGGCTGGCCATGCTGTCGTTCGACGCGGATGGCGGCTTGCTGACCATCACCTACAAGGCCGAGCTCTACTTGTCGCGCCGCATTGACGTGACGCTGGCGCAGTTGCTGGAGCCCGATTCGACGCGCCAGCAAAACCAGTTCGACAAGATCACGCTGGAGCTGCAACGCTCGCTCGATCACTTCGACCGCCAGTTCTCGTTCGTTAATGTGTTGAAGTTGGTCCTGGCGCCCACCGGCGCCGAAGGCTTGCACGAACACTTGGCCGCCAATCTGTATATGCCGGTGGAGGCGATGGACCTGAGCGATGTTTTCGACCTCAGCAACGCTTCGGACTTGCGCGATGTGGCGCAACAGCAGCGTTTCTTCCTGACGCTGGGCGCCGCCCTGCGCCACGAGGAGGTAACGCTGTGAGCCAGCAGATCAATCTGTTCAACCCGATCTTCCTCAAGCAGAAGAAGATCTTTACCGCCTTGCCGATGGCCGAGGCGCTGGGCGTGATCATTGCTGGCGCGCTGCTGCTGGACTGGTATGCGGGGCACACTGTGGCCCAGCTGGAACAGGAAGCGGCGGCCGGCAAGGTGCTGCTGGCCGAGCGTGAACAGCGCCTGGTCAAGGCCAATGTGCAGTTCGCGCCGCGCGCTGCCAGCGCCACGCTGCAAGCCGAGCTGGACGCCGCCGAACTGGAACTGAAATCGCTGCACAACGTGGAATCGGTGCTGCAGGGCGGAGCGTTGGGCAATACCGCCGGTTACGCCGAATATTTCCGCGCGTTCTCGCGGCAGAACGTCAGCGGTCTGTGGCTGACCGGTGTGACCATCAGCGGCGCCGGCAACGATATCGGCCTGCAGGGCCGCGCCATGCAGGCGACCATGATCCCCAATTATGTGGCCCGCCTGACCGGCGAACGCGTCATGCACGGCAAGACGTTCGCCAGTCTGGACATTGCCCGGCCCGATGCGGCGCTTGCCCTGGCCGAAGCTGCGGCGGCTGCGTCGGCGCCAGCGGTCCCGGCAGCGCCAAGCGCCGCGCCGTACGTGGAATTCAGCCTGCAATCCACGATGCAGGAGGCGGCCAAATGAAACAGCAATTGTTGCAGCAATGGATTAAGCTGAGCAGCAAGCTGGATGCGATGACGCTGCGCGAACGCGCCATGGTGTTTGTCGCCGTGGTGGCTGCGGTTCTGTTTTTGATTTATACCGTTTCGGTGGAGCCGCTGCTGGCAAGGCAAAAGCTGCTGCGTCTGCAGATCAGGCAGCAGCAGAACCAGATCGGCGGCATCGATGCCGAAATCGCGGCCAAGGCGCAGGGCTTTGTGGTCGATCCCGATGCGGCCACGCGCGCCCGGCTGAAGGCGGTGCAGGAGGAAATCGACAAGACCAGCACAACGCTGATGGCGGTGCAAAAGGGCCTGGTGCCGCCGCAGAAGATTGCGCCGCTGCTGGAGCAACT
This sequence comes from Duganella callida, assembly GCF_004614165.1. Taxonomy (GTDB): domain Bacteria; phylum Pseudomonadota; class Gammaproteobacteria; order Burkholderiales; family Burkholderiaceae_D; genus Rugamonas; species Rugamonas callida. Next base: position 3,796 of record NZ_SPVG01000123.1, on the reverse strand, counting down.
GTTGCGCGGCAACGGCAGGCTGAAGCTGATGTCGATGAAGACGCTGCCAGTGGCGGGCATGAGCGAGGCGGCCCAAACTGACGCGGCCCCGGCCAAACCCGTGGAATTGAGCAAGGTCGCCACCTCCAGCGCCGTGACCGCCGCAGTGGCGGCAGCCGCACAGCAGGGCGCCACGCCGGCAGCGCCCAAGCCGCGCGAGCTGTTGTACCGTCACGGCGTGGAAATCGTGCTGCAAGGGAGTTATCTGGACATGGTCAGTTACATGGACGCGCTGGAATCGCTGCCGACCCAGTTGTTCTGGGGACGCGCGCGTCTGGACGCCCAGCAGTACCCGAACTCGCGCCTGACGCTGACCTTGTACACGCTGAGCCTGGATCAGAAATGGATGAAACTATGAAGCGCGCCGTCAAGCGTGGCCTGTCGCTGCTGTGCGTGTGCGCCGTCTGGCACGGCGCGGCGCTGGCGCAGCTGGCCGACCCGACGCGGCCGCCGCCGGAAGCACGCCTGACCGCGGCCGATCTGGCCGATGTGCCGCCAACCCCGGCCGGCCCGCAGCTGCAATCGGTGTTGATCGGCTCGAACGGCCGGCAGGTGGCGGTGATCGATGGCCAGACCGTGCGCAAGGGTGAAAAGATCAACGGCGCCGTGCTGGTGGACGTCCGCAAGAACCAGGTGGTGCTCCAGAAAGGCAAGAACAAGCAGGTTCTGACCTTGTTCCCGGATGACGCTAAAAACGACGCTAAAAAAGCTGCACATTAATCATGCAAAAAATCCTGACCATCGCCGCTGTGACGACCTTGCTGCTGAGCGGCTGCCAGACGCCGTCCACGCGCGACACCTACGACAAGATCAGCAATGAAGTCAGCACGGCCGCCGCCAAGCCGGCCGTCACGACCCAAAGCGAGGCGGTGGCGAGCGCGCTGCTGCCGCCGGTTTCGCAGCTGACCGAGCAATTGCCCAAGGCGCGCGCGGTGCTGGAAGAGCGCTTCAACGTCTCGTTCAACAATGTGCCGGTGCAGCAGTTCTACAACTCGATCGTGGCCGGCACGCGCTACAACATGCTGATCAACCCCGAGGTGACCGGCAACATCAGCGCCAACCTCAAGGACGTGACCTTGTTCGAGGCGCTCGACGCGATCCGCGAGCTGTACGGCTACGACTATAAGGTGGAAGGCACGCGCATCTACATCCGTCCGCTGACCATGCAGACCAAGATGTTCAAGATTAACTACCTGACGGCGATCCGCAAGGGCCAGTCCAGCCTGCGCGTGTCCTCGACCTCGGTGGCGAACGCGGGCACCAGCAACAGCGGCAACCAGAGCAACAACGGCAACTCGAACAACAACAATAACAGCGGCAGCGGTGGCAATTGCGATCCGGCCAATCCGGGCAGCTGCCAGCAGCAGCGCGATTCGGCCAATGTCTCGACCACGTCGGAGAGCGATTTCTGGCTGGAGCTGAAGACCGCCCTGACGGCGCTGGTCGATACCGACAAGGAAGGCCGCAGCGTGACCATCAGCCCGCAGTCAGGCGTGATCGTGATCCGCGCCATGCCGGAGGAACTGCGCAATGTCGATCTGTATCTGAAGGCGACCCAGCTGTCGGTGGACCGCCAGGTGATCCTGGAAGCCAAGATTCTGGAAGTGGAGCTGAATTCCAACTTCCAGACCGGCGTCAACTGGGCGGCGTTCGGCAAGTTTGGCGCCGGCGGCAATAACCGCTTCTCGGTCGGCACGCTGCAGCCAGGGAACACGCTGGCGCCGCTGGGCACGCCGCTGAACGGCACCGGCAAGTCCGGCGTCAGCGCCGATCCGGGCAAAACCATCGGCGCCTCGGCAGACGCCGTCGGCTCGCTGCTGGGCATGGCGTTCCAGACCAGTAATTTCGCCGCGCTGATTTCCTTCCTCGAAGGGCAGGGCACGGTGCACGTGCTGTCCAGCCCGCGCATCGCCACGCTGAACAACCAGAAAGCGCTGCTGAAGATCGGCACCGACGAGTTTTACGTGACCGGCGTCAGTACCACCACCACCACCAGCGGCACCGGTACCGGCGTCACCACCCCGACCGTGACCCTGCAGCCGTTCTTCTCCGGCGTGGTGCTGGACGTGACGCCGCAGATCGATGAGGACGGCAACATCATCCTGCACGTGCACCCGTCGGTCAGCCAGGTGTCGACTGTCAACAAGGGCCTGAACCTGGGCTCGCTGGGCAACTTCACGCTGCCGCTGGCGGCGTCGTCGACCTCGGAAATGGACAGCATGGTGCGCGGCCAGAACGGTCAGGTGGTGGCGATCGGCGGCCTGATGCGTCAGGCCACCACCACCGACAATTCCGGTGTGCCGGGCGCCAGCCAGGTGCCGGTGATCGGCTCGCTGTTCGGCAGCAAGGCCGAGGTGGTGCAGAAGCGCGAGCTGGTGGTACTGATCAAGCCGACCATCGTGGAAACCACCTCGGACTGGAATCACGACCTGCTCGACAGCGGCCGCCGCATCAAGGAGCTCGATCCGGGCCGGGCCAGGGGACGCGACTGATCATGTACAGCAAACACTTCGGCTTCCGTGAAGCGCCTTTCAGCATCACGCCGGACACCAGCTATTTCTTCACCAGCCCGCATTCGCAGGAGGCGTTGAATACCTTGCTGGTGGCGGCCAAGAGCGGCGAGGGTTTCATCAAGATCACCGGCGAGGTCGGCACCGGCAAGACGCTGCTGTGCCGCAAATTCATTGCCACGGTGGGGCCGGAGTTCGTCACCGCGTACATCCCGAACCCGTATCTGGAGCCGCGCACGCTGATGCTGGCGCTGGCCGACGAACTGGAGCTGCCGCTGGACAAGGACGTCGATCAGCATCAGTTGCTGAAGTCGATCACGCACCGCCTGCTCGACCTGGCGCGCGAAGGCAAGCAGGTCTTGCTGCTGCTGGACGAGGCGCAGGCGATTCCGACCGAAAGCCTGGAAGCGCTGCGCCTGCTGACCAATCTGGAGACCGAAAAGCGCAAGCTGCTGCAGATCGTGCTGTTCGGGCAGCCGGAGCTGAACCAGCATCTGCAGGCGACCGCGATCCGCCAGCTGGCGCAGCGCATCACCTTCCACTATCACCTGGGACCGCTGAGCCGGGATGATATCGAGTACTACATTGCGCACCGGCTGCGCGTGGCTGGTTATACTGGCGGACGGCTGTTCAGCCGCGGCGCGATTGCGCGTCTGTACAAGGCCAGCGGCGGCATTCCGCGGCTGGTGAACATCATGGCGAACAAGTCGCTGATGCTGTGCTACGGCGAGGGCAAGCAGCAGGTGACGCGGCGCCATGTGACGTTGGCGGCCAGCGACACGGTGTCGTCGTCGGGACGGCTGCGCTGGCCCTGGCTGGCGGCCGGCCTGAGTTTGCTGATCGCCGCATGCGGCCTGACCTGGGCGTTGACCAAATGAGCTTGATTAATAAAATGCTGCAGGATCTGGATGCGCGCGGCGGCGGCGATCAGCCCGCGCTGCAGCAACAGGAATTGAAGGCGGTGCCGGCGCAGGAGCGCGACCGGCGGCCCATGCTGTACGGCGGCGCGGCGCTGGGTGTGCTGGTGATTGCGGCGGCCGGCTGGTACGGCTGGCAGCAGTGGCAGGTGCACAAGGCGCCAGCCGGTCCGGTGCCGAAGGTGGTCGATAACCGGATACCGGATCGCCCGCGATTCCAGGAGCCGCCCAGGCCGGTGGCCACGCAGGCGGATAGCGCGGCCAGCAAGGCCGGCACCGGGCCGGCGACGGCCGCTGCGGAGGTCGCCCCGGTTGCGGCAGTCCCGGCGC
>NZ_SPVG01000188.1 GCF_004614165.1 Duganella callida | reverse complement strand
GCGCCGGCTTGCTCGCCCTGCGGCGGCACCGACACCAGCGGCACATTCGGCTGCTGCAGCGTCGACGGCGCGGCTTCCTCGCCGGCCTTGGTCAGCGTGCCGTCGCTGGCGGCGTCGGCCGGCTTGCTCGCGTCCGCGCCGGCTTCCTTGCGCTCGAACAGCGAGGCCGGAATCAGTCCGCTCTGATAAGCGTACGCGCCGGCGCCGGCCAGTACCACCACCACGCCCAGGCCGATCAGCCAGCCGGCCGGACGCGACGAGCGCTCCGTCATCGACGGGAAGCGCGACTCCGAGAACGAGGCCGAGATATCCTTGCGCGGCACCACCACCTCGGGGCTGGGCGGAGCGGCCACTTCGATCATCGCGACCAGCGGGGCCGGGTCCATCTTCAACGCCTTGGCATAGGCGCGCACGAAACCGCGCGTGACCGCCATGTTGGGCAGCGCGTCGTAATCGCCCGCTTCCAACGCCTTCACCTGGCGCGGCGCCAGCTTGATCTGGTCGGAAATCTGCTCGACGGTCAAACCCATGGCTTCGCGCTGCCGCGCCAGCAGTTCGCCGGGTGCGGCCTTTTTAGCGGTGCTGCCCTGCTCCTGCGGCGGTTCCGCCCACTCAGAATTCATTGGTACCCCTGTTTCACTCATCAAACGCCCCACGTTGATAAGCAGCATATTCAGCCGAGCCGGGATGGTGGCGCCGCAACTGCGTCGCCCACGCCGCTTCCGCATCCCGGTCGCCCAGCTGATGCTGCACCTTAATCGCGAGCCACAGCACATCGGCCGTCAGGCTCTCCATCTTTGCCACCTTGTTCAACCGGCTGACGAAAAAATTGGCGCGCACGTAATCGCGCTTTTCCGCATACAGCTTCGCCAGATTGGCGTTGGTGGCCGGCAGGTCGGGCGTCAACTGCAAGGCTTGCAGCAGATAACGCTCCGCGCTGGCGTAATCCTTGATCTTCAAAGCGCAGGCGCCGGCGTTGTTCGCGGCACTGGCCGGCGAACGGTAACTCCGGTTGCTCAGGGCCGCGTCGAACAGCGGCAGCGCCTCCTTGACCCGGCCGCCCTGGCACAGGAAGGAGCCATAATTGTTGGCCAGGTCCGGATTGTTCGGCGCCAGCTTGCGCGCGCGCTGGAAGTTGTCGTCCGCCAGCGCGGTCTCGCCCATCTGCTGGTAGATCAGGCCGCGCATGCCGTAGGCGTCCGCATACTCCGGATCGGCCGCCAGCGCCAGCTTCACTTCGTCCAGCGCGGTGGCGTACTGGTTCTGCTCGAAATAGCCCACCGCCAGCTGCATGCGGATGCCGACCTTGCGCTGCACGGCGGTCTGATCGGACGCGGTCGGCAGCTCCGCCTGTTTGGCCGGTGGCGCCGGGGCGCACGCCGCCAGCGCCGTCACCGCATACACTGCGGCGAGACTGAGCCGGCTGCGCTGCGCCAGGACGGTCATCAGGAACGAATCTCCACGATCTTGCCGAAATTGGCGCCGAACTTGTTCTGGTACTCAGCCATTTTCTCCATGCGCTGCTGTACCTTGGTCCGGTCCTGCACCTCGCCGGCCAGCTGGCCGCAGGCGGCGTCGATATCGTCGCCGCGCGTCTTGCGGATGGTGGTGACGATGCCGGCATCGACCAGGATCTGCGCGAAGGCCTTGATGCGCGGGTTCTTCGAGCGCAGCAGACCCGATTCCGGGAAGGGGTTGAACGGAATCAGGTTGAATTTGCAGTTCACGCCGAATTCGGGATGCTGCACCAGCGCCACCAGCTCGCGCGCATGCTCGTCGGTGTCGTTGACGCCGTCCAGCATGCAGTATTCGAAGGTGATGAAATCGCGTGGGGCGAATTCCAGGTAGCGCTTGCAGGCCGCCATCAACTCCTTCAGCGGGTATTTCCTGTTCAGCGGGATCAGGCCGTTGCGCAGTTCGTCGTTCGACGCGTGCAGCGAGACGGCCAGCGCCACCGGCACTTCCTGCGCCAGCTTGTCCATCATCGGCACCACGCCCGAGGTGGACAGGGTCACGCGGCGGCGCGACAGGCCGTAGGCGTTATCGTCCAACATCAGCTTCAGCGCGGTGGCGGTGGGGTCGAAGTTCAGCAGCGGCTCGCCCATGCCCATCATGACCACGTTGGTGATCTGGCGTTCGCCTTTCGGGCCGGGTTCGATGCCCTTGGTGCGGCGCAGTTCGAATTCGGCCATCCACAGCTGGCCGATGATCTCGCCCACGGTGAGGTTGCGGCTGAAGCCCTGCTTGCCGGTCGAGCAGAAGCGGCAGTTGACCGCGCAGCCGGCCTGGGTCGAGATGCACAGCGTGCCGCGGTTTTCTTCCGGGATGTACACGGTTTCCACCGCGTTGCCGTTGCCGACATCGACCAGCCACTTGCGGGTTCCGTCGGCCGACGTATGATCGCTGATGATGGCCGGCGCGGCGATGTGGGCGCGGGTTTTCAGTTTGTCGCGCAGCGACTTGGCCAGATCCGTCATGCTGTCGAAGTCCGACGCACCGAATTGGTGGATCCAGCGCTGCAGTTGCTTGGCGCGGAACGGCTTCTCCCCCAACTCGGCGCAATAGGCGATGAGCTGCGCGGGATCGAAATCCAGCAAGTTGGTCAGGGGTGCGTTCATGGTGTGGCTCGATTCTGTACTAATCATTTATCCCGTTTCCGCACCGCGGCGCGGAAACGGAATCCTTACATTAATTACTTACCGAAGAAGTAAGCGATTTCAACTTGTGCGGCTTCGACGGCGTCCGAACCGTGCACGGCGTTGGCGTCGATCGAATCGGCGAAGTCAGCACGGATGGTGCCTTTGTCGGCCTTCTTCGGATCGGTGGCGCCCATCAGTTCGCGGTTTTTCAGGACGGCGTTTTCGCCTTCCAGAACCTGGATCATGACTGGACCCGAAACCATGAAGTCCACCAGATCCTTGAAGAAGCCGCGCTCTTTGTGAGCAGCGTAGAAACCTTCAGCATCTTCACGCGACAGTTGCTTCATTTGAGCGGCAACGATCTTCAGGCCAGCGTTCTCGAAGCGGCTGTAGATTTGGCCGATCACGTTTTTTGCAACTGCGTCTGGTTTGATGATCGACAGGGTGCGTTCGATTGCCATTTGAAAAACTCCAATAAAAAGAAAGGTTTAAAACAAGAATTGATAATCCAATCAACCTTTGATTTTACCATAGAACACCCCATATTCCGAGAAACGGCACTGGATAAGCTTGCAATAAAGCTAGAAATGCCGGCAGTGAAAGCAGTTTAAGGGCGGATTAAGTGCTTTTATGGCAATTTTTTGCGCAACTTTACGCCGTCATGCTATGCTGTCCCTGAGTAGCAGACATTTTTCCTTTACTGGAGGCAACATGAACAACATGCAAAACACCTACGATCTGGCGGGTAGCCGCCGATTGGTGCAGCACAATGTGCTGCGCAATACCTACTGGCTGCTGGCCCTGTCGATGGTCCCGACCGTCTTCGGCGCGGTGCTCGGCGTGGCACTGCACCTGCCGCTGCACGGTGGATTGATGGCGCTGCTGTTCCTGGCGATTGCCTTCGGCTTCATCTGGGGCATCGAGAAGAACAAGGATTCCGGCGTCGGCGTGGCGCTGCTGCTGGGCTTCACCTTCTTCATGGGCCTGTGGCTGACGCCGCTGCTGTCGCGCATCCTCGGTTTCTCGAACGGCGGCTTCCTGATCATGGCCGCGTTCGGCGGCACGGCCACGGTGTTCGCCGTGCTGGCCTCGGTGGCCACCGTCTCCAAGCGCGATTTCTCGGGCATGGGCACCTGGCTGTTCGCCGGCGTGGTGGTGATGCTGCTGGCCTCGGTCGCCAACATCTTCCTGGGCATCCCGGCGCTGGCGATCGTGATCTCGGTGGTGGCGATTGCCATCTTCTCGGCCTACATCCTGTATGACGTGCAGCAGATCGTGAACGGCGGCGAGACCAACTACATCCGCGCCACCCTGAGCATCTACCTGGACCTGTACAACATCTTCGCCAACCTGCTGTCGCTGCTGGGCATCTTCGGCGGCAACCGCGACTAAGCATTCCGCACTCCCCCGAAGCCGGCCTCTGCGCCGGCTTTTTTATGCCCATCTTTCGACAGGAGTTCCATGCGCCGCCTCATCCTGCCCCTGCTTCTGCTGTTCACTCCGCTGGCTTTCGCCCAGGTCGATTTCAACGTCGCCACCTACAATCTGCGCTACGACAATCCCAATGACGGCAAAAACGTCTGGCCGGCGCGGCGCGACGCCATGCGCGCGCTGGTGCGCTACCACGGCTTCGATCTGTGGGGCACGCAGGAAGGCTTGTCCAGCCAGCTGGCCGACCTGGATGTGCTGAGCGAATATGCGCGGGTCGGCGTCGGCCGCGACGACGGCAAGGATGCGGGCGAGCACTCGGCGATCTTCTACCGGCGCGAGCGTTTCGCGCTGGAAAACCATGGCGATTTCTGGCTCAGCACCACGCCCGAGCAGCCGAGCATGGGCTGGGATGCGCGCTGCTGCAAGCGCATTGCCACCTGGGCGCGCCTGCGCGACAAGCCGAGCGGCCACACGTTCGTGGTGCTGAATGCGCACTTCGATCACGAAGGCGTGGTGGCCCGGCGCGAATCGGCCCGCCTGCTGCTGGCGCGCGGCCGGGCACTGGCGGGCGCTCTGCCGCTGATCGTGATGGGTGATTTCAACAGCACCCCGGACAGCGAAGCCTATGCCACCATCAGCGCCGGGCTGCGCGATGCGCGGGCCATCAGCAAGGCCCCGCCGTATGGCCCGGCCGGCACCTTCAACGGCTTCGACGTCAGCAAGCCTGCCGAAGAACGCATCGACTACCTCTTCCTCAGCCCGCAGTGGCAGGTGCTGCGCTACGCGGTGCTGACCGACTCGGTCGATGCGCGCTATCCGTCCGACCACTTTCCCGTCGTCACGCGCGTGCGTCTACCTTGACCGAACCGCGCAGCCGGCCTCGTGTATCCACCTTTTTAGCGGCCGCGCATCAGCGCCCGACGTGTGGCCAAGGCGATGGGGAGGCCAAACAAAAACATGTGAGACAACATATCAAGCGCCGTTGCGAGCGGCTTGAAGCGCACCGGGAACGGAAACGCGGACGCGGGCAAGACGACCAGCCGCATAAGCAGGAACACCATGACGCCGTACGCAATGCCGTAAAACACCGGATGGTGAGCAAGTCGCGGCATCAAACGGGCCAACAAAAAATAGCCCAGCGCCCAGGCCAGCGACAAGCCGAAATGAGCCGCCAGTCCGAAGACCGCCATCGGCACGCCGCCGTGGAGTGCAGGTTTGCCAAAGGCGCCGCTGGCCACAATACGCAACAGCTGCAATGGCGCGGTGCCATTGTAAGCGGCAAACGAAATGGCGAAAATGATGTCGAGTGCGCCGGCAATCAGTCCGCCGATCAGAACGATGCGTATTTGGTCGGCTCTCATGGCATCCACACCACTTGGCCGCTACGCAAGCAATTGCCATCGTCAGCGACGATAGCGAATTCGCGCATGCCCGGCAGCCCGAGCAATGACTTGCCAAACAGCTTCGGCGTTACGATGTCGGTAGATTTCATGTTAAACATCTGTCAGGTCAACGACGCCCGTTGGGTCCAGGGGGTGATTTCGCTGAGCTCCGACTGAAAGGTACGCTCGGCGATTTCGATACATTTAAAAGACGAGATCATAGTCGCAACGATTATAGTCGTCTCAAATTATTCTACCGGTTTGGCTATCCCGCGTACCTGGAAGCGCGTGGTGGCGATGGCTTTGTCGTTGGCGTCGATCAGGGCCAGCTGGTGGCGGCCGGGCACTGGGCGCCAGGCGTAGTTGGTACCGGCCTGGCCCAGCGCCTCGCCGTCCAGTTGCCAGCTCAGGCCCTGCCCCGCCTGTGCCAGGAAGAAGACGCGCTGGATGCTGTCCGGGATATCCGGGTCGATGGCGATGATGGCGTCTTCGCCAGGATAGACTATCTTCGGCACGCGGCGTGCATCCTCCACCAGCGCGATCACCGGGCTCTCCGTGCCGGCGATGAACCATTCGCTGCGCTTGGGCTCCACTTCGGGTTGATAGACGATCTGCTGGCGCACCACGCCGGCCGGCGGCTTCGGCGCGTGGCTCGGGTGGCCGCGATGCAGATAGTCCATCACATCGCGCCACACCGGCGCCGCGCCGGTGACGCCGGAGACATCCCACATCGATTGCCCATCGAAGTTACCGACCCAGACGCCAACCGTGTAGCGGTCCGAATAGCCGATGCACCAGTTGTCGCGCATGTCCTTGCTGGTGCCGGTCTTGACCGCCGCCCAGAAGGTGGTGGCCAGTTCGTTCTTCAGGCCGAAGGTGACACTGCGCGCCGCCCGGTCGGCCAGGATGTCGCCGACGATGAAGCTGGCCCGCGCATCGAGCACGCGCTGCGGCGCCGCCACGGATGCCGCGGCAGTTGACGGCACCAGTCTGGCCTCGCCGTACATGCCGCCATTGGCCAACACGCGGTAAGCATTGGCCAGCTCCAGCAGCGAGACCTCGGCGGAACCCAGCGCCAGCGAATAACCGTAGTATTCAGCCGGCTGCGTCAGGGTGCTCAAGCCCACTTCGCGCAGACGCTCGTGAAAACGCTCCAGCCCCGTCGTCATCAGCGCGCGCACCGCCGGCACGTTGAGGGAACTGGCCAGGCTGGTGCGCGCGCTGACGTAGCCCTTGAAATCCTTGTCGTAGTTCTGCGGCGCGTACATGCCGGATGGTGTGGAGATGTCCAGCGCCGCATCGTCCATCAGCGAGGCGGCTGTCAGCTGCTTGCGTTCCAGCGCCAGCTCGTACAGGAACGGTTTGAGCGTGGAGCCAGCCTGGCGCGGCGCCGTCACGCCATCGACCTCGCCGCCGCCCGCGTTGCCGACATAGGCGAGAATTTCGCCGCTGGCGTTATCGAGCACGATCACCGCGCCATCATTGACGTTACGCCCCTGCAGCGCCGCCAGGTGCTGGCGCAGCATGGTCTGCGCGTAGCGCTGCAAGTCCCCGTCCAGCGTGCTGCGCACCGCCGCGCCACCCCGCGCCAGCAGCCGCTGGGCCACCTGAGGCGCCGGCGCCAGATTCCCCGCCAATTGCGGACGGCTGAAGGCGACAACGACACGCAACTGTATCTCGCTGCAGGTGGAAGGCAGTTGCAGCTCGTGCGCCAGACCACAGGCACGCTGCGCCACCGCTTTGTGCTGCGCCGCAGGTGCGCGCAGCAGCGCCGCCAGGATCACCGACTCGCTCAGGTCCAGCCCCGACGGCGCCTTGCCGAACATGCCGCGCGCCGCCGCGCCCACACCCTGCAATTCACCGCGATAGGAGACCAGGTTCAGATACGCTTCCATGATCTGCTGTTTGCTCCACTGCGCATCGAGCTCGCGCGCGGCCTTGACCTGATCCCACTTCTGTCCCCAGTTGCGCCCCTTCGCGGAAGGTTGCAATGCCGGATCCAGCAAGGCCGCCAACTGCATGGTGATGGTCGACGCACCGCGTGGACGCGTGCGAAACAGATTGTCCCACGCCGCCTTGGCCGCCGCGCTCCAGTCCACGCCGCCATGTTCGTAGAAACGCTGATCCTCCGCCTGCAGCACGGCGGCCGGCAGCGCCGGCGAGATATCGTTAAGCGCCACCCAGGGCAAGCGCCGCACCGTCATATCGATACGCAGCGACTGGATCGGCTCACCGTGCCGGTCCAGCAACTGCGCCTCGGAACTGCGATAAGCGGCGCGCACGGCCTCGAAGGTCGGCGCGGCGTGGGCAGCGGTGCCGGCCAGCGCCAGCAGAAGAACGATCAGCCTCATTTCACGGTCACGGGTGCGTTCGGCGACGCGCCGAACATCTCCGGGCTGTACATGGCTTCCACCCGCGTGGGCGGCAGGGCGAACTGGCCGGCGTTATTCAGCCGCACCGTGTATTCGACGCTCCACTTACCTTTCGGCACGAACTCATAGAACGAACGGAAGCTTTCGAAAGTCCGCTCCTGGAACGCCGGATAGGTCCAGCCGGCGGCACGCTCGCCGCTGCTGAGAATCTTCGAGTCGTTGCCGAGGCCCGAGCCCAGCACCGTCGCGCTGGCGGGAATCGGATCGTCCACCACCACCCAGGTCATGTCCGACTGCGCCTCCAGATCCAGTCGCACGCGGTACACGTCGCCGCGCGACCATACGCCCCTGGCCTTCTGCTCCACCGGCGTGACGGTCTTGACGATCTTGTAGCCGCTGGACAGCGGGGTTTTCAACGGCACGGCGGCCATGGTCTGTATCGTCGCCCAGGGCTTGCCGGCGCCTGCATGATCCAGTTCCAGCTGTCCGCCGCCATTGCGGGGCCAGGGCAGCAGGACCGTGCCGCCCGGCGGCTGGCCGCCGAAGGCGATGCTCTTGCTGGCGTCGGCCAGCGTGGCGCTGGCTGTGCCGGTGACTTTTTCACTTTCGAACAGCTGCGAGAAGCGATCCAGCGCCAGCACGCCCCAGGCGTTGGCCACCGTCGTGCCCCAGCGTCCTTTCTTCTGACGTCCCAGCGCGCCGCGCGCCAGCCGGCCGATGTCCTCCTTCCAGGCCGGATTATCGGCCATGACCAGCAGCAGGCGGTTGGCATTGCTGTCGGCCGAGGACATCAGCCACCACCAGTCGTCGGTGCGCTCGGTGGCGAAGGTCATGGTGGTGCCCTGCAGATTCAGTCGCGAGCGCAGGATCTGATCCGCCTCCTTGATCCGCCGATCATGTTGCGGCAGCTTGGGCGAGCGTTGAAGAATCTGATACCAGTCCAGCACCGCGGACGTCGGCCACAGATTCGGCTGCACGCTGAACGACTCCAGCTCGGCGGCGATCACCGGCCGTGAGCGCGACAGCGCTTCCAGCGCGGCGACCTTGCGCACCGCCAGATCGGAAGTCGGCAGCGCCGAATAGCGCACCACCTTGCCCTTGACGAAATCGAGCAGCCCCGATTCCATACGGCCCTTCAGCGCCACTGGAATCTCGTAGCCGGCGGCGTTGGCGGCCGACAGCACGTAAGCCGTCAGCGTGTCGCTGCCCTGCTCCATCGAAGCGAAATACTTGACCAGACCATCCGCGTCCAGATGCGCGGGCAGCGTATCCAGCGCCGACTTCCACATCGCCTCGTCATGCAGCGCGATCGAGCGCGATGCCACCTGTTCGAAGCAGCGATACGGATACTTGCGCATGTAGTCGATCACGCCGGGCAGCTCGCCGCCCAGCGTCGGACTGTATTGAACCTGCACGCCACCGCGTCCCGGCGCGGCGTCGTCGGGCAGCTTGACTTGCACGGTCTGCTTGCGGTCCAGCTGCAGCAAGGTGGACTGCATCACCGTCACCGGCACCGCCGGCGCCACTTTCTGCGTCACCTTCAGCCGGTCGGACGATGCCGGACCGCCGCCCTGCACCGTCGCGCCCACATCCCAGGCCAGCGTGCCGACCGACAGCGGCACCTGTACATCCCAGCCCACCTCGCGCGCCTGGCCCGGCTCCAGCGACACCGTCTGCGCCGCCAGCGCCTTGCCGCCGGCGCTGGCATTGAGCGTGGCCTTGAGCGCGGCATCCGTGGTATTGCGCAGCGTGAAGCCGGCGCGGTAGCGGTCTCCCTCGCGTACCAGCGATGGCAGTCCCGATAACAGAATCAGATCCTGCGAGCTGCGCACCTCGGTGCGGCCGGTGCCGAACAAATCCGCCTGCGCGCTGGCGACAGCGACGATACGGAAGGCGGTCAGCGAATCGTTGATCGGCACTTGTACCCTGGCCTCGCCATTCGCATCCAGCGCCACGCGCGCCTTCCAGAACAGCAGCGTATCGAACAGCTCACGGCCGGCGCTCTTGCCGCCGCCACCGCCGGCCGGTACCGCCTTGCGGCCGAAGTGGCGCTTGCCAACCACCTGCATCTGTGCGGTGGCCGTCTTCACGTCCAGGGTACGCTGCTGCATCATCGCCTCCAACAGCTCCCAGCTGGTGTTCGGCATCAGCTCCAGCAGACCGACATCGACCGCCGCCAGCGCCACCTCGGCGCCGGCCGGCGGCGCCGAACCATCGGGCCGCGTGACCTTGACCTGCACGGAAGCCTGCTCGCGCACCTTGTATACCGGCTTGTCGGCCGTGACCTTCACCTTCAGCTCATTGGCCGACCAGCCCACGCGCAGTGGCGCGATCCCCAGCTTGTAGGCCGGCTTGCCCAGATCGACCAGTGCCGTCGGCTGCACGCTGTCGACGCGGCCACGGACCACCAGCACCGACACGTACACGTTGGGCGCATAGGATTTTTTTACCGGGATGGTGAATACCGGCTCGCTGCCGGTGAGCGGACGCACATACGCATCGATCACGCCTTCGCGCTCCACCGTCACCAGCGCGGTAGCCTCACGGAACGGCATGCGCACCTGGAAGCTGGCCGTGTCGCCCGGCTCGTAGCGCTTTTTCTCCGGCAGCACGTCGATACGGTCATTGTCGGTGGTGGAGAACCACCAGTCGCGCCCATCGGCCACCCAGGTTTCGCGATTGGTCACTGCCACGCGCTGCTGTGCGTCCTGCGTTTTTGCACGCAGGATCAGATTGCCGGCGGCTGGCGCCTTCACCTGACAGACCAGCAGACCTTTGGCGTCTGTCCTGCCCTCGCAGGCGGCGCCCAGCGCCTTGACTTCGCTGCTGTTTTCATAGGCGTAGAAGCCGCCGATCAGGCGGCGGCGGTGCGAGTACGACTCGCGCTGGAAGAAGTCGACCGACACCGGCGCATCCTTCACCGGCCTGCCCTGCAGGTCCAGCACCGCCACCGCGAACTTGAGCGCATCCTTGCTCATCACCCAGCCATCCGGCTGAATGCCGATCACATAGCTCGATGGCCACAACGGTATCGTGGTCGAAGAGGACAGCGTTTCACCGTTGGCGTCCTGATAGGTCATCTCGGCGGTCAGGTCATGCGGCGTGGTCACCGTCGGCAGCTGGTCCAGCGTGACGCGTGCGCCGCCGGCCTTGTCCAGCGCCAGGCTGCGCGTCTTCACGCCGCCTGGCGCCGCTTTTGTCTCGCCTTCCGCCTCCTCGTCGAACGTACCCTCGTCGTCATCGAAGGAGCCGCCACGCCGTTCGACGCCGACCTTGACATCGCCCGTGCTGAAACTGAAGTCCGGGTAATCCTCGAAGCTGACGGTGCGGTCATCCACCACGGTACGCAGCTGCACCGGCGCGTCGCCCGCGCCGCCGCCGGACAGGTAGCTGAGCTGCACGTCCAGATCCACCGAGGACGCCTGCACCGCCGGCGTTTTCGGCCCTTGCAGCAGCGCCTTCATGGTCGGCACGCGGAACTGCTCGACCCGGAAGCGACCCGACTGACGGCCGCCCAGCATCACCTGATACCAGCCTTGCTTCGCATCGGCCGGTATCTTCCAGTCGTCTTCCGCCGAGCCGTTGGCCTGCCACGTCAACGGCAGCTCGTATTTCTGGCCGCTGCCCTCGTGCAGGATGAACAACCTGGCCGCATCGGCCTTGCGCTCATTCGGCGCCAGCGCGATGCCCTGTTCCACGTGGCGGCGCAGGAAATGCTTCATGTGCACCGTCTCGCCGGCGCGCAGCAGCGTGCGGTCGAATACCGTGGCGGCGATCACCTGGTCCGCGCCGGCGTAACCGGTCGGCAGATTGAAGCGCCAGGTTTCGATGCCCTTGTCCCAGGCCGACATGGTGAAAGTCATGTCATTGCCGAGGCGCGCGCTGACGAAATAGCCGGGCACCTTGCATTTCGCATCCTGCAGTTCCTGGCGGATGTGCGCCAGGCCGCCGCTGTCGGTCATACCCTGCCAAAGCTGCTTGCCGGCGCAATCGCGCACCACCACCTGCGCCTGCGGCACCGGCTTGCCCTGGTCCAGCGACGTCACCCACACCAGCGACGATTCGCCACCGAGCTTGAAATGCGCCACCATATTGGTCACCAGTGCCGCCGAACTGACATAGGCCGGACCGCGCATCGCCAATCCCGCCCCCAGCTTGGGACTGGCCAGCTCCACCAGATAAAAGCCGGGCTTGCGCAGCGGGATACCGATCACCTCAAACGCCTTGGCGCCGCCCGGTTTGGGCATGGTGAAGCGTTCGACCTTGCCGGCCTTGGCGTCCAGCAGCGGCTTGGCCATGTCGCGGTAATACTGCTGCGCGGGCTCCCAGCCGTAGGGAGAGCTGATGCGGCGCAACCAGGCCAGAATTTGCTGGTCCTGCTGATCGGTGGAAGCGGTGCTGTCGTTGACCCGCAGCGCTGCGCCATCGACGCGCGCGCCGGCCACCCTGGCTTCGACATTGCGCACCGTGACCGGCAGCAGCTTGTCTCCTTTCGCCTCGATGATGCCGAAGCGCGCGGGGAACTTGACCAGCGGCGGTTGCGCATCGGTGCGCACCGTCATCGGGAAGCGCTGGCGGTTGACCAGCGTGCGGCCGGCATCGTCCTTCAGATTGGCCGGCATCGACAAACTGAATTTCGCATTTTCGGGGAACGGGCCTTTGACTTCCAGCCCCTGCACATAATCGTTCTTCTCTTCGTACTTCCTGACGGATGGCGCAAACACCCTGGCGCCGGGACCGGTGATCCTGACGGCCAGCGCATCCGCGCGTTTGACCGGCGCGCTGAAACTGATCTGCATCGGCAGGAACGGGATGCAGCCGCCGTCCTTGGACGTGCGTTCGCAGGCGAAGCGGGCCGTGAAATCGGGACGCGTCTTGAACGCCAGTGTTTGATCCTGGCTGGTGGCGATGCCGCTGTCGGCCTGGATGCCGGCGCCCCACACCAGCGCCATCTCCGCGCCGGCCGGCAGATTGCGCTTGCACTGCACCACCGCCAGCGGCAGCCGCTCGAACTGCTTGTTGTTGACCGCCGTGCGGGCGCGCCATACCACGCCGCGCGCGCGGAAGTAAATCGACAGATAACGCTCGGTGAACTCCTTGCGCTGATCCAGGATCTGCTGACGCTCCGCGCCGGCAAGCACACGTACGCCGATCTTTTCGTTGACGCCGTCGGCGCGGCACCACGCATGTTCGCTGATGGTCTGATCGCTGGCCGGCGCGTCCAGCGCCAGCACAAAGATCTGCTGTTCATCGATGGACCAGGCCCCCTCGCGCGGCGCGCTGTTGACGACGGCGGGGCCGCCGGTATCAAAGGAAAATTTGCGCTCGCCGCTGAGCGGCTGGCCCGCCAGATCCTTGATATCGTCCCTGAGCGTGAAGCGGCAACTGACGCCGGCCGGCAGATCGCGGGCGAAATCGTAGCTCCAGTTCTGCCCATCGATCCAGCGTCCCGTGCCCTGCTCCGGGCAATCGATGGTGAACGGATCGCCGAGCCGCATATCGCCGAGCGGCACCATCTGCGCGCTGAAGCGCGCCGTCGCCTGGCGCACGCCCTTGACGGAGCCGGCAGGCGAAAACGAGGTGATGGAAGTATCGGCCAGAACGACCAGCGGCAGGCCGCAGAACGCAGCCAGCGCGATGAAACGGGACAGGAGGCGCATGCCAACTCCGGACACTGATGTTGATCAGCTCAGTGTTGCGCAGCCCTGCTGCGAAGTCAATAATATTAGAAGAAAAACATCGGGGTCAGAGCCGACATTCGACGAATGCCGGCTCTGACCCCGAATCTTCAGACCAGGTCGAACACCGCCATCGACTCCACGTGCGAGGTGTGCGGGAACATGTTGACCACGCCGGCCTTGTCCAGCTTGTAGCCGGCGAGGTTGACCAGCACGTTGGCGTCGCGCGCCAGCGTCGACGGGCTGCACGAAACGTAGACGATGCGCTTCGGCAGGAACGCCGGGTTGGTCTTGCGCAGCTCGCCCAGCGCCAGCGACAAGGCCATGGCGCCATCGCGCGGCGGGTCGATCAGCATGCGGTCGAAACGCCCCAGCGCGATCAGGTCTTCCGGCGTCACTTCGAACAGGTTGCGGTTGTAGAAGGTGGTCTTGCCTTCCAGGCCGTTGGCGATGGCGTTGCTCATCGAGCGGTCGGTCAGCGCCTGGCTGCCTTCGATCCCCACCACTTCGCGCGCCAAGGTCGCCAGCGGCAGGGTGAAGTTGCCCAGGCCGCAGAACAGGTCGGCCACGCGGTCGTCCGGCTGCACGTCCAGCAGACGCAGCGCCTTGTGCACCAGCACGCGGTTGATGTGGTGGTTCACCTGGGTGAAGTCGACCGGCTTGAACGGCATGCGCACGCCGTATTCCGGCAGCAGGTAGTGCAGCTGCGGTTCCAGCGGATAGAACGGCGCGGCGGTTTCCGGGCCCTTGGTTTGAAGCCAGAACTGCACCTTGTACTGGTCGGCGAAAGCCTTGATCTTGGCCTCGTCGTCGGCGGTCAGCGCGTCCATGATGCGCAGCACCAGCGCGGTGACGTCTTCGCCGATCGCCAGTTCGATCTGCGGGATCTGGTTGTACAGCGTCAGCGAGCCGACCAGCGCGCGCAGCGGCATCAGCATGTCCGACACGTGCTTGGGCAGGATCTGGCAGCTCTGGATGTCGGCCACGTAGATCGATTTCTTTTCCTTGAAGCCGACCAGCACCGTGCCCTTCTTTTCCACCCAGCGCACCGACAGGCGCGCGCGGTAGCGGTAGCCCCAGGTCGGGCCGTACATCGGGCGCATCACGGTTTCGGCGGTGACTTTGCCGATGTGCCACAGGTTATCTTCCAGCACGCGCTGCTTGATGGCGACCTGGGCGCTCGGCTCGATGTGCTGCATCGAGCAGCCGCCGCAGTAATCGAAGTGCACGCATTTCGGCGTCACGCGCATCGACGATTCGCGGTGCAGCGCGGTCATGCGCGCGGCTTCCCAGTTCTTCTTTTTCTTGAAGGTTTCGAAGCTGACGCGCTCGCCCGGCAGGGCGCCTTCCACGAACACCACTTTGCCCGGCGTACCGTCTTCATTGTCCTGCATGTGGCCGACGCCGCGGGCGTCCATGTCGAGCGATTTGATGTCGATGGTGTTTTCTTGCATAACGTTCAATATTGAATGGGAAATAGCAGGCGCCAGCCTTCAGCCGGGCCGACATGATAGCAGAACGGGGAGGATCTACAGCAGGGAATCGCGGACCACGCCGCGCGCGGCCATCGCGCGTTTCAGTTTGACCAGCGCCTCCTGCTGGATCTGGCGCACGCGCTCGCGGGTGACGCCCATTTCTTCGGCCAGGGTTTCCAGCGTGGCCGGATCGTCGTTGTCGAGGCCGAAACGGCGCATGATGACGATGCGCTGCTTGTCCGGCAGCTTGGTCAGCCAGTCGCGCACCAGCAGGGTCATTTCGTGGTGCTCGGCGCGCGCGTCGGGACTGTCGTCGCTGTCGCCGGGCAGCATGTCCATCAGCGACGATTGCGGATCGTTGTCCAGCGGCGCGTCCAGCGAGGTGGCGTGCTCGGACAGCGCCAGGATGTCCTGCACCTCTTCCACCGGCCGGCCGACCAGTTCGGCGATGTCTTCGGCGGTGGCGTCCTTGCCGTTGTGGTGCTGCGCCTCGAGATGGTATTTGCCGCGCAGGATCTGGTTCAGCTCGCGCACCATGTGCACCGGCAGCCGCACCGTCCGCGCCTGGTTCATGATGGCGCGCTCGATGCTCTGGCGTATCCACCAGGTGGCGTAAGTCGAAAAACGGAAACCGCGCTCGGGCTCGAACTTGTCGATGGCGCGCATCAGGCCGATGTTGCCTTCTTCTATCATATCCAGCAGCACCACGCCGCGATTGATGTAGTGCTTGGCGATCGACACCACCAGCCGCAGGTTGTGCTCGATCATGGTCTGGCGCGCGCTGAAGTCGCCGGCCTTGGCCAGCGTGGCGTAATGGACTTCCTGTTCGGCCGTCAGCAGCGGCCGGGTGCCGATCTGGTTCAGGTAGTGCTGGGTGGTGTCGGTCGACAGTTCGGCCGCCAGCACTTTTTTCAGTTCGTCGACGCTTTCGATCACCGCGCCCGACTCGGGCGCATCGCTATCCTCCGCCGCATCGATGCTCAGATCGTCGCTGGCCTCGTCGCGGAAGTCTTCCGGCGAGTCGTCATCCATCTGATCGTGCGGCGTAGGTGTCATAGCTCAGCTAGCGGTTAGGCAGGAATTTGGACGGATCCACCGGTTTGCCCTGCTGCCGTATTTCAAAGTGCAGCTTGACGGAGTCGGTGTCGGAGTCGCCCATTTCCGCGATCATCTGTCCCTTGCTGACGGTCTGCCCTTCCTTCACCAGGATGGTGCGGTTGTGCGCATAGGCCGACAGCAAATTATTACTGTGCTTCACAATAACGAGATTACCATATCCGCGGATGCCGCTGCCGGCGTACATCACTTTTCCTGCGCCCGCCGCGACGACCTGCTGGCCCGCCTTGCCGGCGATGTCCAGGCCCTTGTTCTTGCCCTCGTCGAAGCTGGCCACGACTTTGCCGGCGGCCGGCCAGACCCAGCTGATGCTCTGGTCTTCGGCGCTCAGGGCCGGACCGGCTGGGGCCGCGGGGGCGGCGGCCCCCCGGCCGCCCCCCCCGCCCACAAACAAAAACCCCCCCCCCCCCACCCCCCGCCCCCCCCCCCCCGCCCCGCCCCCCGCCCCCCCCCCCCCCGGCCCCCCGCCCCCCGATACTCTAAGGA
>NZ_SPVG01000179.1 GCF_004614165.1 Duganella callida | reverse complement strand
CGCCAGCACGAAGGAAATCCGCAGCAGCAGGTGGCCGACGTTGATGTCGCTGTCGGTGAACCAGGTGGCCAGCGCCAGCGCCAGCGTGGCGCCCAGGGTGATGCGCGCGCCCTCGTCGAAACCCCACTGGAACGAGGCGGTCAGGATCACGAAAAAGAAGAACGGGAAAAAGAAGCTCTTGCCGCCGCCGGTGCAATAGACCATCAGCGCATACCAGCCGAGGTCGATCCAGTACACCGTCTTGCCGTGAAAGAAGGGCGTGCGATAGCGGCGCGCGGCCAGCAGCAGGGTCAGGCTGTGCAGGAAGTAACCGCCGAAGATGATCCAGCTCAGCAGCGAGCGCGGCCCGTGGTAATTGCCGAGGTCGCCCGGCGCCACGGACAGCGTCAGCAGCGCCGTCACCGCCAGCACCAGGCGCATGATGAACACCATCGAGGCGCCGACGGCGTCGCCATCCGTCTTGGCGGTGGGCGGGACTGTGCTTTCGATTAACACCGGGCGTCTCCTGCTTGCAAATCATATAGTCCAACTAAGCGAAGTAGCGATTCGATAGTTGTTGCATGCGCAATCGAGTCTACGCATCCCGGACTGCGCTGTCCAGCGAGAGCATGCTACGCTGCCTGGGGACAGACCACGATTTTGTAATTAATTGCAAAATCGTGGTCTGTCCCCGAAGGAGTTTTTTAACTAGGCGAAACAAAATGAATCGCGTTAGAATGGCTCATCGTCACCCCATTCCTGTGGCGCTGCCTGCGGCCGATACGGCGCCGCACAGCCAGTCTGCAGTGCCGCGCCAGCCGCGCTTCCGCCTGTATTTCCCGTTTCGCCATCGATTCCGTCTCACGGACGCAACAACATGAATGCTTACCTGCGCCGCCAGCGCGGCTCGGCCGTCGTCGAAATGGCCATCATCGCGCCGATCGCGTTTCTGCTGCTGATCGGCGTGATCGAATACAGCCTGGTGTTCTACACCACGCTGGTGATGCAGTACGCGGTGCGCGAGGGCGCGCGCTACGCCATCACCGGCCGTACCGACGCCGATCCGGCTACCAGCAACCAGCAGCGCTACCTCGCGGTGGTGCAGCAGATCAGGAACAATTCGATGGGCATGTACGATTCCGTCAGCCCGGTCATCAGCGTCAACAACACCACTTACGCCAGCAGCAGCGCCTATTCGGCCACCATGTTCGGCGGCGCCGGCGATATCGTGGTGCTGCGCCTGGACTGTACCTGGAAGCTGGCGACCCCGCTGATCGCGGCGCTGTTCCCCAACGGCCAGTACAAGTTCAGCGTGTCCGCCACCATGCAGAATGAGGCGTTCTGATGCGTGCGTTCCGGCCCCGTCCCGCCGCCGGCCTTGCCGCGGTCGAGTTCGCGCTGCTGCTGCCGGTGCTGCTGGTGCTGCTGATCGCGCTGATCGACATCGCCCGCGGCCTGCAGGCCAACATGATCATCATTAACATGAGCCGCGAGGCGGCCAACCTGGCCTCGCGCGGCAAGCTGCAGCTGTCGGAAAACGCCCAGACCATCATCGGCCAGGTGGCCGCCACCGCGCCGCCGCTGGACATGAATAACCGCGGCATGATTTACGTCACCCGCATCATGGGCTCGACCAGCGGCGGCACCACGCGCAGCCTGGTGCTGGAACAGTACCGCTGGGACGACAGCGTCAACAACCGCGGCTTCCGCGTCAGCGGCTATGCGCCGACCAGCAAGATCTGGACGTGCAGTAACTGGGCCAGCGGCACCGCCGGCAGCTGCGTGGTGCCCAGCGGCAGCGCCGCGCCGGCGGTATCGCTGATGAGCGGCCAGTTGCTCGACGGCGAGGTGATCTACGTGGTCGAGGTATTTTACAAGTTCAACATGTTCTTCAGCGGCTTTACCTTCGGCAGTTTCAGCACGCCCACGCTGGGGCCGAACTTTTATTCGATGACGGTGTTCTGAGCATGCATACCTATCGGCACAAGCAACGCGGCGGCATCACGGTGATGGTCGTCATCTCGCTGACCACCCTGCTGGCCATCGTCGGCCTGGTGTTCAGCGCCGGCATGAGCTTCATGATCAAGGCCAAGCTCAACGCCGCCACCGACGCGGCCGGGCTGGCCGCCGCGCGCGCGATCAGCAACGGCGCCAACCAGACCGAGCAGGCGGCCAATGCCAGGGCGGCGGCGCAGCGCTTCTTTTACGCGAATTTTCCCGCGAATTACCTGATGTCGAGCGCCACCCTGAACGACGTCGGCATCTCGTTCAGCGCCAGCGAGGTGACGGTGACGGTCAGCGCCTCGGCCACCATGCCGCTCGCCTTGTTCGGCAACTTCCAGACCGGGCCGCTGGCGCCCGGCGTGCTGACCGAGACCAAGCGCAAGGACCTGGACATGATCCTGGTGCTGGACACTTCGGGCTCGCTGCAGCCGTCGGCCGCCAATGTGCGCAGCTCGGCGGTGACTTTCCTCAACCAGTTCAACGCCGAGCGCGACCGCGTGGGATTGGTGCACTTTGCCTTCGGCTCCATCGTCGATGATGCGATCCGGCCGATCGCGCGCGGCTTCGACCGCACCACCATGACCAATCACATCAAGGCATTTTCCTTCAGCGGCTCGACCGCGTCGGCGGAAGGGATGTGGACCGCGCGCCAGCAGATCAACAGCGTGCCCACCGCCAACCTGAATCGCTCCAACCTGCGCGTGATCGTATTCTTTTCCGATGGCGCGCCCAATTCCTTCGGCAGCTACATGGAGTGGAACAGTTCCAGCTGTAAGACCCCCGGCACGGTCTACACCGACGACGACGGCTCCGGCACGCCGGCCGGCCTGTACAAGCTGGGCCAGCAGTACGACGACGTCGACGACAGCGCCTGCACGCCCAATAATCTGCCGGCGGCGGCGGTGCTGCCAACCTGGTACAACGCCCACGTCCCGCTGTGGGCCAACCGCAACGACGCCGCGCTGCGCGAGTACCCCATCGTCACCAACAGTCCGCGGGTGGTGACCAACGCCATCACCTACGCCAACGTCAACCGCGCCGCGCGCAACCTGGTGGAAGCGATGGCGTCGAAATCGCGCGACGAGGGCATCTACATCTTCACGCTGGGCCTGGGCTCGGCGCTGAAGGTGGGCACCGGCGCCGACGGCGAGAAGGGCGAGGACACGCTCAAATGCATGGCCAACACCACCGACGCGCCGGCGCGCTGCTTCAACGCCGCCAAGCCGGTCGGCGTCTACTGCTACGCGGCCACGCAGAACGATCTGACGCCGTGCTTCTCCAAGCTGGCGTCGGCCATTTTGCGCATTTCCAAATAAGTTACAATGCGCCAGTACAACTCAAGTGGATGGCGTCTATGATACTGGGCTTAGTCAGCATGCAGAAAAACCGCGGCCCGTGGTTGCTGGAGTGGTTTGCCTTTCATTACATGATCGGCTTCCGCAAGTTTTATTTTTACGCCCACCAGTGCACCGACAACACGGCCGAGATCGTCCTGAAGCTGAAGAAGCGCCTCGACATCACCGCCATCGGCCTCACCGATTCGCAGGACCGCCTGCAGCTGATGGCGTTCCAGCACGCCTGCGACAATTATATGAACGAGGTCGACTGGATGGCCTTCATCGACGGCGACGAATTCCTGTTCCCGACCAAGGCCAACACCATGCAGGAAGCGCTGTGGCCGTACAACTTCCTGCCGGTGTCGGCGGTGGGGGCCTACAACGTGAATTTCGGCAGCGCGGGCCATCTGACCGAGCCGCCCGGCCTGATCACGGAAAACTACCGCATGCGCGCCGACATCAACAGCTTCATGGCGCACCGTCGCGTCAAGAGCCTGGTCAAGGGCCGCCAGAAGGTGGCGGCCAGCAATTGCAGCAATGTGTTCGTGACGCCGCAGGGCACGGTCGACGAGCAGATGCGGCCGGTGGACTGGGGCTATCTGCCGCAGTACGAGCCGAGCTACGAGCAATTCCGCTTCAACCACTACGTGTGCCAGAGCCGCGAGTTTTACGACACCTTCAAACGCTTCAGCGGCGCGGCCGACGCCGGCCACGAGGTCGAGCGGCGCGAGGAATGGTGGACCAACTTCGACACCAACCAGATCGCGGATGATTCCATGGTCCGCTTCCAGACTCAGCTGCGGGCGACGATCGCCGAGCTGGCCGCGGCCATGGAAGCCTAGGAGCGGCTCAGCGCGCCGCGGCGGCCACCACGGCCGGCTTGGCTTTCTGCTGCACGAAGGACATCAGTTCCCAGGCGTCGCGGCTGTACAGCCGGCCCTGGCGGTCGGCGTCGCGGTACTCGAGCTTGACGAAATTGTTCAGCGCCGGCACGAACCAGACGGTTTCGGTCATCTGGCCGCCTTCCTGGCTGCCGTCGGCGCCGTACTGCGCATCGACCACGATCTTCAGCGCGTCGAACTCGCCGGCCGGCACCTTCACTTTTTCCCAGTCCAGCACCTTGCCCTTGATGTTGTAGTGCAGGTGCTTGTTGAGCTTGGGATTGTCGCCGTCCACCGAGCTGCTCCATTCCTTGCCGGGCGCCAGCGGAAACGCGTAGCGGGCAAAGGCCGGGGCGAAGTGGATGTTGCCGCGTTCGACAGGATTCATCTCGGGACTGAACAACTGCCGGCCTACCAGCGCGCCACTGGCGGCGCGCTTGATGTCGACGTGGATGCCGGCATCATCGATGGCGTTGACCTCGAGCCGGTTGATGTTGCCGGTCGTGCCTTTCCACACATCGGTGTATTGGTAAGTCCAGGAATCGCCGACCGCCGGCGCCGGGGGCGGCACCTGTTCCGGATTGGCGCCCTGCGCGAATGCGCAGGGAAGGAAAAAACAGAGTGCTGCAAACTGACGTTTGTTGATCATACTGTCTCCTTGTTGTGTATTGTTCATTGAATATAGCACAAGGTTTTGACAGTGCAACCCCGAGATCAGCCGATCGTATCCACCACGCCACCATCCACCCGCAGTGCCGCGCCGGTGGTGGCCGAGGCTTGCGGCGAGCACACGTAGACCACCATATTGGCCACTTCCTCCGGCGTCGCCACGCGCTGGATGATCGAGCTGGCGCGGTGAGCCTTGACGAAGGCGTTGGCTTCGCGTTCGGCGGTGGCGTAGTCCGCGCCGGGCGCCACCAGGTGCTGCACGCCGTCCGACAGGGTGGGGCCGGGCAGCACGGCGTTGACGGTGATGCCGGTGCCGGCCAGGCTCTTGGCCAGGCCGCGCGAGACGGCCAGGTTGCCGGTCTTGCTGAAACCGTAGTGGATCATGTCGGCCGGGATGGCCAGGCCGGATTCGGACGAGATGAAGACGATGCGGCCCCAGTTCTTGTGCTGCATGCCGGGCAGGTAGGCGCGGCTGGCGCGCACGCCGGACATCACGTTGACCTCGAACATGCGGGTCCATTCCTCGTCGGGGATCTCGGCGAACGGCTGCAGGTTGAATACGCCGACGTTGTTGACCAGGATATCGGCCTGTGGCTCGGCCGCCTGCAGGGCGGTGAAGCCGGCGGCGTTGGACAGGTCGGCCGCGACCCCGCGCACCTGCGCGCCGGGAATGCTGCCACGCAGCGTGGCCAGGGCCTGGTCGACGTCGGCCTGCTTGCGGCCGGTGATCACCACGGTGGCGCCGGCGCCGGCCAGTCCGGCGGCGATGGCGTAGCCGATGCCGCGGGTGGAGCCGGTGACGATGGCGGTTTTGCCGGTCAGATCGATTTTCATGGTGCATCCTTTCGAGTGTGGTTGAATGCAGCCATCCTACGCCCGCCGCTAGCGGCTGATAATCCGCTTTAAGTCCGCAACACCTTTCGACGCCACGCAAAACTGGATCACGCCCCGCGACGCGCCGACCGCTGCTGTAGCTCGACGTTAGGCTGGAAGAGATCACAGCCGGCGCACCGCTGCCCTCCGGATAACGGCCGACCGTCCCCCATTCCGGGGGATAAACGCGGCGCCATCTTCGGGCCGGGCCGCCACGGTGGCGACGGATTCAGGCAATCTGAACCCTCGCTGCCGCACGGCGGCTTGACCAACCCAACCAAGGAGAAACGAAGATGCCAACGACTACGCAGGCGAAAACCAGTGTGCTGTCCACCGGCGGCGGCGCCGCGCTGCTGGACCCCGCCGATACCGTGGTGCTGCTGCTCGATCACCAGTCCGGCCTGTTCCAGACGGTCAAGGACATCGCCGTCGCCGACCTGCGGCGCAATGTGGAGATGATCGCCAAACTGTGCACCCTGCTGAAAATCCCGGTGATCACCACCGCCTCGGAGCCGGCCGGCAGCAACGGCCCGCTGATGCCGGAAATTCACCGCTATGCCGAGCATGCCGTGTACGTGCCGCGCAAGGGGGAGGTCAACGCCTGGGACAATGAGGATTTCGTCGCCCAGGTGCGCGCCACCGGCCGCAAGACGCTGGTGATGGCCGGCGTCTGGACCAGCGTCTGCGTGATGTTCCCGGCGCTCGACGCGGTGGCCGCCGGCTACGCAGTGTATGCGGTGATCGACGCTTCCGGCGATCCGAGCGAGATGGCCTCGCGCGTGTCGCTGGCGCGTTTCGTCCAGGGCGGGGTCAGGCCGACCAGCACCAACGCCCTGCTGTCGGAGATGCACCGCACCTGGGCGCGGCCGGAAGCGGCCGATCTGGCGCAGCTGTACGGCCTGGTGGCGCCGAACTACGCGGCGGTAATGGAAAGTTACGCGCGCGCCCAGCAGGCCGAGCGCGACAAGGCGTAAGCACTACATCAGGATCACGTCGTACTGCTCCTGGTGGTAGGAGTTCTCCACCTGCAGCGAGATCTTCTTGCCGATGAAATCGCCCAGCATCGCCAGGTGCTGCGATTCCTCTTCCAGGAACAGGTCCACCACTTCCTGCGAGGCGAGGATGCGGAACTCGCGCGGGTTGAACTGCTTGGCTTCGCGCAGCAGCTCGCGCAGGATTTCATAGCAGATGGTGCGCGAGGTCTTCACCTGGCCGCGGCCCAGGCAGGCCGGGCACGGCTCGCACAGGATGTGGGCCAGCGATTCGCGCGTGCGCTTGCGCGTCATTTCCACCAGGCCCAGCGCCGAGAAGCCGCTGACCGACACCTTGGTGCGGTCGCGCGCCAGTGCCTTCTTCAGTTCCTGCAGCACGGCCTGGCGGTGCTCGGTGTTCTCCATGTCGATGAAGTCGAGGATGATGATGCCGCCCAGGTTGCGCAGCCGCAGCTGGCGCGCGATCGCGTGCGCCGCCTCCAGGTTGGTCTTGAAGATGGTGTCGGCGAAATTGCGCCCGCCGACGAAGCCGCCGGTGTTGACGTCGATGGTGGTCATCGCCTCGGTCTGGTCGACGATCAGATAGCCGCCCGACTTCAGGTCCACGCGCCGGCCCAGCGCGCGCAGGATCTCTTCCTCCACGCCGTACAGGTCGAACAGCGGCCGCTCGCCGGTGTAGTGGTGCAGACGCGGCAGCAC
The DNA here is from genome assembly GCF_004614165.1 of Duganella callida. Taxonomy (GTDB): domain Bacteria; phylum Pseudomonadota; class Gammaproteobacteria; order Burkholderiales; family Burkholderiaceae_D; genus Rugamonas; species Rugamonas callida. The sequence goes on along the minus strand of NZ_SPVG01000179.1, from coordinate 9,154 downwards.
GCCCGGCGTGTACGCCTTGCCGAACTCCTGCAGGTTGAGGTAGTTCTCGCGCGAGTCGACCTGGATGGTGGCCGTCTCGTCGTGCACGAAGTCGCGCAGCACGCGCTGCGCCAGATTCAAGTCCTGGTGCAGCAGGGTGGTGGCCGGCCGCGTGCGCGCGCCATGGGTGATCGCGGCCCAGGTCTTGCGCAGGTATTCGACGTCGGCCGCGATGTCGGCGTCCGACGCGTCCTCGGCCTGGGTGCGCACGATGTAGCCGCCTTTCTCTTCCTTGGGCAGCAGGCTTTGCAGGCGTGCGCGCAGCGCTTCGCGCTCGGCCTCGTTCTCTATCTTTTGCGAGATGCCGATGTGGTTATCCTGCGGCAGATACACCAGCATGCGGCCGGCGATGGAAATCTGCGTCGACAGGCGCGCGCCCTTGGTGCCGATCGGGTCCTTGATCACCTGCACGGTCAGCACCTGGCCATCGAACAGCAGCTTCTCGATCGGCGTCGGCGCGGCGCCGGGCGGACCGTCGTGCGGACGCGCTTCCCAGATGTCGGCCACGTGCAGGAAGGCCGCGCGTTCCAGGCCGATGTCGATGAAGGCCGACTGCATGCCGGGCAGCACGCGCACCACCTTGCCGGAGTAGACGTTGCCGGCCAGCCCGCGCGTGAGCGTGCGTTCGATGTGGAGTTCCTGCACGGCGCCCTGCACGATGAGGGCGACGCGGGTTTCCTGCGGTGTGATGTTGATCAGGATATCTTCGTTCATGCCCCGATCATACACGGACTCAGAGCAGCGGCAAACCCGCCTGGCGCAGCAGCTGCACGGTCTCGTAGATGGGCAGGCCCATGATGCCGGAATGGCTGCCGGCGATGTGTTCGATGAACTGCGCGGCCGGTCCCTGGATGCCGTAGGCGCCGGCCTTGTCGTACGGTTCAGGCGAGGCGCAATACGCCGCGATGGCGGCCGGCGACAGCACGCCGAAACGCACCTCCGATACCTGCGTGATCTGGCCAGAGAACGCGCCGGCCTGCACGGCGATGGAGGTCAGCACCTGGTGCGTGCGGCCCGACAGCTGCTGCAGCATGGCGGTGGCCTCGGCCACGTTGGCCGGCTTGCCGAGGATGGCGCCGTCGATGGTGACGGTGGTGTCGGCCGCCAGCACCGGCCGCGGCGCCATGCGGCGCTTGCTGATGATGTCGGCCGCGAACGCGGCCTTTTCCCTGGCCACGCGCGCCACGTAGTCGAGCGGCGCTTCGCCGGGCAGCACTTCCTCGGTCACGTCGGGGCCGCGCGGGCCGTCGCTGCGCAGCAGCAGCAGCTCGAAATCGATGCCGACCTGGCGCAGCAGCTCGCGCCGGCGCGGACTCTTGGAGGCGAGGTAAATCTTCTTTTCGACCGGCTTCATCTTGTTCTTTATACGCGGTGATAAGGATGGTTCTGCGTGATGGTCCACGCGCGGTACAGCTGCTCGGCCAGCATCACGCGCACCATCCCGTGCGGCAGCGTCATGCTGGAAATGCGGATCAAGCCTTCCGCGCGCGCCTTCAGGCCGGGATCGAGGCCGTCGGCGCCGCCGATCAGGAAGGCGGTGTCGCGGCCATCCTGCTGCCAGGCTTCCAGCTGCTGCGACAGGCCGACCGAGGTCAGGTCCTTGCCGCGCTCGTCCAGCGCGATGATGCGCACCGATTTCGGCAGCGCCGCCTCGATGCGCTCGCGTTCCAGCGCCATCGCGGTGGCGGCGGTCTTGCTGCCCGAGCGTTCGACCGGCTTGATCTCTTTCAGCACGATCTTCAGTTCGGGCGGCATGCGCTTCACGTACTCGGCAAAACCGCTTTCGATCCAGGCCGGCATTTTATGGCCGACCGCAGCGATAATCAGCTGCATGCGGAATTACTCCGCTGCCGGCTTCTTGATGCGCTTGATGACGGTCTTGGCCGGTGCCTCGTCAGCCTTCGGCTTGGCGGCGCGCGGGTTGGCGGCCTTGGCGGCTTTCACGGCGGCGACCGCGGCGACAGTCGCCTTCGGCGCGCCGACTTTCACCTTCTTGCCGGCCGGGACGGCGGCCGGCTTGGCGGCGGCTTTTTTGGTCGCGGCGGTGGCGGTGGTCTTGGCGGCGGCCGGCTTGCGTGCCGGCGCCTTCTTCTCGACCACGGCTTCGGCGGCGGCGACCTTCTTGCCGGCGGCCAGGTGGGTGCTGATCTTCTTCGGTTCCGCCTCGGCCGCTTCCTTGGTGCCCTTGCGCTTGGCGGCGCCCAGCTTGACCGGCTTGTCGCCCCAGATTTCTTCCAGGCGGTAGTAGGCGCGGATCGGCGCCTGCATGATGTGGACGATCATGTCGCCCAGGTCGACCAGCACCCATTCACCGGTGTCCTCGCCTTCCATGCCGTAGACTTCGCCGCCGTTTTCCTTGACCTTGTCGCGCACCGAGGCGGCCAGCGCCTTGGTCTGACGGTTGGAGGTACCGGAAGCAATCGCGATGCGGTCGAACAGGCTGGTGAGGTGGGTCGTGTCGAACAGGACGATGTCTTGTGCCTTGACGTCTTCAAGGGCGTCAACGACGAGGGTTTGTAGTTTTTTGATGTCCATTAGCTTCTGTATAGATGGTGTTGTTCAATATAGTCTAGCACTAGCGGCGGGATAAGCGAGTCCGCCTTCTCCCCCCGTTGTAATGCCGCACGTATCTGGGTGGCAGAGATATCCACCGCGAAGTCCCGTGCCAGATAAGTCAGACCGTGCGGCGTGTTACGGATTTGTTCGGGCGTTCCCAGTCGGCTGGAGAACGCCTGCTCGACTGCGGGCGGCAGCGTGGCCAGGTCGAAGCCGGGCCGCGCCGCCACGCAGAAGTGGGCATGGCTGAACAGCGATTGCCATTCGCGCCAGGTGTCCAGCCGCTGCAACTGGTCGGCGCCCATCAGGAACGCGAGCGAGGCTTGCGGCCCCAGTTCATCGCGCAGATTGCGCAGCGTGTCGATGGTGTAGGTCGGCAGGCCCTGCGCGGCGCGCTCGATCTCCTGGAAGTCGACCTTGACGCTGTAGGCGCGGCCGGCGAAGGCCAGCGCCACCATGTCGGCGCGCTGCCGCGCCGATGCCTTCAGCGTGGCCTTCTGCCACGGCATACCGGTGGGGATCACGCGCAACTGATCGACTTGCAGCAGGTTGGCGAAGTATTCGCCCAACGCGACATGGCCATCGTGCACCGGATCGTAGCTGCCTCCCAGCAGTGCGACACGGAAGGCCATCGTTATGCGGTCAGCCAGTCGCGGTGCGGCAGGAAGTCGGTGTACAGCGCCGCTTCCGGCGATCCGGCCTCGGGCTCCCAGCGATAGCGCCATTTGACGATGGGCGGCATCGACATCAGGATCGCCTCGGTGCGGCCGCCCGACTGCAGGCCGAACAGCGTGCCGCGGTCGAACACCAGGTTGAATTCGACATAGCGGCCGCGCCGGTACGCCTGGAAGTCGCGTTCGCGCTCGCCGTATGGCGTGTCCTTGCGCTGTTCCAGGATCGGCAGGTAGGCCTTGAGGAAGGCGTCGCCGACGCTTTGCGTCATGGCGTAAGCCTGCTCGAAGTCCACCTCGTTGAAATCGTCGAAGAAGATGCCGCCGGCGCCGCGCGCCTCCTGGCGGTGCTTCAGGTAGAAATACTCGTCGCACCATTTCTTGAAGCGGCCGTGCAGATCGGCGCCGAACGGCGCCAGCGCGTCGTGGCAGGTCTGGTGGAAGTGCTTCACGTCCTGCCGGTTGCCGTAGTACGGCGTCAGGTCCATGCCGCCGCCGAACCACCACACCGGTTCGTCGTTGGCGTTGGTGGTGCTGAAGAAGCGCACGTTCATGTGCACCGTCGGCGCGTACGGATTGCGCGGATGGATCACCAGCGACACGCCCATCGCCTCCCACGGCTTGCCGCCCAGGTCGGGACGATGCGCCGCGGCCGACGCCGGCAGCTTGGCGCCCTGCACGTGCGAGAAGTTGACGCCCCCGCGTTCGATCACGTTGCCTTCTTCGACCAGGCGCGAGATGCCGCCGCCGCCTTCGGCGCGCTGCCATTCATCGCGCAGGAATGCCTTGCCGTCGACGGCTTCCAGCGCCTGCACGATGCGGCTTTGCAGTTCCTGCAGCCAGGCCTTGACCGCGGCGGTGTTGGGGGCGGACGACATCTTAGTGCTTCAGACCGCGCCAGCCGATATCACGGCGGCACTGCATGCCTTCGAACGAAATCTGGTCGACCGCCTCGTAGGCCTGCTTCTGCGCCAGCTTGACGGAATCGCCCAGGCCCACCACGCACAGCACGCGGCCGCCGGTCACCTGCAGCTGGCCGCCCACGTCGGCGGTGCCGGCGTGGAAGGTCACCGCTTCCGGCGTCTCGGCCGGGATGCCATCGATGACGGCGCCTTTCTTCGGCGTCTCGGGGTAGCCCTCGGCGGCCAGCACCACGCCGACGGCGGTGCGGCGGTCCCATTCCAGTTCCACCTGGTCCAGGGTGCCGTTGACGGCATGTTCCATCACGCCCAGCAGGTCGGTCTTCAGACGCGACATGATCGGCTGCGTCTCCGGATCGCCCATGCGGCAGTTGAATTCCAGCGTGCGCGGATTGCCCTGCGCGTCGATCATCAGGCCGGCGTACAGGAAGCCGGTGAAGACGATGCCGTCCTTCGCCATGCCGGCGATGGTCGGGTTGATGATCTCGCGCATCACGCGCGCGTGCATCGACGGCGTGACGATAGGCGCCGGCGAATAGGCGCCCATGCCGCCGGTGTTCGGGCCCTGGTCGTTGTCCTTCAGGCGCTTGTGATCCTGGCTGGTGGCCAGCGGCAGCACGTTTTTGCCGTCGCACATGACGATGAAGCTGGCCTCCTCGCCGGCCAGGAATTCCTCGATCACGATGCGCGCGCCGGCGTCGCCGAAGCGGTTATCGGCCAGCATGTCGTCGATCGCCTGGTGCGCTTCGTCCAGCGTCAGGGCCACCACCACGCCCTTGCCGGCGGCCAGGCCGTCGGCCTTGATGACGATGGGCGCGCCGTTGGCGTTGACGTAGTCGTGGGCTTGCGCCACGTCCGAGAAGGTCTGGTATTTGGCGGTCGGGATGCCGTGGCGGTGCATGAAGGCCTTGGCGAAGTCCTTCGACGACTCCAGCTGCGCCGCTTCCCTCGTCGGGCCGAAGATCTTCAGGCCGCGCGCGCGGAACAGGTTGACGATGCCGGCGGCCAGCGGCACTTCCGGACCGACCACGGTCAGGCCGATGTGCTCCTGCTCGACGAAGTTGGCCAGTTCATGCAGATCCGTGATGTTGACGTTGACCAGGCGCGCATCGCGTGCGGTGCCGCCGTTGCCGGGGGCCACGTACACCATCTGAACGCGCTCGGATTGCGCGAGTTTCCAGGCCAGCGCATGTTCACGGCCGCCGGAGCCGACTACCAAAATTTTCATAAATCCTCGTTAGTCTTGAATCACCGCGTTGGAATACACTTCCTGCACGTCGTCCAGGTTTTCCAGGGCGTCCAGCAGCTTCTGCATCTTGAGCGCGTCTTCGCCGGTGAAGACGGTCTCGGTGGCCGGCTTCATGATGATCTCGGCCACTTCGGCCTTGAAGCCCTTGGCTTCCAGCGCGTCCTTGACGTTGGCGAAATCGTGCGGGTTGCAGACCACCTCGATGCCGCCTTCCTCGTCGGTGACCACGTCGTCGGCACCGGCTTCCAGCGCGGCGTCCATCAGCGCGGCTTCATCGGTGCCGGGCGCGAACAGGAACTGGCCGCAGTGGGTAAACAGGAACGAGACCGAGTTCTCGGTGCCCATGTTGCCGCCATGCTTGCTGAAGGCGTGACGCACTTCGGCCACGGTACGCACGCGGTTGTCGGTCATGCAGTCGACGATGATGGCCGCGCCGCCGATGCCGTAGCCTTCGTAGCGGACTTCCTCGTAGTTGGCGCCATCTTCGCCGCCGGTGCCGCGGGTGATCGCGCGCTGCACGTTATCCTTCGGCATATTGGCGTCGGCGGCCTTGTCCATCGCCAGGCGCAGACGCGGGTTGGCGGCAGCATCACCGCCGCCCATGCGTGCGGCCACGGTGATTTCCTTGATCAGGCGAGTCCAGATCTTGCCGCGTTTCGCGTCAGTTGCTGCCTTTTTGTGCTTGATATTGGCCCATTTGCTGTGTCCAGCCATGTTCGGTCTTCCTTCGGCGCTTATTTCGTTGGTAATCGTTGGGGAGCGGTGAGGGCGGTATTCTAGCATAAGCGGGCCGCCAAAAACCGCCGCCACCCCTGGCACATCCTGCCATGCACAGCCTATCACCAATCAGTTAGAGACGGCTCCAGAACGGCGGCGCCGAGCGGGGGGGCGGCGTGAGGCTTTACAATTGCGCCATGGACAAAAGCATCACACACAGCGCTCCGGCGCGCGCCGCGTATCTGGGCGGCCTGGGCATCGCCGTCGGCGGGGCGGTACTGTTTTCGACCAAGGCCATTGTCGCCAAGCTGCTGTACCGCTACCACATCGACGCCGTCACGCTGATCGCCTTCCGCATGCTGTTCTCGCTGCCGGTGTTCGCCGCCGTCGCCGTCTGGAAGATGCGCGTCGGCGCGCCGCTCAGCCGCGCCGACCGCTGGCGCATCGTCGGCATGGGCCTGGTCGGCTACTATCTGTCCAGCTTCCTCGACTTCCTCGGCCTGCAATACATCACCGTCGGCCTGGAGCGTTTGATCCTGTTTCTCACGCCCACCTTCGTGCTGCTGATCAGCGCCACCGTGCTCAAGCAGCACATCAGCCGCAAGCAGTGGTGGGCGCTGCTGACCTCCTACCTCGGCATCGTGCTGGTGTTCCTGCACGATCTGCAGGGCGGCGGCAACGTCGCGCTGGGCGCCACCCTGGTGACCGGTTCGGCCGCCGCCTACGCCGCCTACCTGCTGCTGTCCGGCGAAATGGTCAAGCGGCTCGGCTCGTTGCGGCTGGTGTCGTATGCGATGTGCGTGTCGACCGTCGCCTGCGTCGGCCAGTTCTTCGTGCTGCGGCCGGCGTCCATGCTGATCCAGCCGATGCAGGTGTACGGCCTGTCGCTGGTCAACGGCATCCTGTGCACGGTGATGCCGGTGTTCATGACCATGTTCGCGGTCGAGCGCATCGGCGCCGGCGTGGCCTCGCAGGCTGGTATGATCGGCCCCGTCTCAACGCTGTTTCTGGGCGCGCTGCTGCTGGGCGAGCCCGTCACCTCCTGGCAGTTGGGCGGCACCGCGCTGGTGCTGGCCGGGATCTATCTGCTGTCCAAAAACAAATAGGATCTAGAGATGAAATACCGCATTGCCCTGATCGCGCACGACAAGAAAAAAGACGACATGATCGCGCTGGCCGGCGAATACAAAGCCTTCCTGGCCGGCTGCCAGCTGGTCGCCACCGGCACCACCGGCGGCCGCCTGGTGAACGAGCTGGGCCTGGTGGTCGAGCGCAAACACTCCGGTCCCTTCGGCGGCGACCTGCAGATCGGCTCCATGCTGGTCCAGGGCGAGATCGACTGCGTGATCTTCCTGCGTGATCCGATGACGCCGCAGCCGCACGAACCGGACATCAACGCCCTGGTGCGCGCCTGCGACGTGCACAACACGCCGTGCGCGACCAACGTGGCGTCGGCACATCTGGTACTGTCACAGCTTCAGCAACAAGCAGCCAACTGAGGAGGCATCATGGTCAAGGCAATCCGCATCAACCGCGTCGGCGGTCCCGAAGTCATGGAACTGGTGGAGGTCGACCTGCCGCCGCCCGGCCCGGGCGAGGTGCGGATGCGCCATGCAGCCATCGGCCTGAACTACATCGACGTCTACCACCGCACCGGCCTGTATCCGCAACCGATGCCGGGTGCGCTGGGCGTCGAGGGCGCCGGCGTGGTGGAGGAGGTGGGCGAGGGCGTCACCGACTTCAAGGCCGGCGACCGCGTGGCCTATGGCGGCCGTCCGCTCGGATCGTATGCGGAAGCGCGCAACATCCCCGCCTCGCAATTGCTGCTGCTGCCGAAGAACATCGAATTCGACACCGCCGCCGCCATGATGCTGCAGGGCCTGACGGTGCAATACCTGTTCCACCGCACCGTGCCGCTGAAGGCCGGCGACACCATCCTGTTCCATGCCGCGGCCGGCGGCGTCGGCCTGATCGCCTGCCAGTGGGCGCGGGTGATGGGCGTCAACCTGATCGGCACCGTCGGCTCGGAAGAAAAGGCCGCGCTGGCGATCGAAAACGGCGCCAGCCACGTCATCAACTACAACCAGGAAAACTTCACCGAGCGCGTCAAGGAACTCACCGACGGCAAGGGCGTCACCGTGGTGTACGACTCGATCGGCAAGGACACCTTCATCGGCTCGCTGGACTGTTTGCAACCGCTGGGCATGATGGTCAGCTTCGGCAACGCTTCCGGGCCGGTGCCGCCGTTCAGCCTGACGGAACTGGCCAGCCGCGGCTCGCTGTTCATCACCCGTCCGTCGCTGATGGCCTACATGGCCAAGCGCGAAGACCTGGAAGCGTCGGCCAGATCGCTGTTCGGCGTGGTCGGCAGCGGCGAAGTCAAGATCGACATCCGCCAGCGCTACGCCTTGGCCGAGGTACAGCAGGCGCACCGCGACCTGGAGGCGCGCAAGACCACCGGCTCCACCATCCTGGTGCCATGAACGGGGTGCCGGACGACGACCAGCAAAGCGACGAGCGCGACGACGGCGACTTCTCCGACATGCTGAGCGAGATGCGCATCCTGCTGCCGGGGGCGCAGATGCTGTCGGCGTTCCTGATCATCCTGCCGTTCAATGCGGGGTTTGCGCAGATCGTGCACCTGGAGAAGCTGCTGTTCCTGGCGACCTTCTTCCTGTCGCTGACCAGTCTGGTGCTGTTGAGCGCCCCGGCGATCCAGCATCGCTTGCTGAGGCCATTAAAAGACCGCGCCAAATTCAAGCGCATCGCCACGCGCCAGATCGTCGCCGGCGCGCTGGCATTGGCGGTGGCCCTGGTGCTGGGGACCGACCTGGTGATTTCGGAAGTGTTCGGCGCGACAGTGGGCCTGATCGCCGCCGCCCTGATGGCACTGCTGATCCTGAGCGCCTGGTGGCTGCTGCCACTCTACCTCAAGCGCAAGCTCTAATCCGGGGTCAGGTCTTTCATTGCGTCACGAGCCCAGCCGTAGCGTACGCTACGGC
>NZ_SPVG01000109.1 GCF_004614165.1 Duganella callida | reverse complement strand
CCGTAGCGAACGCTACGGCTGGGCTCGTGTGCGATTGGCAGAACTGACCCCGGATTTTTACTGCATGGTGAAGCTTTGCTGGGCGGTGTCGACCGCGTAGTTGTTGGCGGTGTCCCAGTAGGTGAAGTTGTAGCGCACCACGTCGCCCGCTTTCAGACCGCTGGCGGTGTAGCTGTTGACGCCGTTGGCCTGGGTCATGCGTACGTTCAGCTGGCCGCCATTGTTGACGGTGTAGTGCACATCCGCCCAGCTCGATGAAGCCAGCGAGAATTTCAGCATGGTGGCGCTGGTCTGGACCGCCGGGGCGCTCGGCGTGGGCGTTGGCGTGGGCGTCGGCACCGGCGTCGGAGTCGGGGTGGGGGTCGGAGTCGGCGTCGGGGTAGGCGTCGGCACGCCGCTGTCCCAGATGATGTCGTCGATCGCGAACTGGAAGGCCGATTGCGGCAAGGCGGCGCCGTCGCTGGCGATCTCGAACATGTCCAGCACCGATTGCAACGCGATCTTCGGTCCCGCCAGGTCGGCGATCGGGATGGTGGCCGTGCCCCATTCGCCATTGCGCACCAGACCGTAGGTGGTGGCGTTGGCCGGGAATTTCACCGAGTTCTGGTTGGTGTAGGTGTCGTTGATGCCGATCGTGAACGCAACATTGGCCGGGATCTTGATCTTCACCTTCATGCTGCCGTTGCGGAAGTTGCTCATGTCGCGCGCCTGCCGCGACTGCACGCTGCCGCCGAACCACGAACCCGGCTTGTTGAAGCTCCACGACATGGCGTTGGCGCCCTCGTACGGCGGAATCGTGCCGCCCGAAGTCGAATCGTTGTTCCACACCCAGATGTCGGAGCTGACACCCGCCTCGAGCTTGGCGTTGACCGGGGTGGTGTCGGTGAACACGCCGAACTTGCCCACTTCAGGCTGGGTCTGGTTACCGAGCTTGACCTCGCCCTTGCCGTCCAGCTGGTACACGCGCACGTAGTCGACATACATGGTGCCCGGCAGCGGCGCCGTCACCTGGGCCGGCGTGGCGGCGTCGGTAAAGTTGCCGCCCACCGCCAGGTTGAACAGCAGGTAGAACGGCGCCTGCAGCGCCGTCGAGTTGACCGGCAGCGGATTGTCGTACAGGTTGTATTCAAGGCCGCCATCGATCACGGTGAAGCGCATCTGCGTGTCGGTCCAGTACAGGCGGTAGGTGACAAAGCGGTTGGCCAGCGGCACGCGCGGGATGTACCAGTTCTTGGTCTGCCACGCGGTCGAGGCGGCGCAGCTTTCATTACCCGGCACGCAGGCCGCTTGCTGCCAGGTGATCACGTTGGAGCCGACGAAGCTGTCGATGCCGGGCGCCGGATTGCCGGCCGCGGCGCGGCTGCTGGCGCGGTGGCCGGCTTCCATGATGTCGATCTCGCCCTTGCGCGGCCAGGCCTGCGGGCTGGTGCCCAGCATCCAGGCGGCCGGCCACAGGCCGGTGCCCAGCGTCGGCGCGGCCATGCGGATTTCGATCATGCCGTACTGCACCTGCACCTTGTTGAAGGAATCGATTTTGCCCGAGGTGAAGACGTTGCTGCCCACGGTCTGGCTGCGCGCCTGGATCGCCAGCGCGCGCGTGCGCGGCTCGAACGGCACGCTGACGATGGACAGGTTGTTGGGGCTGTAGTACTCCAGCTCCTGGTTGCCGTAACCGCACAGGTTGATCTGGCAACCGTTGCCGTCGTAGGCGGTCCACAGGCTGGGGTCGAGCGCGCTGCCGTTGAACTCTTCCGACCACAGCAGCTTGCCGATCACCGGGCTGGTGACGCTGGCCGCGGCCGGCACGGCATAGGCCAGCGTCAGGCCGGCGGCGATAGCGGACAAAACGAATTTCTGTTTTTTCATCATGTCTCCCTTATGTTTTCACGACTCTGCAAAATTGGAAACGATTCCAACTACTGGAACAAAATATATTCCGATTAACTTTTGCTGTCAACGGTATCCGTCAACCCACAGACTTGGGCAGAACAAATAGACAATCGACCAACAACACCGTATGCTTGGGCAAGCAACATTTATAGGGTTGAGCGGTTACCAGTGCGCGTTCCTTTCATCATTCCGGCCGCTTTCACGCTGGCCTTGACGGCTGGCGCACCGGTCATGGCGGCCCTGCCGGCCTGGCAAAAGCTGGCGCCGACCATGTTCGAATACCTGGGGGCCGCCGAGCGCGGCTTCCCCAGCCCGGTCACCATGTGTATTGCCCAGGACGGCGACGGCTACATCTGGTTCGGCACCCAGTCCGGCCTTGGCCGCTGGGACGGCTACCGCATGCGCAACTTCTTCTTCAACGCCAGCGACCCGCATTCGCTGCCCGGCGACTTCATCCAGGCCATGCACGTGGACGCCAAAGGCCGGCTGTGGATCGGCAGTTCCACCGGCGGCGTCGCCATGTACGACAAGGGCCGCGGCCAATTCGTCCGCATCGGCGCCGGCGCGCAGGGCCTGAGCAGCCCGGTGGTCACGGCCCTGGCCAGCGACGCGCGCGGCGGCATCTGGGTCGGCACCGCGGCCGGCCTCGATTACATCGACACCACGCGCGGCAACGCTGTCAGCCACCACACGCCGGTCCAGGGCCGCGCCGGCAACAGCCAGATCCGCGCGCTGCTGGTCGACCACGCCGGCGATCTGTGGATCGGCTCCAACGGCGGCCTGGCGCGCCGCGCGGCCGCCAGCGGCAGGGTCGAAGACCTGGGCTTCGCCAACGGCCCCGGCGACGCCGTGCTGTCGCTGGCCGAAAGCAGCCCCGGCGAGGTGTTGTTCGGCACGCTGAAAAGCGGCATCGGCACCGCGCGCGCCGGCGACAGCGCGCGCCTGCTCAGCTTCGACCAGGTGCCCGACGCCGACAGCGCCATGGTGCTGTCGATTACCGAGACCGCGCCCGGCACCTGGTGGGCCGCCACCTACGGCGGTGGCATCGTCGAGTTCGACCTCAACGGCCACGGCCGCCGCATCCTGCACCGGCCGGCGATTCCGATCAGCCTGGCCAATGACCGCGTGGCTGCCGTGTTGCGCGACCGCAGCGGCCTGGTGTGGGTGGCCAACGAGCGCGGCGTCAACGTCCACAATCCGGGCAACCGCACGGTCGAAACCATCCTCGACGGCGTCGGCCTGCCGGAAATTTCCGCCTTTGCCTTCATGACCGACAGCGGCGGCCGGCTGTGGACCGCGCTGGGCGACCAGGGCATCGACCTGGTGGCGCCCGACGGCAGCCGCAGCGCCGGCCTGCGGCCCGATCCCGCCAGGCCCGAGACCGCCCTGCCCAACCGCCTGATCCTGGCGTTGACCGAGGCCGAGCCGCAGGAAGCCTGGATCGCCACCTCGCTCGGCCTGTACCATACCAGCGGCAAGGGCACGCGCGTGCGCCGCGTGGCGCTGCCGCTGGCGGATCCGTATCCGCGCATCGGCAACCTGGTGCGCCAGCGCGAGGTGCTGTGGCTGGGCGTACCCGGCGGCCTGCTGCGCTATGACACGCGCACCGGCAGCGGTCGTCTGTACGGCCCCGGTCCGGCCGCCGCGGGCGGCCTGAGCGACGACCGCGTTACCGCCATGCGCGCCGGCGCCGACGGCGTGTTGTGGATAGGCACGCGCAACGGCTTGAACCGGCTGAACACCGCCACCGGCCAGGTGGTGCAGCTGCTGCCGGGCGACAGCACGGGGCTGCCGCACAGCCTGATCAGCGACATCGCCAGCGACGGTCAGGGCCGGCTGTGGGTGGCCTCCAACAGCGACGGCATCACCGTGATCGACGAACACGACAGCGGCGGCGGACGCCACGCGCGCAAGCTCGACATCCGCAACGGCATGCCCAGCAATAACGTCGCCGCGCTGCAGCGGGACCGGCGCGGCCGCATGTGGGCCTCGACCTCGGACGGCATCGCCGCCATCGATCCGGCCAGTTTTCGGATTCATGTACTGGACCGCGCGGCCGGGCTGGTGTTCCAGCCGTATGTCACGGGCGCGGTCGGCGTGACGGCGCAAGCGGACCTGGTATTCGGCACCTCGGGTGGCTATGTGGTGGTGCATCCCGAGCTGCCGACGCCGTGGCGCTACCAGCCGCCGCTGGTGGTCAGCGCCATCCACCTGGACGGCAAGGCCATCGAGCCGGCGCCGCTGCTGGCGCCCGGCGCCGGCGCGCTGGCGATCCCGGCCGGCACGCGCAAGGTCGAGGTGGAGACGGCCGCGCTGGACTTTTCCGCCAGCCAGCGCAACCGCTACGCCTTCCGCCTGGATGGTTACGACAAGGAGTGGCAGGAGGCCGACGCCAGCCACCGCGTCGCCACCTACGCCAACGTGCCGCCCGGCGTCTATCGCCTGCATATGCGCGGCAGCAACCGCGACGGTGTCTGGAGCCCGCATGAACTGAGCATGGACCTGCATTTCCTGCCGGCCTGGTACCAGACCTGGTGGGCGCGCATGGGCGCGGTGCTGGCGGTGCTGGCCAGCGGCTGGGGCATGTATCGCTGGCGCGTGCGCAACCTGCAGCAGCAGGTGTATTCGCGCACGCTGCACCTCGAACGCGTGCACGCCATCGTCAAGTCGATCAACGACGAGCTGGATTTCGACGCCCTGCTGCGCACCATCCTGCGCGAATCGAGCGCCATCGGCGAAGTGGGCGTGGCCTATGCGCTGATCCGCGAGTCGCCGGACGGGCAGCTGGCGATCCGCGCCAGCTGGGGCCACGACGCCCTGCCCTCGTCGCGCGCCGGCGTGTCGCCGGCGGCGGCGCAGGCGCAGTTCGTCGATGGCGCGACCGTAATCGCGCCCGACATGTTCCTCAAGCAGAGCACCATGCTGGCGGTGCGCATCAGCGTCGATCAGCAGGTGCAGGGCTACCTGGTGTTCAAGCAAAGCACGCCGTTCGCGCGCAAGGATCTGGACATGTTCAAGGCGCTCAAGGAGCCGTTCGTCTCGGCGTTCCAGAAGGCCGGCGTGATCGCGGCCATGCAGCGCGCCCGCGCCGATGCCGAAGCCTCGACCCGCGCCAAGAGCGAGTTCCTGGCCAATATCAGCCACGAGATCCGCACCCCGATGAACGCGATTCTCGGTTTCGCCGGCCTGGGCACGCACCTCGACCTGCCGGCCAAGCCGCGCGACTACTTCACCAAGATCGGCCGCGCCGGCAAGAACCTGCTGAGCATCATCGACGACGTGCTGGACTTCGCCAAGATCGAGTCGGGCAAGCTGGAACTGGAGGCGGTGCCGTTCGTGCTGTGCGAAACGCTGAACCAGATCGCCGACCTGTTTTCCTGGCGGGCGGCGGAAAAAGGGCTGGAGCTGATCGTGTACGCGGCGCCCGGCGTGCCGCTGCAGCTGGTGGGGGACCCGCTGCGTCTGAGCCAGGTGCTGGTCAACCTGGTCGGCAACGCGCTCAAGTTCACCGCGCACGGCCACATCTGCCTGCGCGTGGAGCCGCTGGCGCCGGCCGGCGAACAGCAGGCCAGGCTGCGCTTCGCGGTCGACGACACCGGCGTCGGCATCAGCGCCGAACAGCAGGCGCGTTTGTTCCGCGCCTTCTCGCAGGCCGACAGCAGCACCACGCGGCTGTACGGCGGCACTGGCCTGGGACTGGCGATCTCGCAGCAGCTGGTGCAGGCCATGGGCGGCATGATCACCATCGACAGCACGCCCGGCGCCGGCAGCAGCTTCCACTTCGACCTGGTCATGCAGCGCCAGCCGGGACCGGACCACGGACTGCCGCCGCTGCCGGAAGCGGCGCGCGGCCGCGTCATCCTGGTGGTGGACGACAGCGCGCCGTCGCGCGTCATGCTGGAGCAGCAGTTGACCAGCGCGGGCTATGCGGTCCACGCGGTGGCCGGCGGCATGGAAGCACTGGCATGGCTGCGCGACCACCGCGCCGACCTGGTGCTGATGGACAGCGACATGCCGGACATGAGCGGCGTCGACACCGCGCGCCGCCTGCATGACGATGGCCTGCACGGGCGGCTGCCGGTGGTGCTGATGACGACCGAATTAGCGCGCGATCCGGTGGCGCAGGCGGCGGCGCTGGCCGGCATCCACACCACGCTGGCCAAGCCGGTACATGCGCTGCATCTGCGCGACACGGTGCTGGCGGCGCTGGGCTTCGCCACCAACGCCTCGCCGGCGGCCGCGGCGCCGGCCACGCCATCGGCGGCGGCGCAAATCCTGTCCGGCGCGCACGTGCTGGTGGTCGACGACAATGTGATCAACCAGCAGGTGGCGCATGAAGTGCTGCTGCGTGCCAACGTGCGGGTGTCGCTGGCCGGCAGCGGCGCGGAAGCGCTGCGGCTGATCGACACCACACGCTACGACGCGGTGCTGATGGATATCCAGATGCCGGGCATGGACGGCTACGAAACCACGGCGCGCATGCGCGCCCAAGTGCGGCACGCGCGCCTGCCGGTGGTGGCGATGACGGCGCACGCGGCGCCGGGCTTCCGCGAAAGCAGCCTGGCGATGGGCATGAACGACTACGTTACCAAGCCGATCGATCCCGAGCGCCTGTTCGCGGTGCTGGCCAGCTGGATCCGCATCGAACCGGGACGTGGCGGCGCCGCGGCCGGAGCCGCGTCCGGTATCGCGGCTGCCGAAGCTGGCACGGCCGGTGGAGCCTGTGCGGCGGACGGTGGGCCTGTGACGGCGGGTGCGACCGACGCCGGCGTGGCGGCTGCGGCGGATGGCACGGCTGGAGCGGCTATTACAGCCAGTGCGGCAGCTACGGTGGCGGGTGCGACGGAGGATGCCGCCTCCCCGATGCCCGGAGTCGACATGGCGGCGGTGCTGGAGCGGCTGGGTGGCAACCGTGCGCTGCTGGTCAAGCTGCTGGAGCGCTTTGCCGCCGATTTCGAATCCTGTCCGGCCGGACTGCTGGCCGCCATCGCCGAAGGCAGCTACGAGCAGGCGGCGCTGCTCGCCCACAAGGTGCGCGGCGCGGCAGGCAATCTGTCGATGCCGGAACTGCACCGCGCCGCCGGCGAGCTGGAACAGCGACTGCTGTCACCAGGCCGCGCCCAGCTCGACGACGCGCTGGCCGATTTCGGCGCCGCGCTGGAGATGGTGCTCGATGGCGTGCGCGCGCCCGGCCGCGCCGCGCTGACTCAGGCCGGTCCGGCGTCGGTTTCGCCGTAGCGCAGCTCCACCATGTGCCGCGTCCCGGCCGCCGCCTTGCCGCAGCCGCACATGGCGATCACCGCATGCTTGAGATGATCGAGTCCCAGTTGCTGCTCGATATCGGCATCGTTGATGGCGGCGGTGATGAAGGCCGGCAGCCCCGCTTCCGCCGCCAGCAGATAAAACGTCTGCGACAGATGGCCGGCGTCCAGCGCCAGCGCGCGATAGGCTTTCTGGTGATTGCGGTATTTCCAGAAGCTGCGCTCGGTTCGGCCCACCAGGATCACCTGCATCGCCGCACCGGCCAGCCATGCCTGATCGCCCAGCATGCTGGCCGCCAGCGCGGCCGCCTCGTCTTGCGGCATGGTGCGCACCGGACGCAGTTCATGCGCGATCGGATGGTAGTGGTACAGCCCCGGCTCCACCCCATCCACGCGCTGCGCCAGCACGAAGGCCTCGACCGGATGCAGCGCGCCGCCGGACGGACTGGTTTTCTTCAGCACCGAGGCATGCGGACCAATCTGCCGCAGCTCCTGGGCGCCGAAGGTCCGCTGCAACAGGCGCGCCGCCACCGCCAGCGGCAGCGATGCAGCGGTGTCGTAATTGCGGCCGGTGTAGCGCAGGAACAAGGTTTCGTCGAGCGGGCCGCGGACGGCGGCGGGCAGCTTGAGCGCGCCCTCTTCATTCAGTTCGAGCGTGGGCGGCGGCGGTTCGCCGAAGCTGTTCAGCATCTCCTGGAAGCTTTCGCCCTCGGTGGTCACCACAGCGCTGACTTCGCGCCAGCGCCCGAAGGTGTGCGCCAGTGCGGAAAGCGGCCGCCAGTGGATGGCGCGCAGCGTGTCGTCGCGTTCGCGCGCGCTGGCGTATTCCGGCGTGTCGGCGATCAGCAAGCCCTGTTCCAGCAGGCGCTCGATGCTGTCGGCGCCGTAGCGCCGTTCGAGCTCCGCGCGCGCGCGCCACACACTCTGGCTGATGCCGCCGAGCGCCGGCAGATCGTCCGCGCCGACATCGAGTTCCCGGTCCAGATGCGGCGCCAGCGCCACCCAACGCGTGGCACCGGCCAACGCATTGCGGCCGCTCAGGATCGCTTGCCAATCGATAGCCAGATCTTCGCGGGATTCGACGTACAACACGGCACAACGGCGTATTTTCATGGCTATTTCCGAAGAAGTAAATTCGCTTGGCGGATTGGCAAGTTTATCGTAGCATGGTTTTCGGCCACGCCACAATCCGGCCCTGTCTCCCTTTCACATAAGGAGTTACGACTATCATGCAAACCTCTCAAGACATCAATTTCATCCTCGGCAAGCTGGCTAATGACGACGCATTCCGCGCGCGGCTGCTGAACGATCCCGTTGCCGCGCTGGCCGACATGGGCGTGGTCCTGAGCCCGGAGCAGATTCCCGCCGAACGCAGCCTGCCCACCCCGGCGGCGATCTGCGCGGAGCAGATGGAATACCTGAGCAAGCTGGAAAGCACCAAGACCATGGTGCCGTTCCTGCTGTCCGGCACCGCCTGATTGCCCTGTTCCGCGCTAGTCGATCGTGACCGCCAGCTCGCGGTTGCGGTTGGCGGCGTTGCCGGCGTAATCCTCCGCTGAAATGCGCAGGATGTAATTGCCCGGCCCCAGCTCGCCCACCTTCCAGCCGCCGGGCGTCAGCCTGCCGTTGCGCAGGCGGTTGTTGATGGCGTAGGCGAAGCGCGTCTCGGCCGCGCCATGCACGGTGATGCCGCTGCTGGCGGCATATACCACCTTCACCGCATCCCGATAACGCGGCAGCCGGTCGTACTGCTGCGTGACGACGGCATCGCTGACGCCGGGGATGCTTTCGCCATCCTGGTTCAGCAGCTGATAACCGAGCCGGTAGATGCCCAGCTTGCGGCGCTTCTGGTCGCCGTTGATCTGGTCATAGGCGTCGACCACGATCTGCACCTCGCCCAGACTGCGACGGATCAGCAGGCGGCCGTCCTGTTTTTCCGTCAGCGCCTTGCCGCCGGCATCGACGATGCTGATGCTGTTGATGACCGGCGCAATGGTATCTTCCAGATCGATGAAAGGCAGCGCCAGCGGATTGATCGCGTCGCCGTTCGGCTTGTAATCGAGATGCACATGCGCCATGCGGTTGACGGTGCCCAGCGTCTCGCCGGCGAGGAAACGCGTGCCGCGCTTGACCCGCACCTCCCGATTCGTCACCAGGAAACGCGGATCGCCGAGCGCCTTGTCGCTGGCGTCGCGGCCGACGCGCATGTGGATGTACTGCAGGCCGTCGAACGCCAGCCCTTCCGACAATTCGCCATAACCCCAGCTGGCGCGCGGATCGCTGACCTTGCCCGCGGTGACCGCCAGCACCGGCGTGCCGATGGCGGATTGCACGTCCAGACCGGAATGGAAATGGTCGCGGCTCTCGCCGTCGAAATTGCCGCGCACCTCGCCCATCAGGCCGACCACCTCGTGCGCCTTGTTCTGCGGCTTGACCGGCCACAGCATGGTGGCGCCGTGCGACGGCAGGCCGGGTTGCGCTTCGTCCGGCTGCGGTTCGGCCTTGGGCGAGATCGGCGCGATGTGCTGCAGGCGAAACGTGGCGCCGTCGGTGACGAACAGCGAGCCATCCTTGTCCAGCGCCAGGCCGCGCGGCGAATACAGGCGCACGCTGCCGTCGGCGCCGTTCGGCTGCGCCGGGTGATCGATGTCCTGCAGCGCCGCCACCGCGCCGGCGGGCGTGATCTGCGCCACGCGGCCATGAGCACTGCTGGCAAGGTAGAGGTAGCCATCGGGAGTCAGCACGATCGCCACCGGCGAGCGCAGCAATGAGCCCTTGTCCCCCTCCTCGGCCCTGGCGATGGTGCTGACCTTGCCGTCCTTGCCCAGTTTGCGGATCGCGTGGTTGGCGGTGTCGGCGATGTACAGCTCGCCGGCGGCGCCGATCGCCAGACCAGTGGGCGTATCGAACAGGGCCGCGGCGCCGTCGCCGTCGTTCATGCCGCTGTGCTTGCCGCCAGCGACGGTGGTCACGGTGCCGTCGGGCGCGATGCGGCGGATGCGGTCGTTGTAGGTGTCGGCCACGTAGACCACGCCCTGGGCATCGACCGCCACGCCGACCGGGCCGTTGAACTGGGCGGCGGCGCCCATGCCATCCTTGTCGCCCGCCAGACCGTCGCCGGCCAGCGTCGAGACGGTGCCGTCCGGCCGGATCTTGCGGATGGCGTTGTTGCCGGTGTCGGCGACATACAGATTGCCCTGCGCGTCGATCGCCAGGCCGGACGGCGTATTGAACGCGGCCGTGTTGCCGGCTCCTTCCGCGTAGCCTTCGGTGCCGCCGGCCAGTGTGGTGACGGCGTTGTTGAGATCTATTTTGCGGATGCTGTTGTTGTCGCCGCCGTCGGCGACGTACAGGTTGCCGTCCTTGTCCATCACCACGCCGAACGGGTCGGCGAAGCGCGCGCGGCGGCCGTTGGCGGCGCCGGGCAGACCGTCGCCGGCGATGGTGCTGACGCGCGCCGACCATTTGGCGGCCGTCCCCCTGGCAGCCGACGGCGTTGCCACAGCGCTGCCGCTATCGTGCGCCGCGTGCGTCATCACATAAGCGACGCCGGCGCCGGCGATGGCGCCACCCAGCATCAGCCCGGCGAAGATGACTTTGAATTCAGTTGGAGACACTTGCGCGAAACCCAAAAGTTGACTTTTAGCAAGCTTAACCGATCTGGGGCGATTTCAGGCGAAAAAAAAGCCCGCTCTGGGAGCGGGCCGAATTCTATTTCCGTAGAGGAGAATAGAGGAGACAGGTGCAATGATGCTGCGTCGCGACATATAAATCCAATTTATCTTCGCAATAGCAGAGATTCGGCAGACATATAACTGGCAATCAAATTACGTCGCTGCGGGCTGCCGGCTGCTTGATGGCGAGCGCGCGCAGGACGCCGGAGCGCAGGAAAAAGCCGGCGGCGGCCACGAAAAACATGCCGCAGAGCCCCAGCACTACGCGACCCAACGGTGGCGACGAAGCATCCAACGCGGCAATAAAACTGCTCATGCCACCAACGAAATACAGCAAGCCCAAGGCAATACGCGCGGCGCGCGAGCCCTTCAGCAGCGAGGCATACAACGCAATCAGCAACAGCATCCGCACCATTGCCCGCCCGGGCGCACCTCCCATGACCCAACTAAGCAGTTCGATTGCCCCGGAAACGGTAAAAATGATGGCCAACCAGTGTAATGCGGAGATTTTTTTCATCTTGGATTCCAACTTGCGCGAGCACCAATGCTATGTCGGGGATATGGAAATTGCCAGACAAAAAAAAGCCCGCTCAGGGAGCGGGCTGAAGTCTATTTCCTTGGAGGAGAATAGAGGAGACAGGTGAAGTATGCTGCGTCGCGCCATATAAAGCCAATTTATCTTTGCAATAGCAGAGATTCATAAAATCGATGACGCAAAAAAAACCGGGCTCCTCGCGGAGCCCGGCTCGTTGTAACATGCCGTATTACTTGCCGTCGGCAGCGTAGGGCAGCACGCGCGACGCCATACGGGTGTCGGTTTTCAGCACGCTGACTTCATCGGCCATGATGTGGATGGCTTCGTTCAGCAGCACATCCTTGGCCGCCTTGGCCTGCTTTTCGGCTTCCAGCTCGGCGGCCAGCGAACGCTCGGCGCCCTGCAGACCGTCGTCGCTGCGCAACGCCCCCTTCACGCCCGCCACCTTCGGCGTCGGCGCCGGCTTGCCGCTGGCTGGTTTGGCCGAGACTGCCTTATTGAGCGCATCCTTCGGGTCCGGCACCAGGATAGGATCGTCGGCGCCCGGCGTCGGCGACAGCAGACGCGCTTCGCGCAGCTTGGCGCGGCTCTCCTGCTGCTCGCGCTCCTTGCGGCGCGCCACTTCGTTGAGCGAGATCGAGTTTTCCTTGCGCTGCTTTTTCACCAGCGCGATATCCTCGGCCAGGTACTGGAAGTCCTTGTCCTTGGCGATGCGCGCCTCATGCTTCTTGTCCAGCAGCGGCACGATGTCCTTCATGTCGCCAGTCGGGATGTAGACGGCCGGCTTGATCTGGGTCCACGGCAAGGCATTGTCGTAGCTCGATTCGCCGAAGGTGTCGGAATCGGCCATGGTCGGCATCTTGATGTCCGGCGTCACGCCGCGCAGCTGGGTGGTGCCGCCGTTGATGCGGAAGAACTGCGCGATGGTGAACTTCAGCTCGCCATAATGCACCTTGTCGTTCTGGGCGAAGCGGTCCAGGCCGAACAGGGTCTGCACCGTGCCCTTGCCGAAGCTCGGCTCGCCGATGATGATGCCGCGGCCGTAATCCTGGATCGCCGCCGCGAAAATCTCCGACGCCGAGGCCGAACCGCGGTTGATCAGCACGCCGAGCGGACCGTCCCAGGCCATGCCCGGATTGGTGTCGCTTTCCACCTCGACCTTGTTGTCGCTGCTACGCTGCATCACCACCGGCCCCTTGTCGATGAACAAGCCAGTCAGCTCCACCGCCTCGGTCAGCGAGCCGCCGCCGTTGTTGCGCAGGTCGATCAGCACATTGTCGACTTTTTCCTTCTTCAGCTCGGCCAGCAGGCGGGCCACGTCGCGGGTCGCGCTCTTGAAGTCCTTGTCGCCCTTGCGGCGCGCCTCGAAGTCCATGTAGAAGGTCGGCAGCGCGATCACGCCGACGCGGCGCTTGGTATTGCCATCCTTGACTTCATAAATGGTTTTCTTGGCCGACTGCTCTTCCATACTGATCTTCTGGCGCACCAGCGTCACGAACTGGTGCTTGCCGTCCGGACCGGCGTCGGCCGGGATGATTTCCAGCTTGACGGTCGAATCCTTCGGACCGCGGATCAGCGCCACCACGTCGTCCAGGCGCCAGCCCAGCACTTCGGTCATCGGCGTTTTCTCATCCTTGGCCACGCCGACGATCTTGTCGCCGACCTTGATCTTGCCGGACAGGCCGGCCGGGCTGCCGGTCACCACCTCGCGCACGACGGTGTAATCGTCGCGCGACTGCAGTACGCAGCCGATGCCTTCCAGCGACAGGCGCATGGCGATGTCGAACGCATCCGCCGCGCGCGGACCCAGGTAGTTGGTGTGCGGCTCGATCGACATCGCATACGCATTCATGAAGATCTGGAACACGTCTTCATTGGTCAGCTTGCGCGACGGGCTCAGATAGCCCTCATAACGCTTGTCCAGCGTTTCGCGGATGGCCTTGTCGTCGCGGCCGGCCAGCTTCAGGCGCAGCCATTCGTTCTTGACGCGCTTGCGCCACAGATCCTTGATCTCGGCGTCGCTCTTGGCCCACTCGGCCTTCTCGCGGTCGTACTGGTAGGTTTCGTCGGAGGTGAAGTCGAACTTGCCTTTGTTAACCAACTCGCGCGCATAGGCGATGCGCTCGTTGAAGCGCTGCTGGTACAGATTGAAGATGGCGAACGGAACACTCAGATTTTCGCCGGTGATGGCATCATCGAGGCGGGTGCGCACGATGGCGTACTGGTCGATGTCGGCCTGGGTGAAGAACATCTTCTCCGAGTCCAGCGATTTGAAATAACGGTCGAAGATCTTCTCCGACATGGCATCGTCCAGCGGCGTGGCCTTGTAATGCAGTTTGGTCAGCACGCGGGAAGCCCACAGCGCAGCCTGGGTCTGACCCGCCTGCGGCTTGAGAGGCGTGTCCGCCGCCTTGTCCGGCACGGCCGCGCCGGCCTGCACTGACAGGGCCGCGATCATGGCCACCAACAGCATTTTTTTCTTCATCGGCTAACTCCGAAAAACGTTGTGAATATGTGCGCCCTTGGGCGTCGCCCCATTCTACAGGATAGCTGACGCAACACGGGGCTGGTATTTCAGAGTTTCCCTGTCTAAGCTTAAACGGGGCTGAAATACTCAAGCACTTGTTTTATTTACTAAGTAGAAACACTTATTTATTTACAAATATTTACTTAAGTCATTGTTCTATAACCGAAAATTTTTGGGGACTCGCCAGAGAATGATTGCTTCGTAGCAAAAATCTGCTACAATCCGTTACTTAGTTCAAAATGGCGCCACAGCCATTGGCCCACCGGGCTAAGCCTCACCGCGCCAGATGTTACGCTCCCTCGTCCCAGGAGCATGCTCGCCCGAGCCACCTCGAACCAGCAGCACCTTTTCTCTGAAGAGCTTAATGAAAACAATAACGATGAATCCTCGTAATTGGGGTGTCGGTACAAAAATTACCGTTTTTACGTTCGCCCTGATTTGCGTCATTCTTGGCGTCATGCTCACGCTCATCAACATGAGCACCTCGGCCATGCTGAAAGAACGGGCCAAGCTGAACGTCGCCTACAATCTGGCCGGCATCAGCAACACGGTGGAAGTGTTCAACACGGCGATGATGAATGAAGCGTCCAGCTTCGCGCGCCTGTTCGCGTCCGAATTCGAACATGGCGAGTTCACGCTCGACAGCGCCAGCACCATCGACATCGGCGGCAAGCCGACGCCGACGCTGAAAAATGCCGGCAAGACGCTGAACCTCGATTTCAGCATCCCCGACAAATTCACCAGCGACACCGGCGTGATCGCCACCATCTTTGCCGCCAGCGGCGAGGAATTCGTGCGCGTCAGCACGTCGCTGAAGAAGGAAAACGGCGAGCGCGCGGTCGGCACCCAGCTCGACCATGCCCATCCCAGCTATCCGCTGCTGCGCAACGGCACCAGCTACATCGGCCTGGCCACATTGTTCGGCAAACAGTTCATCACCCAGTACGATCCGATCCGCGACCATGGCGGCAAGGTCATCGGCGTGCTGTTCATCGGCCTCGATATCTCCAAAAACATGGAGATGCTCAAGCAGAAAATCAAGGCGATCCGCATCGGCGAAACCGGCTATATCTACGTGCTCAACGCCGCGCCCGGCAAGACGCTGGGCAATGCGCTGGTGCACCCGACCCGGGAAGGCGACAATCTGGCCGACATCAAGAGCAGCGATGGCCGCAGCTTCGTCAGGGAAATGCTGGACGCCAAGGAAGGCGGCATGACCTACGACTGGGTGGAACAGGAAGGCGCCGCGCCGCGCGAAAAAATGGTGGAATTCCACACCTTCAAGCCGTGGAACTGGCTGATCGTCGGCGGCACGTATACCGAAGAGATCACGCGCGAGGCGGCGCAGCTGCGCAACCGCTACGCCGTGCTGGGCCTGGTGGCGCTGGCGGTGTTCGCGCTGGCGCTGTTCCTGCTGGTACGCGCCCTGGTGTCGCGTCCGCTGGCACGCGCCGAAGAGGCGGCCGAGCGCATTGCCTCCGGCGACCTGGACGTCCATCTGCAAATCGACAACGAGGATGAAATCGGCCAGGTGCTGCGTTCGCTGAACAACATCAGCGGCAACCTGTCCGGCGTGGTCGGCCAGGTGCGCGGCGGCGCCGAGCAGATCACCACCGCGTCGAGCGAAATCGCCCAGGGCAACCTGGACCTGTCGCAGCGCACCGAGGAACAGGCGTCCAGCCTGGAAGAGACGGCCGCGTCGATGGAACAGCTGAGCGGCGCGGTCAACCAGAACGCCGAAAATGCGGCCCAGGCCAACCAGATGGCGGTGGCCGCTTCCGGCATCGCCGCCAAGGGCGGCCAGGTGGTGGCGCAGGTGGTCGAAACCATGGGCTCGATCACCGAGTCATCGCGCAAGATTGCCGACATCATTTCGGTGATCGACGGCATCGCCTTCCAGACCAACATCCTGGCGCTCAATGCGGCGGTGGAAGCGGCGCGCGCCGGCGAACAGGGACGTGGCTTCGCCGTGGTGGCGTCCGAGGTGCGCAACCTGGCGCAGCGCTCGGCCACGGCCGCCAAGGAGATCAAGGCGCTGATCGACGACTCCGTGGCCAAGGTCGATACCGGCAGCAAGCAGGTGGAAGAGGCCGGCGCCACCATGCAGGAAGTGGTGGAAAGCGTGCGCCGCGTGACCGATATCATGGCCGAAATCAGCCACGCCAGCGAGGAGCAGCGCGCGGGCATCGGCCAGGTCCATGCCGCCATCACGCAGATGGACCAGGTGACGCAGCAGAATGCGGCGCTGGTCGAGGAAGCCGCCGCCGCCGCCGCGGCGCTGCAGGATCAGGCGCACGCCCTGGAGGACGTGGTTCGTATCTTCAAATTGGGCGCGGCTGACGGCCAGCCGGCCTTGCGCGACACCTTGCCGCAGCGCCTGGCGCTCCGATAAGCGACGGCGCTCGCAGCCAGCAAGCCGCCCCGTTTAAAACGGTGGCGGCTTTTTTTCTTTATAATTGCCGAATGCAAAAACTTCTCCAGTACCGGCGCCTGCACGGCCTGATCGTCACCGTGGCGATCCTGCTGAACCTGTGCGCCCCGGCAATCAGCCAGGCGGTCACCGCGCTGGCCGGCGATCCGCTGGCACTGGAAATCTGCAGCATCTCGTCGGCCACCAGCAGCGAGAACCGGCGCGCACCAGCCGACCTGGCGCAGCACGCCCTCAAACATTGCGCCATGTGCGCCGTCCACAGCGGCGGCGCGGCGCCGTCCGCCGGCACCGGGCCAACCGCGATCAGCAGCAGCCAGATGCTGCCGATGGGCTTCTGCGCGTCGTTGCCGCCGGGCCCCAGGCTGGACGACGCGGCCGACAGCAACTGCAGGCGGCGGCCC
>NZ_SPVG01000161.1 GCF_004614165.1 Duganella callida | reverse complement strand
AGGCGCCGAAGTGATGCACTGGTGGACCTCGAGCAGCGAGTCGGCCGCCGTGCGCAAGTTCGCCGACGCCTACCGCGCGGCCGGCGGCGTCTGGGGCGACACCGCCATCGCCGGCGCCGACCAGGCCAAGGCGGTGGCGATCAACCGCATCGTCGGCGGCAATCCGCCCACCGCCGCCCAGTTCAACACCACCAAGCAGTTCCGCGACCTGATCGACCAGGGCGAGCTCAACAACGTGGACGACGTCGCCGTGCGCGACCGCTGGGACCAGCTGATGCCGCAGCCCATCCTCGACGTCATCAAGGTCAAGGGCCATTATTACGCGGTACCGGTCGACATCCACATGTCGACCTGGATCTGGTACTCCAAGGCCGCGTTCAAAAAGGCCGGCATCGCCAGGGAGCCTGCCACGCCCGACGAACTGTTCGCCGCGCTGGACAAGCTGAAGGCGGCCGGCCTGATCGGGCTGGCGCACGGCGGCCAGCCGTGGCAGGAAAACATCTTGTTCCAGGCCATGCTGGCGAATGTCGGCGGCAAGGAGCTGTATTTGCAGGTGCTGCGCGACCGCTCGCCGAAAGCCATCAATTCCGAGCCGTTCAAGAAGGTGCTGCTGGCGTTCAAGCGCCTGCAGGGCTATGTCGATGCGGGCTCGCCCAACCGCAACTGGAACGACGCCACGGCCATGCTCATCAGCGGCAAGGCCGGGGTGCAGATCATGGGCGATTGGGCCAAGGGCGAATTCGCCGCGGCGAAGCAGACCGCCGGCAAGGATTTCGGCTGCATTCCCGGCCTGGGCGCCCACGTGCCCTACCTGATCCAGGGCGACGCCTTCGTGTTCCCCAAGACCGCCAATGCCGAGGCGGTGCGCGCGCAAAAGCTGCTGGCCACCACCATGCTGGCGCCCGGCGCGCAACTGGAGTTCAACAAGATCAAGGGCGCGCTGCCTATCCTGAGCAATGTCGACACCTCGAGCATGGACGTGTGCGCGCAGGCCGGCATGGCCATCCTGAAGGACAAGACGCGCGCCACCGGCATGATCGAGGTGTTCCTGACGCCGGACCAGAATGGCGCGCTGCAGGACGTGCTGACGACATACTGGAACACGCGCATGCCGGTGGAAAAAGCGCAGAAGGGCATCGCCGCGGCTTTACAGGATTGATACAAATCTGATCAGCTTGTCATGTCCGGGGAGCGTGGGTTATGCTTGCCGCCGCATAGACTGAACGGGTAAGGGAATTCGTGGCAACCATCAAAGACGTAGCACGGCTGGCGGGCGTGGGCCTGGGGACCGCTTCCCGTGTCATCAGCGGCAAGGGCTCGGTGTCGCAGAGCACGCAGGAGAAGGTGCGCAAGGCGATCGAACAGCTGGAATTCCGGCCGTCGCACGCGGCGCGCTCGCTGCTGTCGGGCAGCTCGCAGATGATCGGTGTGTACATTCCCTACCTGAGCGGGACGTTTTACACCCCGATCCTGCAGGCGATTTACACCGCTTTGCGCGCGGCCGGTCTGAACATGGTGGTGGCGTTCGGCGTCGGCGACGGCGATTCGCGCACGCAGGCAATCGACGGCCTGAATTTCCTGATCGAGCGCGGCAGCGACGGCCTGATCGTGATGAGCAATGCGATGGTGGACGAGGACTTCGTTGCGCTGGGGCCGTTCCAGTCCAAGGTGGTGGTGATCAACCAGGAGTTCCCCAGCATCGCCGGGCAGTGCTTCACGGTGGACCACGTGGCGGGCGGCAAACTGGCGGCGCAGACCTTGCTGGCGCTGGGGCACCGCAAGATCGCGGTGATCGCCGGCCGCGCGGCGGCGCCGGACAACCGGCAGCGTATCGCCGGCTTCATGGCGGTGCTGGAGGAGGCTGGCGTCGATACCGGCAAGTTGTGGATGGAAGATGGCGAATTCACGCCGGAGGGCGGCTGGGCCTGCGCCGAGCGGCTGCTGCAGTCGGGGCGGGAATTCACGGCGGTGTTTTGCGCCAACGATGAGATGGCGGTGGGCGCCCTGTCGTTCTTCCAGAAGGCCGGCGTGAAGGTGCCGGAGCAGGTGTCGGTACTGGGCTACGACGATACGCACAGCGCGGAGTTCACCGCGCCGCAGCTGACCAGCGTGCATATCCCGTGGAGCGAGATGACCATGAACGGGTTGAACTATCTGCTGAACCAGTGTTACGACTTGCAGCGTCCGGTTGAGCGCGCGTACGGGATACATGTGGCGGAGCGCGCCTCGCTGGCGCCGCCGCCGGCCGTAAAAGGCGGTAAAAGGAAGTAAAAACACAGAGCACGCGCTGGCCGCCTGCTCTTTTTTTACAGTATATTTGGAAACGATTCCATTCATCGGAGACAGCATGCTTACAAAACGATTGCTCGCGACAGCCTTGCTGTTGATCGGCTCGGCGCACGCGCAGACGCGATTGCCGACGGCCTTGCCCATGCTGCACACGGAGGGCACCAAATGGCTGACGGCCGACGGCACGCAACCGGCGCTGCGCGGCATCAACCTCGGCAATTATCTGATCCAGGAATTCTGGATGATGGGGCAGGAGACCAGGGCCGTCGGCGACCAGTGCTCGCTGGAGGCGGTGCTCGACAAGCGTTTCGGCTACGAGGAGCGCCAGCGCCTGTACACGCTGTTCCGCGATAACTGGATCAGGGAGCGCGACTGGGACATGCTGCCCAGGATGAATCTGAACCTGGTGCGTCTGCCATTCATCTACAGCGTGGTGGAGGATGAAAAGCATCCGCGCCAGCTGCGCGCCGATGCGTGGAAATACTTCGACAACGCGATCGCGGAAGCTGAAAAGCGCGGCGTGTACGTCATCCTCGACCTGCACGGCGCCGTCGGCAGCCAGGGCTGGGAGCACCACAGCGGCTGCGCGGGCAGGAACAAATACTGGGACACGCCGGAATACCAGGAGCGCACCATCTGGCTGTGGCAGCAGATCGCCGCCCGCTACAAGGACCGCGGCGCGGTGGCCGGCTACAGCATCCTCAACGAACCCTGGGGCACCACGCCGGAGAACCTGGCCGTTGTGGTGGAGACGCTGTACAAGGCGATCCGCGAAGTGGACACCAATCACGTGATCATCCTGCCCGGTCACAACAAGACCGGCATCGACGCTTATGGCAAGCCGGCCGACCACGGCATGACTAATGTCGCCTTCGAGATGCATCCCTATCCCGGCCACTTCGGCTGGGGCAAGCCGGGGCTGGAAGTGCACAAAAACTGGCTGCAGTGCAGCGGCAAGGGCGACAACGTCTGCAAGTGGAAGACCAAGCTCGAAGGGCTGGATACCGCCTTCTTCGTCGGCGAGTTCCAGCCGTGGGCCTTCATGGGCGCCGAGAACGGCGGCCAGGTCATGCGCGTCACTTACGACACCTATGTCGCCAACGGCTGGGCCAATACCGCCTGGGCCTACAAGCTGGTGTCCAACCGGGGCGGCCAGGGCAAGGGCACCTGGGGCCTGGTCACCAACGCGCCCGGCGCGAAGATTCCCAAGCTCGATTTCAACAAGGCCTCGCTGGACGAGATCGAAAACCTGTTCCGCTTGTTCGGCAGCGTACCGTACGAACCGCAGCAAACCGCCATCAAGTGGATGAACGCACCTGTGGCACCCACTCCATTCGCCAAATAAAACCATGACCATGATTCTTACCGACCTGCCTACGGCGATCAAGCGCACCGACTTTGCCAGCGACTTTCTGTGGGGTGTCTCCACCTCGGCCTATCAGATCGAAGGCGCCGCCGCCGAGGACGGCCGCGTGCCGTCGATCTGGGACACCTTCGCCGCCACGCCAGGCAAGATCCGCGACGGTTCCACCGGCGCCGTCGCCTGCGACCACTATCACCGCTGGGAGGAGGATCTGGACCTGGCGCAGTCCATGGGCCTGAATGCCTGCCGCTTCTCGATCGCGTGGACGCGCATCTTCAACGGTGTCGATACGGCGCCGAACGCGCAGGGGCTGGCGTTCTATTCGAAGCTGGTGGACGGCATGCTGGCGCGCGGCCTGCAGCCGTGGTGCACGCTGTATCACTGGGATCTGCCGCAGTACCTGCAGGACCAGGGCGGATGGAACAACCGCGCCACCATCGATGCCTATCTGCGCTATGTGGATGTGATCACCCGACACCTGGGTGACCGCGTCAAGCACTGGATCACTCACAACGAACCATGGTGCACGGCCATGCACGGCAACTGGGACGGCATGCACGCGCCGGGCAACAAGAGCCTGCCGCTGGCGTTGCAGGTCTGCCACAACGTGCTGGTGTCGCATGGCCGCGCGGTGCCGCTGATCCGCGCCAACGTGGCGGACGCCAGGGTCGGCATCGCCCTCAGCCTGCATCCGATCAAGGCCGGCAGCGACAGCGCGGCCGACCAGGCGGCCGTCTCGCGCCACGACGCGCTGCGCAATCGCTGGTTCCTCGACGTGCTGTATGGCCGCGGCTATCCGGCTGAAGCGCTGGCGCTGGTGGGCGCCGACGCGCCAGTCATCGAAGCGGGCGATATGGAGGCCATCGCCGTGCCCTGCGATTTCCTCGGCGTGAACTACTACTTCCCGGAAGTGGTGGTCGATGCGCCGGACGAGTACCCGCTGCGCACTCGCATCATCCATCCGCAGGACCGCCAGCGCACCGACTTCGGCT
The DNA here is from genome assembly GCF_004614165.1 of Duganella callida. Taxonomy (GTDB): domain Bacteria; phylum Pseudomonadota; class Gammaproteobacteria; order Burkholderiales; family Burkholderiaceae_D; genus Rugamonas; species Rugamonas callida. The sequence continues at coordinate 12,670 of NZ_SPVG01000161.1, read as the reverse complement.
GGGAAGTGTCGCCGCAAGGCCTGATCGATCTGCTGGAGCGCGTGGCGCGCGACTATCCGACCGGCGACCTGTATGTGACCGAGAACGGCTCGTCCTACGACGATCATATCGGCGCGGACGGCGCGGTCACCGACACCGCGCGGCGCGATTACCTGATACGCCACCTGGCCGCGATGCGCGACGCGATCGCGGCGGGCGGCAGGATCAAAGGCTATTTCGCCTGGAGCCTGCTGGACAATTTCGAATGGGCGGAAGGCTATCTGCGCCGCTTCGGCCTGACCTACATCGACTACGACACGCAACGCCGCATCGTCAAGCAGAGCGGCGAATGGTACAGCGCCTTCGTGCGCGGCAAGAACTGAATCACCACGGAGAGAGAAACATCAAAATGAAGAACACGCACAACCACATTCTGCGCCGCGCCGTCCTGGCGGCCACCCTGGCGCTGGGCGCGAACGTCATCGCCGCGCCGGCCGCCAGGCCACTGACCGAATGGCCGCACGTCACCAGCGCCGTCAAACAGAACAAGGCGATGGAAGCGCGCATCAGGCAGATCGTGGCCGGCATGACGCTGGCGCAGAAGGTCGGCCAGATGACCCAGCCGGAAATCAAGTTCAGCACCCCGGAAGACATCCGCACCTACTACATCGGCTCCGTGCTGAATGGCGGCGGCAGCTGGCCGCAGGGGAACAAGCACGCCACCGCCGCCGACTGGGTCAAACTGGCCGACGCCTACTACGACGCCTCCATGAGCACCGACATGAAGGTGCATATCCCTGTCATCTGGGGCATCGACGCGATGCACGGCAATTCGAACATGTATGGCGCCACGCTGTTCCCGCATAACATCGGCCTGGGCGCGGCCCGCGATCCCAAGCTGATCGGCGAGATGGCCAAATCCGTCGCCAAGGCGGTGCGCGCTACCGGTATCGACTGGGTGTTCGCGCCAACGCTGGCGGTGGTGCGCGATGATCGCTGGGGCCGCACTTACGAAAGCTTCTCGGAAGATCCGGCCATCGTGAAGGACTACGCCGGCGTCTACGTCAAAGGTCTGCAGGGCGATCTGAAGTCGGACAACACCGTGGTGGCCACGGCCAAGCACTTCGTCGGCGACGGCGGCACCAACGAGGGCAAGGACCGCGGCGTCAACCTGTCCACGAATGAGCAGATGTTGAACATCCACGCGCAAGGCTATTATCCCGCGCTGGCGGCCGGCGTTCAGACCGTCATGGCGTCCTTCAACAGCTGGAACGATGTCCAGGGCGGCGCCGATCACGGCAAGATGCACGGCAATAAGGAACTGCTGACCGGCGCGCTGAAAGAAAAGATGGGCTTCGATGGCCTGGTGGTCAGCGACTGGAACGCCATCACCGAAGTGCCGGGCTGCGCGGAAGACAGCTGCGCCGCCGCCATCAACGCCGGCGTCGATCTGGTGATGGTGCCGGAAAAGTGGAAGAGCTTCATCGCCAACACCATCGCCCAGGTGGAGAAGGGCGAAATCCCGATGTCGCGCATCGACGACGCGGTGACCCGCATCCTGCGCGTGAAGATGCGCGCCGGCCTGTTCGACAACAAGAAGCCGTCGCAAAACATCTACGCCGGCAAGCAGGAGGCGCTGCAGAACCGCGCGCTGGCGCGCCAGGCAGTACGCGAGTCGCTGGTGCTGCTGAAAAATAACGGTAACGTGCTGCCGCTGGCGCGCGGCAAAAAGATCCTGGTGGTCGGCAAGAGCGCCGACAACATGGCCAACCAGTCCGGCGGCTGGTCGCTGACCTGGCAGGGCACCGACAACAAGAATGGCGATTACCCGGTCAGCGACACCATCCTGGCCGGCATCAGGGATGCGGTGGGCGAGGGCAACGTCACCTTCAGCGAGAATGCGGCCGGCGTCGATGCCGGCCAGTTCGATGCGGTGATCGCGGTGATCGGCGAAACCCCGTACGCGGAAGGCGACGGCGACATCGGCCCGGCCGGCACGCTGCGCCTGTCCGGCCGTTATCCGGAAGATCTGGAAGTGCTGAAGGCGGTATCGGGCAAGGGCAAGCCGGTGGTGACGGTTCTGCTCTCCGGTCGCCCGATGTACACCAACGATCTGCTCAACCTGAGCGACAGCTTTGTCGCCGCCTGGCTGCCGGGCACCGAGGGCAAGGGCGTCAGCGATGTGTTGTTCCGCAAGGCCAACGGCAAGGTGAATGCGGACTTCCGCGGCAAGCTGTCGTTCTCGTGGCCGAAGTCGGCCTGCCAGTCGCCGCTGAATGTGGGCGATGCGAATTACGATCCGCTGTTCAAGTACGGCTATGGCCTGACCTACGCCAGCAAGGTAACGGTGCCGGCGCTGGATACCGCCTATCCGGAAGGCGGTTGCGGCAAGTCGCTGTCCGTCCCGGTGTACAATCCGACCGACCGCGCGACTTACGCCTTGTATGTGTCCAGCGGCGGCCAGCGCGTGGCGCTCGGCGCGGACCTGAACGCGGTGCACAAGCTGCCGACCGTGACGGTGGAAACCGCGCAGATCAACACCCAGCAGGACGCCAAGCGTCTGACCTGGACCGGTCCGGCGAAGCTGGAAGCGCAGGCCGGCAAGGCGATCAAGCTGCCATCTTACGCAAGTACTGACGGCGCGCTGCAATTTGATGCTATCGTGTCGGCTGCGCCGCATGGCAAGGTTGCCATCGGCATGGAGACGGTGGAGCTGGATGCCGGCGCGGTGTTCCAGCGGTTGGTGGGCAAGGGCAAGCAGACGGTCAAGATTCCGCTGGCGTGCTTCAGCGCGAAAGGCTTGCCGCTGGCGGCACTGAGCACGCCGTTCAGCGTCAGCGCCGATGCGCCGTTTGCGGCCACCTTCGCCAACATCCAGATCGTCGGCGGCGCGGCCAAGGACCAGGACGCGCTGGCGTGTGGGGACTTTAAATAAATAAAATCGGTAATACGAGGAGAAAGTAAAAGCATGGAACACTATACGCAAGCTGCCCCGGTGGCATCCGGGCAGTCGCAGGCGGGCGGCAACACCGGCCCGCTGATCATCGTCACCATCCTGTTTTTCATGTGGGGTTTGCTGACGTCCCTGAATGACGTGCTGATTCCGCACCTGAAGGCGGTGTACACGCTGAGCTACGTGCAGGCGATGCTGGTGCAGTTCTGCTTCTTCGGCGCCTACTTCATCGTCTCGCTGCCGGCCGGTATGCTGATCAAGAAGATCGGCTACCAGAACGGCGCCGTCGCGGGCCTGACGATCGCGGCGGCCGGTTGCGCGCTGTTCTACCCGGCGGCGACCAGCGGCTATACGCTGTTCCTGATCGCTTTCTTCGTGCTGGCGGGCGGCATCACCATCCTGCAGGTGGCGGCCAATCCCTACGTGGCGATTCTCGGCGATGCGCGCACCGCCTCCAGCCGTCTGACCCTGACCCAGGCCTTCAATTCGCTGGGCACCACCGTGGCGCCGACGCTGGGCGGCATGCTGATTCTGGCCGGCGGCGTTCTGAGCTCGGCCGATCTGGCGCAGCTGACGCCCGAGCAGCTGCACGCCTACCACGCCACCCAGGCGGCGGCGGTGCAAGGGCCGTATCTGGCGCTGGCGGCGGCGCTGCTGGTGCTGGCCATTCTGTTCGCACTGGCGCGTCTGCCGAAGATCGTCGATGCGGAAGGCGACACCGTGGCCAAGGGCGGCTTTGCCGAAGTGCTCAAGCACCGTCACCTGGCGCTGGGCGCGGTGGCGATCTTCCTGTACGTCGGCGGTGAAGTCAGCATCGGCAGCTTCCTGATCAACTTCATGGGTGACCCGCACGTGGCCGGCCTGTCGCCAGCCGACGCGGCGCCGTATGTCAGCTACTACTGGGGTGGCGCGATGGTGGGCCGCTTCATCGGCTTCGCCGTGATGCGCACCGTCAGCCCGGGCAAGGCGCTGGCCTTCAATGCGGCGGCGGTGATCGTGCTGGTGCTGACCGCGATCTTCAGCGGCGGCCACATGGCGATGTGGGCACTGCTGGCGGTGGGCCTGTTCAACTCCATCATGTTCCCGACCATCTTCTCGATGGCGCTGAACAAGCTGGGACCATTGACCGGTCAGGGTTCGGGCGTGCTGTGCATGGCCATCGTCGGCGGCGCGCTGGTGCCGTTCGCGCAAGGTCTGCTGGCCGACAACATCAGTTTGCAACTGTCGTTCCTGGTGCCGGCCGCGTGCTACCTGTTCATCCTGTACTTCGGCCTGCAGTTCGCCAACATGTACAACGAAAAATAAGCAGCTGGCGCTGCCGCAAAAGCTCCCCGCGGGGAGCTTTTTTTTCGCCTACGCCAGCACGTCGATCAATTTCTGCATCGGCGTCAGCGGTATCCGGGCATCCAGTTCGTCGATTTCGAGCATGACATCGTTAAACGCGACCACTCGTAGCGGCTCGATTTCATCCGTATCCGTTTCCCTGGCTTCGTGCAGAAGATGCCGTATCGCCGAAGCATCCAACCCATCGGACTTGCTCAGCAAGACGGAATATTGATGCACATCGGACTGGAGTGCGGCAATTTTCTCCGCCGGCCGGATGGCAAAATTCAAGATGCCGAAAACGGAAACCGCAGCCAGCATCCACGCCGCTGCCACAGGCAATTGCGCCGCCACAGCAGCAATCGCGCTGCTGCCGGCCAGCGTGCTGACGTGGAGGGTTGGGCTTTTTCTTTTTTGGTTCAGGAATTTCCCGCGGTAGCACGAAGGACTTCGGTTCCGGAAGCTTCACTTTATGCCTTTCCGTGCATGATCGATGGGCGCACGATTCCATCATGCAGGCGCTTTTTGCGCTAGCTTTGAGCCAGATCAGACGGGGAGGCGGCGCCATCGGCACAGGGCCGATGGCGCAGATGGCTTACAGGAAGCGGTCGAGGATTTTCTTGCTGTGCTTGTCCAGCTCGCGGATGTCGCGCACCAGGTAGTGGATGCCGTGGATGTCGCTGATCAGCAGGGTGTCCACGGTCAGGCGGCGGATGTCTTCCTCGCCGCGCAGCACGAATTCGGTGTCGCCGCGGTCGGTCGCCACCGACCAGGTGCACGGCGTGGCGTAGCTGGTCACGCTGTTGATGCGCGAAATCTCGGGCATGAATTCGCGCCCGCTCAGTTCTTCGCGCACCAGTTCACCGATGGCCGGCGGCAGGTCTTCGATGCGGTCTATCCAGCCGACCTCCTTGCCGTCCGTGTTCAGCAGCGAGATGCCGTCCTGCGGCGCCTGCACCGGGAAGGCGCGCACCGGCGACACGCCTTCGTGCACCACGCCTTCGGTGGTGGTCAGCACCAGCCGGCCATAGGGATTGCGTACCAGTTCAAATTGAGTCGTCATGTCTTATTCCTTGATGCCGTCGTCGAGATCGATGTCGACGTTGCGGGCCTGGGCCTGGTACAGGCGGTAGTAGGCGCCTTTCTGTTCCATCAGTTCTTCGTGCGGGCCGTCTTCCACCACCACGCCGCGGTCCAGCACCACCAGCCGGTCGGCCTTCTGCAGCGTCGACAAACGGTGGGCGATGGCGATGGTCGTACGGCCCTGCACCAGGTTGTCCAGCGCGCGCTGGATTTCCTTTTCGGTCTCGGAGTCCACCGAGGCGGTGGCCTCGTCCAGGATCAGGATCTTCGGATCGATCAGCAGCGCGCGCGCGATCGAGATGCGCTGGCGCTCGCCGCCCGACAGGCCCTGACCGCGCTCGCCGACCATCGAGTCGTAACCCTGCGGCAGACGCAGAATGAATTCATGCGCGTGCGCCGCGCGCGCGGCGGCGATGATTTCCTCGCGCGTCGCATCCGGTTTGCCGTAGGCCAGATTCTCGGCGATGGTGCCGAAGAACAGGAACGGCTCCTGCAGCACCAGGCCGATGTTGCGGCGGTAGTCGGCCACCCTGAAGGCGCGGATGTCCACGCCGTCCAGCATGATCGCGCCTTCGGCCACGTCGTAGAAGCGGCAGATCAGGTTGACCAGCGTGGACTTGCCGGAACCCGAGTGGCCCACCAGGCCCACCATCTGGCCGGCCTTGATTTCCAGGTCGATGCCGCGGTTGACCGCGCGGTTCCCGTAACGGAAGCCGACTTCGCGCAGCGTGATATTGCCTTCCACTTTATCCAGCTTGACCGGGTTGACCGGTTCCGGCACCGACGATACGTGGTCGAGGATATCGAAAATGCGCTTGGCCGCCGACGCCGATTTCTGCGTCACAGAGACAATGCGGCTCATCGAATCGAGACGGCCGTAGAAGCGGCTCGAGTACGCGATGAACGAGGACAGGATACCGACCGTGATGTGGCCTTTCGATACCTGATAAATACCGAACACCCAGATCACCAGCAGACCCAGTTCGGTCAGGAACGACACGGTCGGCGAGAACAGCGACCACACCTTGTTCAACTTGTCGTTGACGGCCAGATTGTGCTTGTTGGCGGTGCGGAAGCGGGTCGCTTCGCGTGCCTCCTGCGCAAACGCCTTCACCACGCGGATGCCGGGAATGGTATCGGCCAGCACGTTGGTCACCTCGCCCCAGACGCGGTCGATCTTTTCGAAGCCGGTGCGCAGGCGGTCGCGCACGATGTGGATCATCCAGGCGATGAACGGCAGCGGCAGCAGGGTGAAGATGGCCAGCCACGGATCGATGGAAAACAGGATCACGCCCGTCATCACGATCATCAGGCAGTCAGACAAAAAGTCCAGCAGGTGCAGCGACAGGAATACGCAGATACGGTCGCTCTCCGAGCCGATACGCGACATCAGGTCGCCGGTGCGCTTGCCGCCGAAGTATTCGAGCGACAGTTGCAGCAGGTGTTCGTAGGTGGTGGTGCGCAGGTCGGCGCCGATGCGCTCCGAGGCCAGCGCCAGCACGTAGGTCTTGGCCCAGCCGAAAATCCACGCCAGCACCGCCGCGCCTACCAGGCCGGACATGTACATCACCACCAGCATCGGGTCGACCTGCTTGCCGTTCTGGTAGGGGATCAGCACATTGTCCATCAAGGGGATGGTCAGATAGGGCGGGATCATGTGCGCGCCGGTGGACAGCAGCATCAGCGCAAAGCCCAGGCCCAGCTGGCCCTTGTAAGGCTTGGCGAAGCGCCACAGGCGGAACAGGGTCCAGGTCGACGGCGGCGTGTACACCACCTTGGTGCAGATCGGGCATTCCTCCTGGTCCGGCTCCAGCGGCGCCTTGCAGCTGGGGCAGACGTTTTCTTCATCAAGCATCACCGGTTCGCCGCTGGCGTGGCTGTCGCGCTGCGCCTCGAATTGTTCGACCAGACGGATCGCCGCCAGGTTCTGGCCCAGCGTGAAGCGCCACGCGGCCAGACGTCCGCGCGCGTTCACCAGTTCCAGGTGGCCGACGCCGGCATGGTCATGGTGTTTCAGCGCCAGGTCTTGTGTAAACGGCCACGATTCCCACTGCGCCGCACCCGGCGCCCTGGCCAGCACACGGCGCGGCGTGATCATCACCACGCCCTTGGAAAAATGAAGTTGCTGATCCAGGTCAACCTCCAGGGCACTTACAACGTTTTCCCCTTGGGAAAGTTGTGCCTGTATCTCCGAGCGCCAGCGTTCCGGTAGTTCGCTCAGGCTGGATACGATGGAAAGTTGTTGGCTTGTCATTGTGTGGCGTACTCCGGAGGGAAAAGGGCTGATACGACGGCTTATTTACGGTATTCTGTCAATGGTTAAACATTTGACAGAAAACAATAAAACCGGATGTTTTGCAGTATTGGCAAACTTCCCGGCAAGTATACCGCACAGCAGCAGGGCGAGGGTACAGGGTTTACAATACGGCGCGGGCTCGCATGCCGATAACAAAGTTACAAGACTAGATACATGACCAAGAAGAAAGATATTGAAGTTCTCCGCGTAACCTATTTGCGCGGACCCAACATCTGGACCTATCGCCCGGTGATCGAGGCGTGGCTGGATATCGGCGAGCTGGAGAACTTCCCCTCGAATTTGTTGCCTGGTTTGTATGAGCGCCTGACGGCGATCCTGCCGGGGCTGATCGTCCACCGTTGCGGCGTGGGCGAGCACGGCGGATTCCTCGAGCGCCTGCGCGACGGCACCTATGCCGGCCATATCCTCGAGCACGTGGTGCTGGAGCTGCAAAACCTGGCCGGCATGAAGACCGGCTTCGGCAAGACCCGCGAAATCAGCCCCGACAGCGGCCTGTACAAGATGGCTTTCCGCACCCGCCAGGAAGAAGTCGGCCGCGCCGCGCTGGCCGCCGGCCGCGACCTGCTGATGGCCATGATCGAAGATAAACCCTACGATCTGGACGCCACCGTCGCCCGGCTGACCGACATGGTCGAAAGCCTGTGCCTGGGCCCGAGCACCGGCAACATCGTCGACGCCGCCGGCGTGCGCAAGATCCCGTTCATCCGTCTGACCGACGGCAACCTGGTGCAGCTGGGCTACGGTTCGGCGCAGCGCCGCATCTGGACCGCCGAAACCGAACAGACCTCGGCCATCGCCGAAGGCATCGCCAGCGACAAGGACCTGACCAAGACCCTGATCTCGTCGTGCGGCGTGCCGGTGCCGGAGGGCCAGCTGGTCACCAACGCCGCCGAGGCATGGGAAGCCGCGCAGGACATCGGCCTGCCGGTGGTGCTCAAGCCCTACGACGGTAACCACGGCCGCGGCGTCTCGCTCAACCTGAGCAACGAAGCCGACATCGCCGCCGCCTACGCGCTGGCCGCGCAGGAAGGCGACAGCAGCAGCGTGATCGTCGAACGCTTCATCGTCGGCGACGAACACCGCCTGCTGGTGGTGGGCAAGCGCGTGGTGGCGGCGGCGGCGGGCGAATCGCTGTGGGTCACCGGCGACGGCAAGTCCACCGTGCTGCAGCTGTGCGACAGCCAGATCAACACCGACCCGCGCCGCGGCGAAACGGAAGAATTCCCACTGGGCCTGGTCAAGCCGCATGAATCGGGCGAAATCGTGCTGGAACTGCGCCGCCAGGGCCTGACCCACGAATCGGTGCCGGCCGACGGCGTGAAAGTGCTGATCCAGCCGAACGGCAACGTGGCCGTCGACGTGACCGACAAGGTGCATCCGCAAGTGGCGGCCATGGCCTCGCTGGCCGCGCGCGTGGTGGGTCTGGACATCGCCGGCATCGACCTGGTGTGCTCGGACATTTCGCGTCCGCTGGAAGAGCAGGGCGGCGCCATCATCGAAGTCAACGCCAGCCCGGGCCTGCTGGCGCACCTGAAACCGGCCGTGGGCGAACCGCGCAATGTCGGCGAGGCGATCGTCGATCACCTGTTCAAGCCCGAAGAAACCGGCCGCATCCCGGTGGTCGGCATCACCGGCACGCACGGCACCACCATGATCGCGCACCTGCTGGCCTGGCTGCTGCAAATCAGCGGCAAGAAGACCGGCCTGACCTGCGCCGACGGCCTGTATGTCAACGGCCGCCTGCTGCCGCGCGACGGCTTCAGCGACTGGGAGACCGGCGAACGTCTGCTGCTGAACAAGAACGTCGATGCCGGCGTGTTCGAAAACAGCGCGCGCATGATCCTCAGCGAAGGTCTGGCCTACGACAAGTGCGCGGTCGGCGTGGTGACCGATGTCAGCGGCTTCGAAGCGCTGAGCGACTTCCACATCGACAGCGAGGAAAAACTGTTCAACGTGCTGCGCAGCCAGGTGGACGTGGTGCTGCCGGGTGGCGCCGCGGTGCTGAACGCGGCCGACGCGCAAGTGGTCGAGATGGCCGAACTGTGCGACGGCGAAGTGATTTTCTATGGCGTGCAAGAGCATCTGCCGGCCATCGCCGCGCATCGTCAGGACGGCAAGCGCGTGGTGTTCCTGCGCGCCGACTGCATCGTGCTGGGCCAGGGCCACACCGACGTCGCCAGCCTGCCGCTGTCGCCGCTGGTGCCGCCGGAAGCCGTGCTGGCCGCGATTGCCGCCGGCTGGGCGCTGGGTCTGACGCCGGAGCTGATCGTCGCCGCCCTGCGCACCTTTGAGGCAGCACCAAAAAAATAAACCACTGAAAGCAGAACAAGAATGGAAGTTATACGCACCCGCGCCCTTCGCGGCCCGAATCTTTGGAGCCACCACACCGCCGTGGAAGCCATCGTTTCGTGCCCGCCAGAAGAACAATCGATCGTCAAGATCGCCGGTTTCGAGCAGCGCCTGCATGCGCGCTTCCCGGCCATTGGCGCCCTGCATCCGACCGGGAATTCGGACGACGTGCCGCTGGCCCGCGTGCTGGAAGTGGCGGCATTGAGCCTGCAGGCGCAGGCCGGCTGCCCGGTCACCTTCAGCCGCACCACCGCCACGCTGGACAGCGGCATCTATCAGACCGTGGTCGAATACACCGAAGAAGCGGTGGGCCGCCGCGCGCTGGAACTGGCGGCGGCGCTGATCAACGCCGCGCTGACCGACGCTCCGTTCGACCTGGCCGCCGCGCTGAACGAACTGCGCGACCTCGATGAAGACGTGCGCCTGGGCCCGAGCACCGGCGCCATCGTCAATGCCGCCGTGGCGCGCGATATCCCGTTCCGCCGTCTGACCGAAGGTTCGATGGTGATGTTTGGCTGGGGCTCGAAACAGCGCCGCATCCAGGCCGCCGAAATGGACAGCACCGGCGCCATCGGCGAAACCATCGCCCAGGACAAGGAACTGACCAAGAAGCTGCTGCACGCGGCTGGCGTGCCGGTGCCGATCGGCCGCTCGGTGGAAGATGAAGCCGACGCCTGGCAGGCCGCGCAGGAAATCGGCCTGCCGGTGGTGGTCAAACCCAAGGACGGCAACCAGGGCAAGGGCGTCACGGTCAACATCATGACCAAAGAGCACCTGGAAGCGGCCTTCCGCACCGCCAAGGAATTCCGCGACGATGTCATGGTCGAGCGCTACCTGCCGGGCCACGACTATCGCCTGCTCGTCATCGGCAACAAGCTGGTGGCGGCCGCGCGCCGCGATCCGCCGCTGGTGATCGGCGACGGCGTGCACAGCGTGCGCGAACTGGTGGACATCGTCAATGCCGACCCGCGCCGCGGCTCCGGCCACGCGACCTCGCTGACCAAGATCCGCTTCGACGACATCGCCCTGGCGCGCCTGGCGCTGCAGGACCTGAACGCGGACTCGGTGCCGGCCAAGGGCCAGCGCGTGGTCCTGCGCAATAACGCCAACCTGTCGACCGGCGGCACCGCCACCGACGTCACCGACGACGTGCATCCGGAAGTGGCGGCGCGCGCGGTGGAAGCGGCGCAGATGATCGGCCTCGATCTGTGCGGCGTCGACGTGGTGTGCGACAACGTGCTGGAACCGATCGAGAACCAGCGCGGCGGCGTGGTGGAAGTCAACGCCGCGCCGGGCCTGCGCATGCACATCGCGCCGTCGTTCGGCAAAGGCCGCGCGGTGGGCGAGGCCATCGTCAACACCATGTTCCCGGCCGGCGAGAACGGCCGCATCCCGGTGGTCGCGGTGACCGGCACCAACGGCAAGACCACCACCGTGCGCCTGATCGCGCACCTGCTGACCGCCAGCGGCCTGCGCACCGGCATGACCAACACCGACGGCGTCTACATCGAAGGCCGCCAGACCGACAGCGGCGACTGCAGCGGTCCACGCAGCGCGCGCAACGTGCTGCTGCATCCGGACGTCGACGCGGCGGTGTTCGAGACCGCACGCGGCGGCATCCTGCGCGAAGGTCTGGCTTTCGACCGCTGCCAGGTCGCGGTGGTGACCAATATCGGCATGGGCGACCACCTGGGGCTGAACTACATCACCACGGTGGAAGACCTGGCGGTACTCAAGCGCGTGATCGTGCAGAACGTGTCCGAGAGCGGCTACGCGGTGCTGAACGGCACCGATCCTATCGTCGCCGGCATGGCGGCCAACTGCCGCGGCAAGATCATCTTCTTCGGCGCCGACCGCAAACACGCCGTCATCGCGACGCACCTGGCGCAGGGCAGCCGCACCGTGTACGTCGAGGATGGCCACATCGTTGCGGCGGAAGGCCGTGAGATCAACAGGATCGCACTGTCGCAGGTGCCGATCACCCGCAACGGCGCCATCGGCTTCCAGGTCGAAAACGTGATGGCCTCGGTGGCGGCGGCGTGGGGCGTGGGCATCAGCTGGGATGCGATCCGCCTCGGCCTGAAGACCTTCGCCAACGACTCCGACAACGCGCCGGGCCGCTTCAACGTGTTCGACTACAAGGGCGCGACCCTGATCGCCGACTACGGCCACAATCCGGACGCCATCCTGGCGCTGGTGAAGGCGGTGGAGACCATGCCGGCCAAGCGCCGCGTGGTGGTGATCTCGGGCGCCGGCGACCGTCGCGACCAGGACATCACCCAGCAGACCGAAATTCTCGGCCGCGCGTTCGACGACGTGCTGCTGTACGAAGACGCCTGCCAGCGTGGCCGCGTCGATGGCGAGGTGGTGGCCCTGCTGCGCGCCGGCCTGAACGGCGCGCCGCGTACCTCGCACATCGAAGAAATCTACGGCGAATTCAAAGCCATCGACACCGCCCTGGCGCGCCTGCAGGAAGGCGACCTGTGCCTGATCCTGATCGACCAGGTCGAAGACGCCCTGGCCCACATCGCCGCCCGCATCAAAGCCGCCTGATCAGTCGGGGTCAGAGCCGACATTCGGACACGAGCTGGGGGGGATGTGGGGCCTTGGGGGGGGGGGCCCCCCCGGGTTTTTTTTTTTGTGTTTTTTTTTTTTTTTTTTTTTTT
>NZ_SPVG01000095.1 GCF_004614165.1 Duganella callida | reverse complement strand
GCGGTGGCGATGGGGACGATTTCATCCTGCAGCAGACCGGCGGCGCGCGCGGCGGATCTCGTTGTCCAGCGTGTCTTCGCCGGCGCGGCGGTTGGCGGCGCCGGTCACCGCATCCTGCGTGCTCATTTGCGACAGCTGGCCGGCCAGCGCGTCGTTCTGGTGCTTCAATTCGCTCATGCCGAGGCCGAAGCTGACGAATTGCGCCAGGCTGGCGAAGCAGGCGAACTGCTCGCGTGAGAAGGTGATGTGGCGGTCGAACATCAGGCAGATCGCGCCCATCTCCGGGCCGCCCGGCTCGGCGCGCAGCGGCAGCGCCAGGATCATGCGCACATTGCGGTCGTGCAGGCTCATGGCCAGCTCCGGGTCGCCCGCCTTTTCCGGCGCGTCCAGCAGCATCATCTCGCCGCGCGCCACCGCCATCAGCGGCGGGAACACGTCGCGCAGCGGCGATTGCAGCAGCCGGTCGCGCCGCTGCATCAGCCGGCCCAGGTCCAGGTGGTTGCGCGCTTCCTGCGCCACCAGTTGCAGGTCGCCGCGCTCACGCAGATGCAGCACCGCCGTGTGACGCACGCCGGGGAAATTGCACAGGGCCAGACAGATCTGCGCGGCCATCACCGGCACGCTGTCGATGGCGCTCAGCGCGCGCTGCAGGCTGCGCTGCACGCCCAGCAGGTCGCGCAGCTCCTTTTCCTTGTCCAGCAGCGCCTGCTGCATGGCGGCGGCCGGGTCGGCCGGCACCGCCAGCGCCGCGCCCACCGCTTGCCGCAGCTCGTCGTCCAGCAACGGGCAGATGCGGTAATCGAAGCAGCCATACGCCATCAGCTCCGGCAGCCAGGCGCTGTGCTCGTAGGGACACAGCACCAGGGTGCGGGCGCCCGCGCGGCCACGGATCAGCGCGCCGACGCCGGCCAGCTCGCCCAGGTGATCGAAGCCATTCAGGTCGAGGATCAGCAAGTCGGCGCTGCGTGCGGCCAGCGCGGCCCCGGCGGCGTCGACACTGTCGCACACCGTCAGCCGGGCGAACAGTTCGCCGCAGCTGGATTGAAAAGCCCCACGCCGCGCCTCCTCCGGATGAAAGAATACGCCCACACCGTGCAGGCCATACACGTCCGCCATGATCTTGCCCCCTAAGCTGTTTTGGATTGTTGGTCTATTTTTATGCTAGTTTGAACATAAAGTTCATATTTGGCAATATTTTTTGCATTACAGTTCAGATAATTGCTTAAAAAACGGTGTGACCGCATCTGTGACCGAGCGCACCGTCTTCGCCCGTGCCTGCGCCAATACTGTGTTTTCAGGATACAGGGAGAGCACCATGTCGAATTCCGAAAACAAGACCGATGCCGGCAATCTGCAGCGCGAGATCCAGCAGCGCCAGGACCAGTCCGACCAACGCGCGAAGCAGGAGCCGCGCGCCAGCGTCAGCAAAAGCGAAGGCCCGGTGCAGACCGGCGATCATGAATATCCCGGCACGCCGATGCCGGCCCAGCATCTGGAGAAACCGGGGCTGGAAGCGGACATGCAGCTGAAGCCGGAATTTCTGGCGAACGAATACTGCGGCAGCGGCAAGCTGGCCGGCATGGCCGCGCTGATCACCGGCGGCGACTCGGGCATAGGCCGCGCCGTCGCCGTGCTGTACGCGCGCGAAGGCGCGGACGTGGCGATCGTCTACCTCAACGAGGACCAGGACGCGGAAGACACCAAGCGCTACGTGGAAGCGGAAGGCCAGGCCTGCCTGCTGCTGCGCGGCGACGTGCGCGACCCGGCCTTCTGCCGCGACGCCGCCCACCAGGTGCAGGAGCGCTTCGGCCGGCTGGACATCCTGGTCAACAACGCGGCGTTCCAGGAGCACGCGGAAAAGCTGGCCGACCTGACCGAGGACCGCTTCGACCTGACCATGAAGACCAATGTCTACGGCTACTTCCACATGGCCAAGGCGGTCCTGCCGTACATGAAAAAAGGCGCGTCCATCATCAACACCGGGTCGGTGACCGGCCTGCAGGGCTCGAAGAACCTGCTCGACTACTCGACCACCAAGGGCGCCATCCATGCGTTCACCATGTCGCTGGCCTCCAACCTGCTGGAACAGGGCATCCGCGTCAACGCGGTGGCGCCCGGCCCGGTGTGGACGCCGCTGAATCCGGCCGACCAGTCGCCGGACAAGATCAAGGAGTTCGGCGCGCAGACCGACATGAAACGCCCGGCGCAGCCGCAGGAATTGTCGCCGGCTTACGTGTTCCTGGCGGCGCCGTCGTGCTCGAGCTACATCAGCGGCATCGTGCTGCCGGTGACCGGTTCGGTGGGCAGCTGATCATGGCCGCGCGCGCATTGTGGAAGGGGGCGATCAGCTTCGGGCTGGTCTACATCCCGGTCGAGATGTACACGGCCGTGCAGGAGCATGATCTGGACCTGACCATGCTGGACAAGCGCGACTTCTCGCCCATCGGCTACAAGCGCTATAACAAGAGCAGCGGCAAGGAAGTCACCTGGGACAACATCGTCAAGGGCTACGAGTACGAGGACAACGAATACGTGGTGCTGTCAGAGGAGGATCTGCGCCGCGCCAACGTGGAAGCCACCCAGACCATCGACATTCACGCCTTCGTCGAATCGGCCGAGGTGCCGCTGACCTATTACGAGACGCCCTACTATCTCGCGCCCACGCGCGGCGGCGGCAAGGTGTACGCCCTGCTGCGCGAGACCTTGCGCAAGGCCGGCAAGATCGCCATCGCCACGGTAGTGATGCGCACCAAGCAGCACCTGTGCGCGCTGGTCTGCGTCGAGGACAAGATCGTGCTGAACACGCTGCGTTACGCCACCGAGATCCGCAGCGCCGAAGACCTGAAGCTGCCGCCGGCCACGCTGAAGGCGGCCGGCATCAGCGACAAGGAACTCAAAATGGCGCTGTCGCTGGTGGAAGGCATGAGCGAGGGATGGAACCCGGACCAGTATCACGACACCTACAAGGAAGACGTGATGGCCATGGTGCAGAAGAAGATCAAGGCCGGCCAGACCAAGACCATCACCGCGCCGGGCAAGGAGGAGGCCGCGCCCAAGGCATCCAACGTGGTCGACCTGGTGGCGCTGCTGCAGGACAGCCTGGGCAAGCGCGGCAAGGCGGCGCCGAAGGCGCGCGCCGCCAACGACGAGGACGACGACGAGGAAGAAGTACAACCGCCCAAGGCACGCGGCCGGGCCAAGCCCGCCAGCGGCGCCGGCGCCAAGGCCGCCGCCGGCACACGCCGCAAGAGCACCGCCAAGCCGGCCGCCACGACCACCGCGCGTAAACCGCGCGCCGCCGCCAGTCGCGCCAAGGCAGCCTGAGCCTGAATCAGTTGCGATTTCGCGACGCCGCGATTTTTCACTCGACTTGCTTGTCAAAAGGCGAATAATCGGAGGACTTTTCCTAGAAACTGTAGGAGGTCCAGATGTCAAAGAATATCGTTTTTTGCGCTGATGGAACATGGAATGGCCCAGGGCAAGACCTTGAAGGAAACGCGGTCACCTGTTCGCCCACCAACGTGCTGAAGTTGTACCACTGGCTCGACGGCAAGGACACGCTGGAGACGCTGGGCCTCCCTGGCGAAGCCGAGCGCATCCTGCGCGGCGCCGATGGCGCCGTCACTCAGGTCGCCAAATACCTCGACGGCGTGGGTTACGCCGACAACTGGCTGGTACGTATCCTCGGCGGCGTGTTCGGCTCCGGCATCATCGCCCGCATCGTGCGCGGCTATACCTTCATCTCGCGCTACTACGAGGATGGCGACCGCATCTTCATCATCGGCTTCAGCCGCGGCGCCTACACCGCGCGCTCGCTGGCCGGCATGATACTGGACGTCGGGCTGCTGGCCGACCAGGACCAGCTGGCCGATAAGGAAACCGCCTACCGGCTCGGCTGCGCCATGTGGAACCAGCACCGCAAGCACCCGCGCATGGAGGCGGCGCGGCACGATGTCTTCGGCAGCATGCGCGACCTGCTGGTGGACCTGCCCAACTTCTTCTCCAGCCCGGCGCCGGACAGCAAGGTGGTGCACGTGCCGGGCATCGAAGCGGTGGCCGTGTGGGACACCGTCGGCGCGCTCGGCATCCCGCAATACAACCGCCTTGGCGACCGGCTGGACGCCTTCAAGTTCTGCAACAACAGGCTGGACGCCCGCATCCGCCTCGGCCTGCACGCCATTGCCGACGACGAGGAACGCCAGGACTTCGACCCGACCTTGTGGGACACGGCGGACAATGTGCTGCAGCGGCGCTTCCGTGGCGCCCATGGCGATGTGGGCGGAGGATATTCCTTGACTGTGGACGGCAGCGGGCTGTCGGACATCGCCCTGCTGTGGATGCAGCGGCAGCTCAGTGAAAAACTGCTGTTCGGATCGCGCCCCGAAGGTATCCATCCCGACCCCACGATCCGCATCCATGAGCCGTGGAAGGAGGTACCGTTCTGCAGCCTGGGCGTGGCGCGACGCGACTTCCGCCACCGGCCGGACATTCCGTTCGCGGATGGCTGAGGCGTCAGCCGCCGCCCGGTTTGAATTTCATCAGTTTCATGGCGGCGGCCAGGCCCTTGGCCGATTTGGCGTAATCGTCCCACGGCGTGTTGCCGACATCGAGGCGGCTGTGCGCGTTGTTGACGTTCCACTGGTCGGCGCCGCGCAGTCCGGGCAGCTCGTCCCAGGTGATGGGCACGGAAATGCCCAGGCCCGGCCGGGTGCGCGCCGACCAGGCGGCGACCGTGGTGGCGCCGCGCCCGTTGCGCAGGTAGTCGATGAAGATCTTGCCGACGCGGTTGCGCGGTCCGCTCTTGAGCACGAAGCGCTCCGGTATCGTCTCCGCCATGTGCGCCACGATCGCTTGCGAAAAGTCTTTTACATCGTCCCAGCCATAGCCCGGCTTGACCGGCACCACCACGTGCAGGCCCTTGCCGCCGCTGGTCTTGAGGAAGGCCGGCAGGCCCAATTCGTCGAGGAAGGCGCGCATCAACAGCGCCGCCTCCCGCACCTGCTCCCAGCCGACGCCCTTGCCGGGGTCGAGGTCGAAGATCATCCGGTTCGGTTTTTCGTAGCTGCCGCCGCTGGCGTTCTGGGTGTGGAATTCGACCACGTTCATCTGCGCCGCCGACAGCAGCGCTTCCTCGCTCGGCACCTCCAGCATGGGCGGATGATCCGGGTCCAGCGACTGTTTGAATTGCTTCACGCCCGGCATGCGCGAGACTTCCGCGTGCTTCTGGAAAAACAGTTCGCCGCCCACGCCTTCCGGCGCGCGCACCAGCGATACCGGGCGGCCTTTCAGATGGGGGATCATCAGCGACGACACCAGCGCGTAATAGCGCACCAGCGTGATCTTGGTGGCGCCGCTTTCCTGGTCGATCACCCGGTCGGGATTGGTGACTTTCAGCGATTTGGGCAGATTGCCCTGGATTGCCGGCTGCATGACGGGTTCCTCCTTCAGATGCCTGGCCTCTTCGCGCACGATGCTGTCGGCCTTCTTGTCCTTGCGCAATCCCTTGAACACCGAATGGCGGATCGAGCCGGAATGCGTCCATTCGCCGAACGCCACCTCCGCCACCAGCGTGGGCTTGAGCCAGTGCGCGCGTTTGGCGATGTCGCGATTCGGGGCGAACGGGCTTTTATCGGCGTGCAGCTTCTCCATTTTCGCCTTCAGCTCCTTCAGCGAGGTGGCATTGAAGCCGCTGCCGACGTTACCTGCGTATTGCAGCTTGCCGTCCTTGTCGTAAGTCCCCAGCAGCAGCGAGCCGAAGCCGCTGCGCGAGCCTTGCGGATCGGTGTAACCGCCGATGACGAATTCCTGGCGTTGGCCGCATTTCAGCTTGATCCAGCTGCCGTTGCGCCGCGCGCTGTACGGCGCGTCGCGGCGCTTGCCGATGATGCCCTCGAGGCCCATCTGGCAGGCGGCGGCGATCATGTCCCGCGGCGGCGCGTTCAGCGCTGCGCTGAAGCGCACGTTCTCGCTTTCGCGCTTGGCCATGATCTCCTGCAGGATCACGCGGCGTTCCTCCAGCGGCAGCTCGCGCAGGTCGTGGCCGTTGTGGTACGGCAGGTCAAAGATGAAATAGACGATGTCGCCCGGTGCGTTCTCGTCGAAGGCATTCTGCAACAGGCCGAAATCGGGACGGCCGTCGTCGTCGTGCACCACAATCTCGCCGTCGTACCAGCCGGGCGGGAATTTGAGTTTCGCCAGATGGTCGCGCAGCGGCTGCAGCTTGTGGGTCCAGTCGTTGCCGTTGCGGGTGATCAGGCGGATGTCCTTGCCGTCGATGCGGGCCAGGATGCGGTAGCCGTCGAACTTCACTTCGAACAGCCACTCGCCGGCATCGGCGGGCGGGCCGTCGACCAGGGTGGCCAGCTGCGGCGACAGCGTCTCCGGCATCTCCGCCTTGGGCGCGGCGCGCTCGCCGGCCTTGGCGGTGGCGGCATCGGGTTCGGGATGCGACGCGCCATCCGCCGTGCCCAGCGCCGCCGGCATCGGCAGCGCCTTCACGCTGTCCGGCATTTCGTCGACCACGCTGAATTCCTCCGCCGGCCGCGCGTAGTCGTCCTTTTCCTTGATCAGCAGCCAGGGCTCCTGCTTCTCTCCTTTTCCCTTCATGCGCACCAGTACCCAGCGGCCGTGCATCTTGTGGCCCTCGATTTCGAATTTGAGGTTGCCGGCCTTGAGCGCCTTGTGCGGATCGTCGAGCGGACGCCAGGTGCCCTTGTCCCAGATGATCACCTTGCCGGCGCCGTACTGCTTGGGCGGGATGGTGCCCTCGAAATCGTTGTAGGAGATGGGATGGTCTTCCACATGCACGGCCATGCGCTTGTCGTGCGTGTCGTAGCTGGGGCCTTTGGGCACGGCCCAGCTCATCATCACGCCGTCCAGCTCGAGCCGGAAGTCGTAATGCAGTCGCGTCGCCCAGTGCTTCTGGATGACGAAGGTGAGCGCTTCGGCGCCCTCCTGGCCGCCCTCGGCCGGTTCGGGAGTGATGGCGAAGTTGCGCTTGGCCTTGTAGGTTTTGAGTGAGCCTTTCATGCCACCAGACTAAGCCTGTCCGGTGCGCGGAACTGTGCGATGGCGAACATGTAAGCGATTGTAAAGGCCGTCAACGACGATAAAGCGGGCGACGTTTTCTGCTCAGAGACACAGGAATTGGTCCTGGGCCTTCCACCTAGATAGAGGATTGAGTCATGAAAAAAGTAATCGCTACCGTGATCGCCGGCCTGTTCGCAACCGCTGCCTTCGCCCAGACCCCGGCCACCGCTCCCGCCACCCCAGCCGCCGCCAAAGCCGAAGCCAAGGAAGCCAAAACCGACTCCAAGGCGGATGCGAAAGAAGCCAAAGTAGCGGCCAAGGCCGAAGCCAAAACCGCCAAGGCGGAAGCGGAAGCCAAGAAGGACGTCGCCGTCGCCAAGGCTGACGAGAAAGCCGACAAAGCGGATGCCCACGCCAAGGCTACGCACACCAAGGCCAAGGCACATGCCAAGACCGAGAAGGCGGAAGCCACCACTCCTGCTCCAGTCACCAAGTAATCAGCACCAAAAAAAAGCGGACCGGTTGGTCCGCTTTTCCGTTTACTTCTGCGCCAGCGTGGTTGGCGCCGGTTTCGCATCGCCCCAGCCACCGCCCAGGGCGCGTATCAGCGCCACGGTGGTGACCGCGCGATTGCCGCGCAACTGCACCGCGCTGCGTTCCACCGCAGCCAGGTTGCGCTGCGCGTCCAGCAGGTCCAGATAGCTGGAACGGCCGGCCGTGTACAGCTTCTGCGCCAGGTCCGCCGAGCGGCGCGCCGAGACGACGGCATCGTCGATCTGCGCCGTCTGGCCGGCCAGGATACGCAGGCCCGCCAGATTGTCTTCCACCTCCTCGAACGCCACCAGCACGCTCTGGCGATACGTACCGACCGATTCCTCCAGCGCCGCTTCGCTGCGGGTGATGTTGGACCGGTTGCGGCCACCATCGATCAGCGGCATCGACATCGCCGCGCCCAGCAGCCACGAGCGGCTGCTCCACTTGAACACGTCGGCCACGGTGCCGCCCGAGACGCCGCCCGCGTTCGCGTTCAGCATCAGCGACGGGAACATCGCCGCGCGCGCCACGCCGATCCGGGCGTTGGCCGCTTCCATCG
Organism: Duganella callida; assembly: GCF_004614165.1. Lineage (GTDB taxonomy): Bacteria > Pseudomonadota > Gammaproteobacteria > Burkholderiales > Burkholderiaceae_D > Rugamonas > Rugamonas callida. The sequence continues at coordinate 9,304 of NZ_SPVG01000095.1, read as the reverse complement.
CGCGCTGTGCGGCGGCGATGTCGGGACGGCGTTCGAGCAGCGTCGACGGCATGCCGGCCGGGATCACCGGCAGCAGGCTGCTGTCCAGCAGCGGGCTGTTACCCGCCGTATAGCTGGCCGCCGGTTTGCCCAGCAGGACCGCCAGCGCATGCTCGGTGGTCACGCGCTGACGCTGCAGGCCGATGGCTTCCGCGCGGGCGGTCGCCAGTTCGGTCTTGGCGCGCGACAGGTCGAATTCGCCGATGTCGCCCAGGTCGAAGCGACGCTGGTTGACCTTGACGTTCTCCTCCCGCGTCTGCACCGTGCGGTTCAGGGTTTCCAGCTCGGCATCGGTGGAACGCAGACGGAAGTAGGTCTGCGCCACGTCGGCCTGCACGGCCAGCAGCACCGAGCGGTAGTTGGCTTCCACCGATGCGGCGTCGCCGCGCGCGGCCGCCACGTTCGACGAGACGCGGCCGAACAGGTCGACCTCGTAGCTGGCGGTCAGGTTGGCGGTGAACACCTTGGCCGGCGCCACCGGCGTACCGGCTGGCAGCCCCAGTTCCACGTCCGACTGACGCACACGCTGGGCGCCGGCATTCACGCCGACCTGCGGAATGCGGTCCGCTTCGGCGATGCCGGCGATGGCGCGCGCCTGCTTGACGCGGGCGGCCGCCACGGCCAGGTTGGCGTTGGCGCGGGTGGCTTCATTGATCAGCTCAGTCAGGGCCGGATCGTTGAAGGCCAGCCACCATTCGCCGCGCGGCTGCGCTTCGGCGGCTTGCGCCTGTTGCCAGGTGCTGCCGTCGGCGGCGGTTTTCACCGCATCGGGCGTTTGCGATTCCTTGAACGCAGTCGGCACGTCGATCGCAGGCTGCTTGAATTCCGGTGCGGCGCACGCGGTCATCAGCAAGGCCGCCAGGACCGGCGCGACACCTTTTGCAATCATCTGCAGCTTGTTCATATTAATGAGTCCCTTCCAGGTTCGCCACGGCATGGCCGGTGGCAGGTTTTTTCTCCAGGCGTACCGCCAGGGTACGCAGCAGGACGTAGAACACCGGCGTCAGGAACAGGCCGAAGAAGGTCACGCCCAGCATGCCGGCAAACACCGCCACACCCATTGCATGACGCATTTCCGAACCCGCGCCGTGCGAGAACACCAGCGGCAGCACGCCCATGATGAATGCGATCGAGGTCATCAGAATCGGACGCAGACGCAGACGGCAGGCTTCCAGCGCGGCGGCGACGATGCTGCGGCCCTGGTGTTCCAGCTCCCGCGCAAACTCCACGATCAGGATCGCGTTCTTCGACGCCAGGCCCACCAGCACGAACAACGCAATCTGGGTGAACACGTTGTTGTCGCCGTGGGTCAGCTTGACGCCCACCAGTGCGCACAGGATCGACATCGGCACGATCAGGATCACGGCCAGCGGCAGGGTCCAGCTTTCGTACTGGGCGGCCAGCACCAGGAACACCAGCAGCACGCACAGCGGGAACACATAGATCATCGTGTTACCGGACAGGATGTCCTGGTACACCAGTTCCGTCCATTCGTAGCTGATCCCTTTCGGCAGCGTCTCTTCCAGAATCCTGGTCATTTCAGCCTGCGCTTCGCCCGACGAGACGCCAGGTGCGCCATTGCCGTTCAGTTCAGCCGCGACGTAGGCGTTGTAGCGCTGCACGCGGTCCGGGCCATAGCTGTCTTTCACCCGCATCAGCGACGACAGCGGAATCATCTCGCCCTTGCCATTGCGGACCTTCAGCTGGGCGATGTCCTCGGCGTGCGAACGGAACTGCTGGTCAGCCTGCACCCGCACCTGGTAGGTGCGGCCGAACTGATTGAAGTCGTTCACATACAGCGAGCCCAGATTGATCTGCAAGGTCTGGTAGATGGTCTGCAGCGGTACGCCCAGCTGCTTGGCCTTCTGGCGATCGATGTCGGCATACAGCTGCGGCACATTGATCTGGTAGCTGGAGAACACGCCGGCCAGCTTCGGATTCTGCCAGGCCTTCATCTGCACCGCCTGGATGGCCTTGTACAGCGCGTCGTAGCCCAGGTTGTCGCGGTCTTCGATCATCACCTTGAAACCGCCGGTGGTGCCCAGGCCATTGACTGGCGGCGGCGGCAGCACCATCACGAAGGCGCCTTCGATCGCGCCCATGCGCTTGTTGATTTCGGCGGCGATGGCTTGCGCCGATTCGCTTGGCTTGGTGCGCTCCTCGAACGGCTTCAGTGGAGTGAACACGATACCGGCGTTGGGCGCATTGGTGAAGCCATTGATCGACAGGCCAGGGAAGGCCACCGAGTCAGCCACGCCAGGGATGTCCTTGGCGATGTCGGACATCTTGCGGATCACGGCCTCGGTACGGTCCAGCGACGCTGCATCCGGCAGCTGGGCGAAGCCGATCAGGTACTGCTTGTCCTGCGCCGGCACGAAGCCCGGCGGCACCGCCTTGAACATGAAGCCGGCGGCTACGCCCAGAATCGCGTAGACGATCAGCGACGAACCCTTGCGTTTCAGGACGCCGGTGACGCCGCTTTCATAGCCGTGCGAAGCGCGGTGGAACACGCGGTTGAACCACTTGAAGAAGCGGCCGAAGACGGCGTCCATCACGCGGGTCAGGCCATCCTTCGGTGCATCGTGAGGACGCAGCAGCACAGCCGACAGGGCCGGCGCCAGGGTCAGCGAGCTGAATGCCGAGATCACGGTCGAAATCGCGATGGTCAGGGCAAACTGCTTGTAGAACTGGCCCGACAGACCGGACACGAATGCGATCGGCACGAACACGGCGCACAGCACCAGGGCGATCGCGATGATCGGACCGCTCACCTCTTTCATCGCCTGGATGGTCGCGTCGTGCGGCGACAAGCCGTTTTCGATGTTACGTTCGACGTTCTCCACCACCACGATCGCATCGTCCACCACGATACCGATGGCCAGCACCAGGCCGAACAGCGACAGCGTGTTGATCGAGAAGCCAAAGCCCAGCATCACGGCGAAGGTACCCACCACCGAGACGGGAACGGCCAGCAGCGGAATCACCGATGCGCGCCAGGTTTGCAGGAATACGATCACCACCAGCGCCACCAGGATGATGGCTTCCACCAGCGTGTGGATGACGGCGCGGATCGATTCGCGCACGAATTGGGTCGGGTCGTACACAATTTTGTATTCGACGCCTTCCGGGAAATCTTTCGACAGGCGAGCCATGGTCGCACGCACGTCGGCCGACAGCTGCAGGGCGTTGGCGTTCGGTGCCTCGAAAATAGGAATCGCGACTGCCGATTTGTTGTTCAGCAGGGAGCGCAGCGCGTAGGAGTTCGAACCCATCTCCATGCGGGCCACGTCCTTCAGCAGCGTCACCGCGCCGTCGGCATTGGTCTTCAGGATGATGTTGCCGAATTCTTCCTCGGACTGCAGACGGCCCTGGGTGTTGACGGTCAGCTGGAAGTCCGCGTTCTTGGTCGGACCCTGGCCGATCACACCGGCCGCCACCTGCACGTTCTGCTCGCGGATCGCGTCGACCACGTCGCCGGCAGTCATGCCGCGCTGGGCGACTTTCTGCGGGTCGAGCCAGATGCGCATGGCGTAGTCGCCGGAACCGAACAGCTGTACCTCGCCCATGCCGGGCAGACGGGCCAGCTGGTCCTTGATGTTCAGCACCGCGTAATTGCGCAGATACAGGTCGTCGTAACGGCCGTTCGGCGAATTCAGGTGGACCACCATGGTCAGGTTGGGCGACGATTTGACGGTCGTCACGCCGATCTGGCGCACTTCTTCCGGCAGGCGTGGCAGCGCGCGCTGAACGCGGTTCTGCACCTGGGTTTCAGCCTGCTCGACGTTGGTGCCGATCTTGAAGGTGACGGTCAGCGCCAGCGCGCCGTCCGAGGTGTTTTGCGAGGACATGTACAGCATGTTCTCGACGCCGTTGATCTGCTCTTCCAGCGGCGCGGCCACCGTTTCGGCGATGATCTTCGGGTTGGCGCCCGGGTACTGCGCACGCACCACCACCGATGGCGGCACCACGTCCGGGTACTCCGAGATCGGCAGCTTGAAGATCGAGATCAAGCCGCCGACGAAGATGATGATCGACAGTACCGCCGCAAAAATCGGCTTGTCGACAAAAAATCGGGAGATATTCATTTTTATTTATTCCTTGGAAGTGCCGGCCTTCTTGGTGTCGGCGACGGCGACTTTTTCATCTTTTTTAGGCGCGGTGGCGGCCAGCGGATCGGCGTCCATCGGCACCACGGTCGGGGTCAGCGGCGCACCCGGCTTGACGCGCTGCAGACCATTGACGACGATCTTCTCGCCCGGCTTCAGACCATCGCGCACGATGCGCAGACCATCGACCTGCGGGCCCAGGATCACAGGGCGGTACTCGGCCTTGTTGTCCTTGTCCACCACGAACACGAACTTGCGGTTCTGGTCGGTGCTGACGGCACGTTCATTGATCAGCAGCGTCGATTTGGCGCCGGTGGTGCCGGCCAGCTGCACGCGGGCGAACAGGCCGGGGACCAGCGCGTTGTCGGCGTTGGCCAGTACGGCGCGCATGCGCACCGAACCGCTGCGCACGTCGAGCTGGTTATCGACGAATTCCAGCTTGCCTTCGTGCGGGAAGCCTTCTTCGTTGGCCAGGCCGATCTTGACCACGGCCGGCGTGCCTTTGTGGGCGGCGGCGCCGACGCGCAGGTAGGTGTCTTCATCGCCGTCGAACGAGGCGTAGATCTGGTCCAGCGACACCACCGAGGTCAGCACCGCCGACTGGTCGACCAGGTTACCCAGGGTGATTTCGGCTTTCGACACGCGGCCGTTGATCGGCGAGGTCACTTGCGTGTAGCTCAGGTTCAGCTTGGCGGTTTCGTACTGGGCGGTGGCGGCGCGGGCGTCGGCGTCCAGCTGCTTGTAGGCCGATGCGGAAGCATCGTATTCACGCTGGGCGATGGCTTTGTCGGCCAGCAGCTTCTCGGCGCGCACCACTTCGATCTTGGCCAGGTCGGCCTTGGCGCGGGCCGAATTGGCGGCCGCTTCGGCGCGGTTGGCTTCCGCCTGGAACGGACGCGGATCGATCACGAACAGCACGTCGCCCTTCTTCACCTGCGAACCAGGCTTGAAATTGATGGCGGTGATGAAGCCACCGACGCGCGGACGGATCTGCACCTGGTCGATGGCTTCCAGACGGCCCGAGAACTCCTGGGTCTCGGTCAGGGTTTTCTCGACCACGGTGGCGGCCGAAATCGGCGGACCGCCGGCGGCGGCCGGCGCTTGTTCCTTGCCGGCGGTCGCTTCGCCACAACCCGCAAGAGTGATTGCGGCCAGTCCCGCCAGCGCCATAGCGGCGGCCAGCGGCCGGGCTACAGCGGTCAATGATTTAATGTTTTTCATTTGAATTCCTTTTTATATGAAAATAATTAATGGAAAAGGCGGCACCGGGCGTCTCAGCGAAAATCGAGAAAACACGGTACTAGCGCCCCGCTGGCAAGCCAGCGGGGACGTGACTCTTTACTGCTTATGGGATGGAAATCCTACTTGGCTGGCGGCGTCTCGGACCGATCCAGGCCAGCGACGAAGCTGGCGATTTCTTCCAGCGCGATGCATCTGCACGCGCATTCGTTACGTGCCTCGGTATCCTTCAGAGGCGCCGGCAGCATGCGCCGGATGGTTGTGTCGACGCCGCAGGATTGCAGCTTAGCGCCGTATTGTTCAGCTTCGTCACGCAGCGGATCGTCTTCGGCCGACAGGATCAGCGCCGGCGGCAGATTCTTCAGGCGGCTCGATTGCAGCGGCGATGCGTACGGATGGGCACGGTCGGCGGCGTTCGGCAGATAGCCGCGGTACGCCTTGGCGCAGGCATCGGCCACGTCCAGCAACTCGGGGTCGGCCTGGATCTCGCGCATCGAACCGGTCGACAGGCCCGGGTCCAGCATGGGCATGACCAGGATCTGCCCCGCCAGGCCGGGACCGCCGCGATCGCGCGACATCAGCGCGCAAACCGCGGCCAGATTGGCGCCCGCTTCGATGCCGGCCACCAGCAGCTGCTTGCCGGTCCAGCCGAGTTTGGCCTTGTTCTTCTTGGCCCACATCAGTACCGCGTGCGCATCTTCCACCGCGGCCGGGAATGGCTTTTCGGTTGCAAGCGTGTAGGCGGATGCTAACACCGCCATTTGCCTGCTGTCGTCCGCCAAATGGCGGAGGAACATGTCGGCATCTTCCAGGTCGCCGCCGACGAAGCCGCCGGCGTGGAAGAACACCAGCAGCATGTCGCGCTTGGCGCCGGCATCGCCGCTGGTGTAGAGACGTGCCGCCAGCGGACCTTCCGCGCCCTTCACTTCCAGGCTGCGGATCTTGAGCTGGTCCGACAAGGTCGGCAAAGTCTCTGCTGGCTTGTTCATTGTTGCACCGTTCCCGTATCGTTGGAGGACAACATGTTAGCAGGGTCGCAGCACTGGTCGCCGCTCGCCACCTGGGTCAGTGCGCGCACGCCGCTGACTTCCGCCTTGGCCGTGTGTGAATAGGCGTCCGTGTACACCACGCCTGCCAGTGCGGCCGACGTCATCGCCAGCGCTATCGTTGCGAAAAATGCATCCCGATATTTCATGATTGCCCTCCTTTCTTTGGTCATTTTCTTTGTGCAGTACAGCAATCTTAAACATGTTCTACAATCTGATAAATACGGCAAAGTCGAATTGATTGTTCAGAATGCCGAACAATGGGACCAGAAATGAATAAACTTCAAGCGATGGAGGTGTTTGTGCAGGTGGTGGACGCCGGCGGCTTTACGCGTGCGGCGGAGAACATGAAACTGCCTAAAGCGACGGTATCGACCCTGATCCAGTCGCTGGAAACCTCGCTGTCGGTCAAGCTGCTGCACCGGACCACGCGCCACGTCAGCGTCACCGCCGACGGCGCCGCCTATTACGAACGCTGCCTGCGCATCCTGGCCGACGTGCGCGAGGCCGAGGAATCGTTGTCGCGCACACGGCTCAGCCCCACCGGCCGGCTGCGGGTGGATGCGCCCACCGGCCTGGCCAGCGACGTAATCATCCCTGCCCTGCCCGACTTCTTTGCACAATACCCGGACATCCAGCTGGAGCTCGGCTGCAGCGACCGGCCGGTGGACCTGATCGAGGAAGGCGTCGATTGCGCGGTGCGCGGCGGCCAACTGGGCGACTCCAGCCTGATCGCGCGCCGGGTCGGCATCCTGCATTTCGTCACCTGCGCCTCGCCGGCCTACCTGGAACGCCACGGCACGCCGGCGCATCCGAACGATCTGGTGAACCACCGCTGCGTCAATTATTTTTCCGCGCGCACCGGCAAGATTTACGACTGGGACTTTACGCGCGACGGCGAGCGCGTGCAGGTAGCCCTGCCCGGCAGCATTGCGCTCAATGACAGCAACGCCTACACGGCCGCCGGCCTGGCGGGCCTGGGCATCGTGCAGATGGCCAACTTCATGATGGAGCCGATGATCAAGGATGGCCGTTTCATCTCGATACTGGACGACTGGCTCAGCGACCCGCTGCCGATTCACGTGGTGTATCCGCAGAACCGCCACCTGTCGGCCAAGGTGCGCGTGTTTGTCGAATGGATCGCCGAATTGTTCGCCAACCACCCCGGCATGCGCCTGCCCAAGACCCCGGCGCGCGCCACTTCCTTTGAGGTTGCCTTATGACTGAACCACACCGCATCGTTTTCCTCGACCGCGACAGCGTGATCGCCAGTGTGCGCAAGCCGGCGTTTGCGAATGAATGGGCCGAGTATCCTTCCACCCGTGCCGGCGATACCGTGCAGCGTCTGCGCGACGCGCGCGCGACGATCGCCATCACCAACAAGGTGCCGCTGTCGGCGGACGATCTGGCGCAGCTGCCGGACCTGAAGCTGATCGCGGTGGCGGCCACCGGCACCAACATCGTCGATCTGCAAGCGGCGCGGCGGCGCGGCATCGTGGTGACCAACATCCGCAACTACGCGGTGCACACGCTGCCCGAGCATACCTTTGCGCTGATCCTGGCGCTACGCCGCCAGCTGATCGCCTATCGCGCCGATATCGAGGCCGGCTTGTGGCAGAAGTCCGAGCGTTTCTGCCTGTTCGGCCATCCGGTCGCCGATCTGGCGGGCAGCCGCCTGGGCCTGTTCGGCTACGGCGCGCTGGGCAAGGCCACCGCGCAGATCGCACGCGCCTTCGGCATGGAAGTGATCGTGCACAATCGCTCGCCGCTGGCCGATGCCGCGGGCGATGGCGTGCGCGAGGCCGGTTTCGACGAGGTGCTGGAGACGTCGGACGTGATCAGCCTGCACCTGCCGCTGACCGACCAGACGCGCAACATGATCAGCGCCAAGGAACTGATCCGCATGAAGCGCAACGCCCTGCTGATCAACACCGCGCGCGGCGGCCTGGTCGATGAAGTGGCTCTGGCCGACGCCCTGAGCAGCGGCCTGATCGCCGGCGCCGGCTTCGACGTGCTGATCACCGAACCGCCGCCGGCCGACAACGTGCTGCTCAACCTGCGCCTGCCGAATTTCATCCTGACCCCGCACTCGGCCTGGGCCAGTGCGCAGGCGATGCAGACGTTGGCCGATCAGTTGATCGACAATATCGAGGCGTGGCAGGCCGGCGCGCCTCGCAATGTCGTGACGTAGCGCTCAGCGCGGAAAGACGTTCATCGTCATGTGCCCTGCCACGTTCAGCGCGATGCCGGCGAACCACGGACCGTCCATCTTCTGTCCCAGGAGGGTCCAGCCGATCGGCGTCAGGAATTGATGCGGTCCACCACCAGGTGGTGCTGTGGATCGAATACCCAGGTGGTCTCGAAATCCACTTCGAACAGATGGCCGTCGGGATCCTTGAAATAGCCGGCAATGCCCCAGTGCGTGCGCGTGGCCGGCTTGACGATCGTGCCGCCCGCCTGCTCCGCCTTGGCCAGGATACGCGGCACCTCGTCCGGTTGCCGCGCCACCAGATGCATGCGCTGGCTCGGCGCGAGCGCTTCCACCGCTGAATAGGTATGACCCACGGCTTGATCGAGCATTGAGGATTTCCTTGAATAATGTGACAGCAAAATATCACATGATTCAGGCTAACGGGCGTGCAGATAAAGTTGAAACAGCGCATATTGCCTATCTGATACTTGAGCGGCGAGACGCGCAACGCGATGCTTTCATCATTCGCCATGATGCCCTCCCGGTCAAGAGCGTCAGTCTATCGCCTGATGGCAAAGCGTGAGACAAAACAAAAGGGCCTGAAGATTGCTCTTCAGGCCCTCAAATTTGGTGCGGCTGGCAGGAATCGAACCCACGACCCCTTGGTTCGTAGCCAAGTACTC
>NZ_SPVG01000074.1 GCF_004614165.1 Duganella callida | reverse complement strand
CCGTAGCGAACGCTACGGCTGGGCTCGTGTGCGATTGGCAGAACTGACCCCGGATCAAAAGAAGTGCTGCCAGTCGGCCAGCCAGGCGCGGAAGTCTTCGACCGCCATCGGTTTGGCGATGTAGTAGCCCTGGGCGTAGGTGCAGCCCAGCCCTTGCAGGAAGTCCCAGTCCTGCTTGGTCTCGACGCCGACCGCCACCGAGCGCCGGTCCAGGCTGCGCGCCAGCCCCAGGAAGGAACGCAGCACCACGCCGATCGCCGGCCGCTTGAAGGCGCCGTCGACGAAGCTGCGGTCGATCTTCAGTTCGGAGAACGGGATGCGCGCCAGCAGTTGCAGGTTGCTGCGCCCGGTGCCGTAGTCGTCGATCGCCAGGCCGAAGCCTTTCATGCGCAGCCGCAGCAGCCGTTCGAGAAAGTGCGGGTCGGTGCTCAGCACCGCCGATTCGGTCATTTCGAAGGTGATGTAGTCGGCCATGATCTGGTGCCGCTCCAGGCAGGCGCCGATCTGCTCCATGAACTGCGGATGCGCCAGCGTGCTCTGGTCGACGTTGACCGAGACCGAGATCGGGATGCCTTGCTCGTGCAGCGCGCGGCAGGCCGCCACCGATTTTTCGATCATGGTCCAGTCGAGGAAATCGACCCGTTTGGCCTGCTCCAGCGCCGGCATGAAGGAGGCCGGCCCCAATACGCCATACAGCGGATGGCGCCAGCGCGCGAACATTTCCAGGCCCTTGACCTGGCCCGTTTCGAGTTCGATCTTGGGCTGGAAGAAGGGATCGAATTCGCGCGCTTGCAATCCCTGCCCCACTTGGGTAAACGACAGCGACGGTGTCTGCGCGCCGGCGGCGCGCGCATCGGCCGGCTGCAGATAGCTGGCGATCAGGGATTGCAGCCGGCCGGCCGTCACCGGCTTGCCGATGGCGCCCAGCACGCGCACGCCGTAGGCATCCGCCATGGTCTCCACCGAGAACAGCACGGCATTGGTCTGCGCGCCGACCACGATCACGCCGGCCTTGCAGCGCGCCTCGCCCACACGGCGTATCAGTTCCAGCGCGTCCATGCCCGGCAGCGCCAGGTCGATCACGGCGATGTCCACCGGCGGCATGATGCCGGCAGCGAAGTAGCGCAGCGCGGTGTGGCCGTCCGGCGCCTGCGTGATCCGGCCGACGCCCAGATGGACCAGGATATCGGCCAGCGCATGACGTTGAACCTGATCTCCTTCGGCTACCAGAAAGTGCAACTGCGCGATATCCATGACGGCTCCCGGTGGTTTACGTCTGATTCTGCCTTACTTGCTCGAAAAAGCATACCGCCGCGCAGGCGGCGACGTTGAGCGACTCTACCTGTCCCAGGTGCGGGATGACGACGCGGTGGGTGGCCGATGACAGCAGGTCGTCCGCCACGCCCTGCCCCTCATGACCGAAGATCCAGGCCACCGGCTGGCGCAGGTCGATGTCGTACAGTTTTTGCGCCGCGTAGCCGCTGGTGGCCAGCGTCGGCACGCGCGCATCGCGCACCAGTTGCGCCAGGTCGACGTTTTCGAAAATGTCGAGCACGAAGTGCGCACCCATGGCCGCGCGCAGCACCTTGGGCGACCAGCAGAATGCCGTGCCTTCGCTGCAGTAGACCTGGGTGATGCCGGCCGCCGCCGCGCTGCGCAGGATGGAGCCGACGTTGCCCGGGTCCTGCACGCCGTCCAGCAGCACCGCCGAAACGCTCAGCGGCGCGCCCGCTTCACGCGATGGCGTGGCGATCAAAAACATCACGCCGATGCCGTGTTCGACCTGGCTGATGGTGTTGTACAGCGCATCCGGCAGCGCCAGAACATGCGCGTGTCTTGCTTCCAGCTGGCCGACGATGTCCATCACTTCCGGGTTGTGCAGCGAGGTTTCGCTGACCACGCATTGTTCCGGCAGGCCGCGCAGCTGAAGGTAGGACTGGCACAGGTGCACGCCGTCCAGCAGCGTGCGGCCGGCCTTGCGGCGCGCCTGCGAGCTGCCGGCCAGCTTGACCAGTTCCTTGTATTGCGCGTTGTCGCGCGAGGTGATGGTCTTCATGCCAGCCCCGCGGTACGCAGCGAGAACACTTCGATCACTTCGCGCACCGGCGCGAACGAGCGGCGGTGCACCGGCGAGGCGCCATGCTCGCGCAGGCGCTCCATGTGCAGTGCCGTGCCGTAGCCCTTGTGCTGGTCGAAGCAGTATTGCGGATAGCGGGCGTGCAGCGCCACCAGCGCGGCGTCGCGCGCCGTCTTGGCCAGGATCGAGGCGGCGGAGATGGCCTCCACCTTGTCGTCGCCGCCGATGATGGCGATGCTCTGGATCTTCATCACCGGGCAGCGGTTGCCGTCGATCAGGGCCAGGGTCGGCGCCGTGTTCAGCGCCTCCACCGCGCGGCGCATGGCCAGCATCGAGGCTTGCAGGATGTTGTGCTTGTCGATTTCCTCTTCCGACGCTTCGGCGATGGCCCAGGCCAGCGCCTGCGCCTTGATCAGCGGCGCCAGCATGTCGCGCCTGGCCTCGTTGAGCTTCTTCGAGTCGCGCAGGCCGGCTATGGGGCGCGACGGGTCGAGGATGACGGCGGCCGCGAACACGGGACCGGCCAGCGGCCCGCGTCCCGCCTCGTCGACGCCGCAGATGATCTCATCGGGCGAATCCGGCAGGTCGTCGAACAGGCCAAGGTTGGGGTTCTTCACTTTGTACTCTCTATCACTTTCAACACCGCCGCCGCACTTTCCGCCGCGCTGTTGCGCAGCAGGCTGTGATGCATGTCGGTGAAGCGCTGCGCCAGCCGCAGGCGGTGCGGCGCGTCGCTGAGCTGCTTCCACATCGCTTCCGTCAGCGCCTGCGGGCTGGCCGCGTGCTGCAGCAGCTCGGGCACCAGGAACTCGCGCGCCAGGATGTTCGGCAGTCCGATCCACGGCTGGTAGCCGAAGTGGCGCAGAATCTGCCACTCCAGTTCCATCATCTTATACGCAATCACCATCGGCTTCTTGAACAGCGCCACCTCCAGCGAGGCGGTGCCGGATGCCACCATCACCGCGTCGGCCGCCGCGATCGCCGCGTGCGACTGCCCGTCCAGCAGCTGAATCTCGACATCCTGCAAGCCAGCCTGCGCCACCAGCTGCAGGAAGTAAGCCTTCTGCCGCTCGCCCGCCATCGGCGCCACGAAGCGCAGCGTCCGGTCGCGCAGTTTCAACAACTGCGCCGCCTTCACGAACGCCACCGTGTTGTACTTGATCTCCGACATGCGGCTGCCCGGCATGATGGTGACCACGTTGCCGTCCTCCGGCTGGCCAAGCTGACGCCGTGCCGCGCCTTCGTCCGGCGTCAGCGGGATCAGCTCCGCCAGCGGATGGCCGACGTAACTGACCGGCACCCCGGCCTGCCGGTAGATCGCTTCCTCGAACGGAAACACCACCAGCATGTGCGACACCGCCTTGATGATCTTCTTGATCCGTCCCCCGCGCCACGCCCAGATCTGCGGGCCGATGTAATGCACGGTCGGGATGCCGGCCGCCTTCAGCTGCATTTCCAGGCCCAGATTGAAGCCCGGGTAATCGGCGCCGATGAAGGCCGCCGGCCGCTCGGCCAGCAGGCGGTTGCGCAGCGCGCTCTGGATGCCTTTCAGTTCGCGGTAACGCATCAGCACCGGCAGCAGGCCGCGCACCGTCAGCTGGTCCATCGGCCAGTGCGATTCGAAGCCCTGCGCGATCATCTGCGGTCCGCCGATGCCGTGGAAGCGCGCATCAGGCAGATGCGGACGCAGGCCGGAAAGCAAACGAGCCGCCAGCATGTCGCCGGACGGCTCGCCTGCCACCAACGCCAGCGACAGCGGCCCGCCGGCCGGCGCTGCGCGCGGCGCCATGTTATCGGACGATGCCACGGCTCGCGGTATCCAGGAACTCGCGCATGGCGCGCATGTGCTGCGCCACGTCGGCCGGCACAGTGGCCTCTTCGGCGATCAGCGCCGCCCTGGCCTCGTCCAGCGTCAGGCCCTGACGGTAGATGATCTTGTAGGCCTGACGGATGCCGTTGATCTGCTCGCGCGTAAAGCCGCGGCGTTTCAGGCCCTCGATGTTGACGCCGTGCGCCTGCGCCGGATTCCCGTTCAGCAGCACGTAGGGCGGCACGTCCTGGGTCAGCGAGGTGCTCATGCCGACAAACGCGTGCGGGCCGATCTTGCAGAACTGGTGCACGTTGGCGAAGCCGCTCATGATCACCCAGTCGCCGATCTCGACGTGGCCGGCGATCTGCGCGTTGTTTGAGAAGATCGTATTGCTGCCCACCACGCAGTCGTGCGCCAGGTGGACATAGGCCGAGATCCAGTTGTCGTTGCCGAGCGAAGTCACACCCTTGTCCTGCACCGTGCCGGTGTTGAAGGTGCAGAATTCGCGGATGGTGTTGCGGTCGCCGATGGTCAGGCGGGTCGGCTCGCCCTTCCACTTCTTGTCCTGCGGCGCGGCGCCGATCGACGAGAACTGGAACAGCTTGTTGTCGCTGCCGATGGTGGTATGGCCTTCGATCACCACGTGCGGGCCGACCACCGTGCCGGAGCCGATGGTGACATTTGGGCCGATCACCGAATAAGGACCGACCTCCACGCTCTCATGCAGCTCCGCCTTGCTGTCGACGATGGCGGTGGCGTGTATCCTGGTCATGGTTACTGTCCTGCCGCCGGTTGCGAGGCATCGGCGGCGCTGCGGATGGTGCACATCAGCTCAGCCTCCACCGCCACCTGGCCATCTACCGAGCCGACCGCCTTGTACTTCCAGATGCCGCGCGCCACGCGCAGGATTTCGATGTCCATCTTCAGCTGGTCGCCAGGACCGACCGGGCGCTTGAAGCGCGCGCTGTCGATGCCGACGAAGTACACCACCGAATTCTCGTCCGGCTTCAGGTTCATGGTCTTGAACGACAGCAGCGCCGCGGTCTGTGCCATCGCCTCGATCATCAGCACGCCAGGCATGACCGGCTTGTGCGGGAAGTGGCCGTTGAAGAACTCCTCGTTGACGGTCACGTTCTTGATGGCGGTGATGGACTTGCCCTCTTCGTACGACAGCACGCGGTCCACCAGCAGCAGCGGATAGCGGTGCGGCAGGTAGGACTTGATCTCGCAGATGTCCATGGTCTTGTTTTCAGTCGTCGTGGTCATGATTCTTCGTTCTCTGTTTTGGTCTTGATAATTTTTTCCAGCGCGCGGATCTTGTCGCGCATGGCCGACAGGTTGCGCACGATGACGGCCGACTTTTCCCAGTCGGCGTTCTTCGCCAGCGGGTAGAAGCCGGTGTACTGGCCCGGCTCCAGGATCGAGCGCGACACCATGCTGCCCGAGCCGACGTGCACCTTGTCGACAATGGTCAGATGGCCCAGCACCATGGCGGCCCCGCCGAAGGTGCAGTACTTGCCGATCTTCGCGCTGCCGGCCACGCCGACGCAGCCGGCCATCGCCGTGTGCGCGCCGATGTGGCAGTTGTGGCCGATCTGGATCTGGTTGTCCAGCTTGACGCCGTCCTCGATGATGGTGTCGGCCAGCGCGCCGCGGTCGATGGTGGTGTTGGCGCCGATGTCGACGTCGTCGCCGATCACCACCCGCCCCACCTGCGGAATCTTGATGTAGACGCCGCCCTCGTTGGCGAAACCGAAACCGTCGGTGCCGATCACCGCGCCCGAGTGGATGATGCCGCGCTTGCCGATCCGGCAGCGCGCCTGGAAGGTCACGTTGGCGAAGAACTGCGTGCCCTCGCCGATCTCCGCCTCGCGGCCGATGAAGCAGCCGGCGCCGATCACTGCATCCTCGCCGATCACGGCGCCATCCTCGATCACCACGCGCGCGCCGATGTGCGCCGATGGCGCCACCCGGGCGCTGTCGGCCACCACCGCCGTGGCATGCACGCCGGGCGCCGGCCTGAGCGCCGTCAGCGCTTCGAAATACTGCGCCGCGCGGGCGAAATACACGTACGGATTTTTGACGACGATGCGCGCGCCGCCGTAACCGGCGGCGATGAACGCATCGTCGGCGGCCGACACGATCAGTGCCGCCGCCTTGCTCTGCAGCGCCTCGGCGCGCAGTTTGCTATTGCTGAGAAAGCTGATGTGCGAAACGCCGGCGTCGGTCAGGGGCGCGATCCCGGTCACTTCCAGGTTCGCATCGCCCACCAACTCGCCGCCCAGGCGTTCGACCAATGCTCCTAGTCGAGTGCCCATCGGGTGATCCAATCGTGGTTTTACTTGTCTTTATCCAGCGCCGCAAGCACCTTGTCGGTGATGTCGATACGGTTGCTGGCCCATACGGCGTCCTGCAGCACGATGTCGAAACCTTCGGTATTGGCCAGCTGCTTGATGATCTTGGTGGCCTTTTCCGAAATCGCCTGGCGTTCCTCGTTGACGCGCTGGCTCTGGTCTTCACGGAACTCGCGCTGGCGACGCTGGTATTCCTTGTCCAGCTCGAACACGTCGCGCTGGCGCTTCAGGCGATCCTGTTCGCTCAGCGACGGCGCATCCTTGTCCAGCTTTTCCGACGCCGCCTTCAGCCGCGCCGCCATGTCGTTCATGGCTTTCTCGCGGCCCTTGAACTCTTCCTTCAGCTTTTCCTCGGCCAGCTTGGCCAGCCTGGATTCGTTGTAGATGCGCTCAGGGCTGATCCAGGCGATACGCGACGGATTGGTCTGAGCCTGCACCGGCGCCAATGAACACCAGCCCAGTGCAAGCACGGCGAGGAATTTGGTCATGGTTGCAGATGCAGTCTTCAACTTGTTTCTCCGAGGTAAAAATTCCGAGGTAATGTACTTCTTGCCGCCATCAGAAGCCGGACCCCATCTGGAACTGGAAGCGCTCCAGGCGGTCGCCTTCCTTGGCATTCAAAGGCTTAGCATAACTCAACTTGAGCGGGCCCACCGGCGAAATCCAGCTGATACCCAGACCGGTCGAGTAACGCAGCTGCGAATAGCGGATCTTTTCGCCTTCCTGGTAAACCTGGCCGGTATCGAGGAAGCCGAACCAGCGCAGGCTGCGGTCCTGGCCCGAGCCGGGGAACGGCAGCTGCAGTTCGGCGTTGCCGATCACGCGCGAGGCGCCGCCCAGCGCATCGTAGTAGCGCGAATCGACCGCGCCCAGCGACGAGCTCAGATAGCCGCGCACCGAGCCGATGCCGCCGCCGTAGAAGTTCTTGAACACCGGGTAGGCGCTGTTGCCCAGGCCATGGCCGTAGTCGAATTCGCCCTTCAGCGCCAGCGTGACCTTCGAGAACAGCGGCTTGTACCACTGGTGTTCGTACACCGCGCGGTAGTATTTCTGCTGGCCGACCACGTCCAGTTCCAGGTTGGCGCGCTGGTAGCGGCCGACGGTCGGCGTCAGCGCCGAGTCGCGGCTGTCGCGCGCCCACGCCACGGTCAGCGGCACCGCGTTGGTGGCGGCGGTACCGACGCCGCTGGTGGTGCCGTTGATGGTGTTGACGTATTCCTGGAAGCGGATCGGCGAAGTGGTGTCGGTGGTGATCTTCGAACGTTCCAGGCCGATGCCGAAGAACACGGTGTCCACTTCCGAGAACGGCACGCCGTAGCTGATGCGGCCACCCTGCTGCTTGATGGTGTAGGAACCGATGTTCAGCGCCGGCGGCTGCTGCGTGCGCAGATACAGCTCGTAACCGCGCGACACGCCTTCGTCGGTGTAGTACGGGTCGGTCTGCGAGAACGAAATCGTGCGGCTGTACTTGGAGGTGTTCAGCTCCAGGCCCACGGTGGTGCCCGAACCGGCGAAGTTGGCCTGCTGGATCGCCGCCTGGAACGAGAATTTCTCCGCCTGCGAGAACGCGCCGCCGATCTGGAAGTTACCGGTCGGCTTTTCGGTCACGGTCAGGTTCACGTCCACCTGGTCGGAGGTGCCCTGCGCTTCCGGCGTGTCGATGGTGACGTCCTTGAAGTAGCCGAGACGGTCGACGCGGTCGCGCGACAGCTTGATGCGGTTGGCGTCGTACCACGACGATTCGAACTGGCGGAACTCGCGGCGAATCACCTCGTCGCGGGTGGAGGTATTGCCGGCGATGTTCATGTGGCGCACGTAGGCGCGCTTGCCGGGATCGATGAAGAAGGTGAACGAGACTTCGCGCTTGTCGCGGTCGATGTCCGGGTTGGCGTTGACGTTGGCGAAGGCGTAGCCGAAGGTGCCCAGGCGGTCCGAGATCAGCTTGTTGGTGGCGGTCAGGCGCTCGCCCGAGTAGACCTCGCCCTTGCGCAGCAGGACCAGGCCGCGCAGCTCTTCTTCGCGGCCGAAGGTCTCGCCCTCGAACTTGATGTCCTTGACGTTGTACTTCTCGCCCTCGGTGATGTTGATGGTGATGTAGATGTCCTTCTTGTCGGGCGTGATCGACACCTGGGTCGAATCGATGTTCATCTCGATGTAGCCGCGATTCAGGTAGAAGGACTTCAGCGATTCCAGGTCGCCGGTCAGCTTGGTCTTGGAGTACTGGTTGGACTTGGTGTACCAGGCGAACCAGCCGCCGGTGTTCAGCGCCAGCTGGTCTTTCAGTTCCTTGTCGGAGAACAGCTTGTTGCCGACGATGTTGATCTGCTTGATCTTGGCGACTTCGCCCTCGTCCACCGCGAAGGTGATGTTGACGCGGTTACGCTCGATCGGGGTCACGGTGGTGACCACCTTGACGCCGTACAGGCCATGCGACAGATACTGACGCTTCAGTTCCTGCTCCGCGCGGTCGACCGAGGCCTTGTCGAAGATCTTGGCCTCGCCCACGCCGATGTCCTTCAGCGCCTTGACCAGCGTATCCTTCTCGAATTCCTTGGCACCGGTGAAATCCACCTTGGCGATGGCCGGACGTTCCTCGACCAGCACCACCAGCACCTCGCCATCCTTCTCCAGCTTCACATCCTTGAAAAAGCCGGTGGCGTACAGCGCCTTGATGGCGGTGACCGATTTGTCGTCATTGAAGGTTTCGCCGACACGCACCGGCAGATAGCTGAAGACCGTACCGGCTTCCGTACGCTGGATTCCTTCGACGCGGATATCTTTGATGACGAAAGGATCGATCGCCATGGCGCTGCCGCTGCACAGTGCCAGGACAGCGGCGCCGATCAGGCTGCGGCGCAAGGAAGTTGAAGTAATACGGTCAGAATATAATTTCATCGGGTTCAATGGCTAAATCCAAACGGGAACTACACAGTACTGCTACAGCAACCGGGCGACATCGTTGAACACCGCCAGCAGCATCAGGGTCAGCAACAAACCCATGCCCAGCCGCTGCGCGATTTCGCCGACGCGTTCCGGCACAGAACGCCCAGTTAAAACTTCCAGCGAATAATACAGCAAATGCCCCCCGTCTAGAACGGGAATTGGCAGCAAATTCATTACCCCCAGACTAATACTGATGAAGGCGATGAAACTCAGATAGCTCACCGCGCCCATCCTTGCGGTCTGGCCGGCATAATCGGCGATGGTGATGGGGCCGGTGACGTTTTTCAGCGAGGCCTCGCCGGTGATCATCTTGCCGATCATCTTCAGCGTCATCGTACAAGTGTCCCAGACCTTTTCGACCGCCTTGCCGATGGCCGCCAGCGGCGCCGAAGGCACTTTGATCATATCCGGCTGCAGCGCGACGTAAGCGCCGATCTTACCGACTGTTACAGTTCCTTTGCCGGATTTTGCCTGTTCGGCCTGCGGCGTCACCGCCAGCGTCACCGGCTGGCCGGCGCGCTGCAGCGTGACCTGCACCGTCTTGCCGGCCGAGCCGCGGATGATGTCGATGAAAGCGATGCCGTCGCTGACGGCCGCGCCGTCCACCGCCGTCAGCAGGTCGCCGACCTGCAGGCCCGCCTGTGCGGCCGGGCTGCCCGGCACGATCTGCTGCACCACCGGCGCGGGACGCGAGACACCGACGCCGAGCGCGCCCGGCACGTCGCCCTCCAGGTCGACGCCGGCCAGCGCGGCGGCCGGCAGCGTGAAGCTGAAGCGCCCCTGCCCCGCGCGCTCGACCGCGAGACGCAGGTCGCGCTTGTCGATGGCGGACTGGATGAACTGCCAGCGCAGGTCCGACCACGCCTGCACCGGCTGGTCGTTGACGGCGGTGATGACGTCGCCGGAACGCAGGCCGGCGCGCCAGGCCGCGGTGGCTTCCAGCTTGCCCTGTTCGGTGGCCGGATGCAGGCTGATCTTGCTGCTCGGTTCCTCGACGCCGACCATGTACAGGCCGGCGAACAGCACGATGGCGATCAGGAAGTTGGCCAGCGGGCCGGCGGCCACGATGGCGATGCGCTTCCACACATTCTGGCGCGTGAATTCGCGTTTCAGGTCGGACTCCGGCAGGCCGGTCAGCTCGCCCTCGCGGGCGTCCAGCATCTTGACGTAGCCGCCCAGCGGCAGCGCCGAGATGGCCCATTCGGTCTGGTCCGGCCCGAAGCGGCGCGACCACACCACCTTGCCCATGCCGACCGAGAAGCGCAGCACCTTGACGCCGCACCAGCGCGCCACCAGGTAGTGGCCCAGCTCATGGAAGACGATCAGGGAGCCGAGGCAGACGACAAACGCCAGCACGGTCTGCAGGAAGTTCATTTTGCCAGTCCGGCGATACGGGTCTGCGCGGCGGCGCGGGCGGCGGCATCCTGCGCCATCACCACCTCGATGCTGTCGGCGGCCATGCACGGCAGCGCTTCCACCACATGGGCGATCACGCGGTCGATCTGGCGGAAGCCGATCCGCAGGTCGAGAAAGGCTTGCACCGCCACCTCGTTGGCCGCGTTCAGCACGGCCGGCGCGCAACCGCCGGCACGCAGCGCCTCGAACGCCAGGCGCAGGCACGGGAAGCGCTCGAAGTCCGGCTTGTGGAATTGCAGCGTGGCGATCTGCGTCAGATCCAGCTGCGCCACGCCGGAGGCGATGCGCTCCGGGTAGGCCAGCGCGTGCGCGATCGGGGTGCGCATGTCCGGATTACCCAGCTGCGCCAGCACCGAACCGTCGACGTACGACACCATCGAATGGATCACCGACTGCGGATGGATCACCACCTCGATCTGCTCGGCCGGAGCGCCGAACAGCCAGTGCGCCTCGATCACTTCCAGGCCCTTGTTCATCATGGTGGCCGAGTCGACCGAAATCTTGCGGCCCATCGACCAGTTGGGGTGCTTGCAGGCCTGCTCCGGCGTCACCGTGTCCAGCGTGGCCACCTCGCGGTTCAGGAACGGCCCGCCGGAGGCGGTCAGCAGCACCTTGGCCACGCCGGCCGCCGCGTCGCGCACCGCCGGCACCTTGCCGCCGAACTGCGGCATGCTCTGGAAGATGGCGTTGTGCTCGCTGTCGATCGGCAGCAGCACCGCGCCCGATTCACGCACGGCGTCCATGAACAGCTGGCCGGACATCACCAGCGCCTCCTTGTTTGCCAGCAGTATCTTCTTGCCGGCGCGCGCCGCCGCCAGGGTCGGCGCCAGACCGGCCGCGCCGACGATGGCGGCCATCACGCTGTCGGTTTCCGCCGCGCCGGCGATGCTGCACAGGGCCTGCTCGCCCCACTCCACTTCGGTGTTGACGCCGGCCGCGCGCAGCAAGGCGCTCAGGCGGTCGGCGGCGGCGGCGGTGCCGACCACCGCGCGCGCGGGGCGGAACTGCACGCACTGCGCCGCCAGTTCATCGACGCGGCTGTGCGCGGACAGCGCATACACGCTGTAGCGCTGCGGGTGGCGGGCGATGACGTCCAGGGTGGAGACGCCGATCGATCCGGTGGCGCCGAGGATGGTAATACGTTGCATGGTAAGTCTTTCAGAGCCAGGACGAAATCAGCGCCGCCATCGGCAGCACCGGGATCAAAGCGTCGACGCGATCGAGCACGCCGCCGTGGCCGGGCAGCAGGTTGCTGCTGTCCTTCATGCCGGCGCGGCGCTTGAGCTGGGATTCGAACAGGTCGCCGATCACGGAGAACATCACGATCACCAGCAGCACCAGCAGCGCCAGGCCCCAGCCGAAGCGCGCCTGCAGGCGGTAGGCGAAGGTGTCCTGCAACCAGGGGGCAACGCCACCGGCCAGCATGATCGACAGCGCCGCCAGCACCAGCACGGCGACGGCGCCGCCGATGGCGCCTTCCCACGACTTGCCGGGCGAGATGCTCGGCGCCAGCTTGCGCTTGCCAAAGGCCTTGCCGGCGAAGTAGGCGCCGATGTCGGCGATCCACACCAGCACCATCACCGACAGCAAATACAAAGGCGAGTGCAGGTACAGGCCGACGATGGCGAAGAAGGCGGCAAACACCGCAAAGCCGAAGGTGATCGCCAGCGTCCAGTTGGCGACGCCGCCCAGCGGCGGCAGGCCCATGCCCAGCGTCGGCGCATAGCGGATAAACCACAGCAAGGCGGCCACGCCGAACAGCGCGCGCGCCGCGCCCGGCTGGGCCGCGTACAGCATGTACGCGAACAGCACGCCGCCAAGCAAGCCGGCCACGCGCGCGCCGGTCTCGCCGAGGCCGAACAGACGCGCGCCCTCCCACACGGCGCCGGCCACGAACAGCGTGACCACCAGCGCGAAGGCAGGGAAATAATTCAAGAACAGCACCGGCAGCAAAATCGCCAGCAGCACCACAGCGGTGATCACGCGGGTTTTCAGCATCGTTTAGCTCGCAGTCTCGGCAACTTGCGCACTGGTGCGGCCGAAGCGACGCTCGCGGTGCTGATAGGAAGCGATGGCCTCGTCCAGGCTTTCAGCGGAAAAGTCGGGCCAGTAGGTATCGGTGAAGAACAGCTCGGTATAGGCCAGCTGCCACAACAGGAAATTCGAGATGCGCTTTTCGCCGCCGGTGCGGATGAACAGGTCGGGCTCGGGCGCGTAGGCCATGGCCAGGTGCGGCGCCAGCTGCTCTTCGGTGAAGTCGGATGCGCCCGGATGGGCCTGCACCATCTGCTTGACCGCCTGCATGATGTCCCAGCGGCCGCCATAGTTGAAGCACACGGTCAGCGTCATGCGGGTATTGGCGGCGGTCTTGCGCTCGGCGCCGGCGATCATGTCCTGCAGCTTGGCGTCGGCGCGGCTGAGGTCGCCCACCACGCGCAGGCGGATGTTATTTGCGTGCAGCTTGGACACTTCGCGCTCGAGCGCGGTGACGAACAGGCGCATCAGCAGCGACACTTCCTCTTCCGGACGACGCCAGTTTTCGGAACTGAAGGCGAACAGGGTCAGGTATTCCACGCCGCGGCGGGCGCAGGATTCAACCACGGTGCGCACCGCGTCCACGCCCTTGGCGTGACCGGCCACGCGCGGCAGGAAGCGTTTGGTCGCCCAACGGCCATTGCCGTCCATGATGATGGCCACATGGCGCGGCACGGCGGGCGCGTCTGGTACCTCAGTAGTCGAACTCGTATATTTCATGAAAACTTTGGTGCCAAAATACAAAGTATTGCAGGTGTGAGACAAAAAGACAAGGCGCCAGCATAGCAGACACCGCCAGTCACGCGCGTGACTGTACGGGCCGCCCGGCTGGCGCCCTCGGGATTACACCGTCAGAACTTCTTTTTCTTTCTCAGCCACCATCTTGTCGATGTCGACGATGAACTTGTCGGTCAGCTTTTGCACATCGTCGACGCCACGGCGCTCGTCGTCTTCCGAGATGGCCTTGTCCTTGACCAGCTTCTTCAGACCTTCGTTGGCGTCACGGCGGATGTTGCGCACGGCCACCTTGGCGTCCTCGGCTTCGCTCTTGCACAGCTTGACCATTTCCTTGCGGCGCTCTTCGGTCAGCGGCGGGGTCGGCACGCGGATCAGGTCGCCCTGGGCCGACGGGTTCAGACCCAGGTCGGCGTCGCGGATGGCCTTCTCGATGGTCGCGCCCATTTTCTTTTCGAACGGCTGCACACCGATGGTGCGCGCGTCGATCAGGGTCAGGTTGGCCACCTGGTTGATCGGGGTCGGGTTGCCGTAGTAATCGACCATCACGTGGTCGAGGATGCCGGTGTGGGCACGGCCGGTACGGACTTTGGCGAGGTCGCCGCGCAGGGTTTCCAGCGATTTGGTCATGCGCTCCTGCGCACTCTTTTTAACGTCAGCTACAGACATTGCTGCTCTCCTGATTGGTATATTTAAACGTGAACCAGTGTACCCTCATCCTCGCCCATGATGACGCGCTTGAGCGCGCCCGGCTTGGTGATGGAGAACACCTTGATCGGCAGTTTCTGGTCGCGGCACAGCGCAAACGCGGTGGCGTCCATCACCTGCAGGTGCTTGGCGATCGCTTCGTCGAAGCTGATCGAGCTGTACAGCGTGGCATTCGGGTCTTTCTTCGGGTCGGCGGTGTACACGCCGTCCACCTTGGTGGCCTTCAGCACGATTTCCGCGCTCACTTCCGAGCCGCGCAGCGCCGCTGCCGTGTCGGTGGTGAAGAACGGATTGCCGGTGCCGGCGGCGAACACCACCACCTTGCCTTCTTCCAGGTACTGCAGCGCCTTCGGGCGCACATACGGCTCGACCACCTGCTCGATGCCGATCGCCGACATCACGCGCGCGGTGATGCCGACATGGCGCATGGCGTCGGCCAGCGCCAGCGCATTCATGACGGTGGCCAGCATGCCCATGTAGTCGGCGGTGGCGCGGTCCATGCCCTGGGCGCCGGGTGCGACGCCGCGGAAGATGTTGCCGCCGCCGATGACGATCGCCAGTTCCACGCCCAGTTTCGCGACTTCGGCCACATCGGCCACCATCCGTTCGATCGTGCCGCGGTTGATGCCGTATGCATCATCGCCCATCAGGGCTTCGCCGGACAATTTGAGGAGGACGCGCTTGTAGGCTGGTTTGGACATGAGACGGGGCTCCTAAGTTGATTGATTCGGGGGTAAGGCTTGCCGGCGCCTATGATACCTTGCCCGGCGCCGGATACTGCTGCGGGCTTAAAAAAACGGGCCTCTCGGCCCGTTTTCTTGATTACGCTTTGTTAGCGGCCATTTGCGCGGCCACTTCCGCTGCGAAGTCGTCTACCTTCTTCTCGATACCTTCGCCCACCACGTACATGGTGAAGGCTTTCACGGTGGTCGATTTTTCTTTCAGCATCTGCTCGATCGACTGCTTGTCGTTCTTCACGAACGCCTGGTTCAGCAGCGACACTTCCTTCAGGAACTTCTGTACCGAGCCTTCCAGACGCTTGGCGACGATGTCGGCAGGCTGGGCTGGCTTGCCGGCGGCGACGGCGGCAGCCGCGTCTTCGTCGGCCTTCAGCTTGGCGACCGAGCGCTCTTTTTCGATCAGTTCGGCCGGCACCTGGTCAGCCGACAGCGAAACCGGCTTCATGGCGGCGATGTGCATGGCCACGTCCTTGCCCACTTGCTCGTCGGCGCCGTCGAACTCGACGATCACACCGATGCGCGAGCCGTGCAGGTAGGAAGCCAGCTTGGCGCTGGTTTCGAAGCGCTGGAAGCGGCGGATCGACATGTTTTCGCCGATCTTGCCGATCAGGGCCGAACGCACTTCGTCCAGGGTCTGGCCGTTGCCGGTTGGCAGCGCCAGCAGGGCAGCCACGTCGGCCGGGTTGTTTTCAGCGACCAGCTTGGCGGCGGTCTGCGCCAGCGCCAGGAAGTCGTCGTTCTTGGCGACGAAGTCGGTTTCCGAGTTGACTTCGACGATGGCGCCGACGCCGCCGGCGATGTAGGTGGCTACCACGCCTTCAGCGGTGATGCGGGCCGAAGCTTTCGAGGCTTTGCCGCCCAGCTTGACGCGCAGGATCTCTTCCGCACGACCCATGTCGCCTTCGGCTTCGGTCAGTGCTTTTTTGCATTCCATCATAGGCGCGTCGGTCTTCGCGCGCAGTTCGCCTACCATTGCTGCAGTAATCGCTGCCATGTGTTTCTCCTGTTATACGGTAATTCGGTATTCGGTGGTGTGGTGAGCGCCGCTGGTGCCGCGCTCCAACCATTTATGTTAAAAAAAAGGGGGAGCTGGTGGCCACCCCTTTTTTCTTACAGCCAATCAGAAACGATTAAGCCTGTTCGCTGACTTCAACGTATTCGTCGCTCGATGCGGCCTTGATTGCTTCGACTACGTCGGCGCCGGCGGCGGCACGGCCTTCCAGGATCGCATCTGCCACGCCGCGGGCGTACAGGGTGATCGCTTTGGAGGAGTCGTCGTTACCAGGGATAACGTACTGCACGCCTTCTGGCGAGTGGTTGGTATCGACCACGCCGATCACTGGGATGCCCAGTTTCGCGGCTTCGGTGATAGCGCCCTTGTGGTAGCCAACGTCAACGACGAAGATGGCGTCAGGCACGCCGCCCATGTCCTTGATGCCGCCGATCGATTTCTGCAGCTTGACCAGCTCGCGCTGGAACATCAGTGCTTCTTTCTTCGACAGCTTCTCGATCGAACCGTCTTCGATCGCCGCTTCCATGTCTTTCAGGCGCTTGATCGAGGTCTTGATGGTCTTGAAGTTGGTCAGCATGCCGCCCAGCCAACGCTGGTCAACATAAGGAACGCCTGCGCGCTGAGCTTCGGCAGCAATGATTTCGCGAGCTTGACGCTTGGTGCCCACCATCAGGATGGTGCCACGCGAAGCGGCTACTTGCTTAACATGCTTCATCGCCTCTTGATACATACCCATCGTCTTTTCCAGATTGATGATATGGATCTTGTTGCGGTGACCGAAGATGAAAGGAGCCATCTTTGGGTTCCAGAAACGGGTTTGGTGACCAAAGTGGACACCGGCTTCCAGCATTTCGCGCATAGTTACGGACATAATTTACTCCAGGGTTAGTTCTGGAATCCGATCAGTCACCTCAGCCTAGGCCAGGCACCCTTGTCGAGCGGATTCGCGTGTTTAAATTAACGGATTTAACAACATTGCCCAAACCAGGGTCGAGCAACCCGAGATTCTACTCTGAAAACAGGGACTTGGGCAAGTTCCGTCGGCGACGCGCAAGCTGGTGCACGCGCGCACCACGGCAGTGCGTCATGGCCACCTGGCATTAAAAATTTCCGGCAGACGTACAAAGTTTACGAAATTTGTAATATCATGGCGAAACAGTTATTCAATTTTATGTAAATCCTACGCCGCCCAGCCCCTGCGATAGCGCCAGCCTGAAAGTTTGCATCATGCCTTTACTGCTAGCCGTTACCCTCGTCGCTGCCGTGCAGCCCGCCTGTTCCTGGGACCATCCGGGACACAATCCCTACACCGGCGGCGTCATCGCCGCCATCGACCGCTATACCGACATGCCGGAAGCCGTGCGCAGCACCTTGAAGCGCCGCATGGCCGAGGGCCAGGCGGACGACCAGGTCGAGATCACCCGCGACGCCATCGCCGGCAAGCATAAATACGACGCCGCCATCCGCGACATGCATTTCGGCAAGGCGTCAGTCTGCCGTACGGTGACACGCGACAAGTGGTCGGCCGACCGCGTCGAACCGGGCGCGGTCTACTGCGTCGACCAGCACTGCATCCTGGTGCCGCGCATCTGCGGCAACGTCAGCCGGATCACCAGGACCGCCGAGGCCTTGGCCAGCCAGGCCGCCAGCGATGAGCAGGCGGACGACCAGCGCCTGGCCCACGCCGGCCGCGCGGTGCCGGAACTGGACGACATGGGGCTGCTCGACGCCACGCCCGCCGAGGAAACCCCCGAGGAAAAGCTCGAGCGCGCCCTGCAGGCGGCGCGCGCGCGTGGCTTGCTGCG